>NZ_JBFIKK010000076.1:0-16982 GCF_041600255.1 Nocardioides sp. | reverse complement strand
CCGTTCGAGGATAAGCGCACCCACCGACAGGTGAAACGGTTCGTCCACAGTGCTGCTCTCCCAGTCAGTGGAATCCGGCTGGCATGGCGGTAGGTACGAGGTGGCGGCTAGCGCTCTCGCCGAGACGGCTTCGTTGTATCGGCTCAGCGAGATGCAGGAGTTGCAGCCGGGTCTGCGCCAGCCGGGATGCCGCCAATCGTCGGCCATCTGCAGAGAGAACTGAAACGAAACGGCCTCTGTTTCATCTGTGCGCGAAATTCGCAACGATCAGTGCGCCATGTCCACGAACCGCGAATAGTGCCCCTGGAACGCCACGGTGATGTCGCGGGTGGGGCCGTTGCGGTGCTTGGCCACGATCAGGTCGGCCTCGCCGGGGCGGGTCGACTCCTTCTCGTAGACGTCGTCGCGGTGCAGCAGGATCACCATGTCGGCGTCCTGCTCCAGCGAACCGGACTCACGCAGGTCGCTCATCATCGGGCGCTTGTCGCCGCGCTGCTCGGGACCACGGTTGAGCTGCGAGAGCGCGATGATCGGGAGCTCGAGCTCCTTGGCGAGCAGCTTGATCTGACGAGAGAACTCCGAGACCTCGAGCTGACGCGACTCGACCTTCTTGCCCGACGACATCAGCTGCATGTAGTCGATCACGATGAGCTTGAGGTCGTGACGCTGCTTGAGCCGCCGCGCCTTCGCCCGGATCTCCATCATCGTCATGTTCGGCGAGTCGTCGATGAACATCGGCGCCGAGGAGACCTCACCCATCTTGCGCGCGAGCTTGGCCCAGTCGTCGTCGTTCATGTTGCCGTTGCGGATGTGGTTCAGCGGGACCTTCGCCTCCGCCGAGAGCAGACGCATCGTGATCTCCGAGCGCGTCATCTCCAGGCTGAAGAAGCAGCTGGTCAGGTTGTTGTGGATCGACGCCGCACGGCACAGGTCGAGGGCCAGGGTGCTCTTTCCCATGGCGGGGCGGGCCGCGACGATGATCATCTGACCCGAGTGCAGACCGTTGGTCAGGTCGTCGAGGTCGGCGAAGCCGGTCGGGACGCCGTACAGCCCGGCCTCCCGGTTGCCGATCGCCTCGATCTCGTCGAGGACGCCGTCCATGATGTCGCTGAGCGGGGAGTAGTCCTCCGAGGAGCGACGCTCGGTGATCTTGTAGACCTCCGCCTGCGCCTGGTCGACGACGTCGTCGACCTGGCCCTCGCCGGCATAGCCGATCTGGACGATCTTGGTGCCCGCGTCGACCAGCCGGCGCAGGATCGCCTTCTCCCGCACGATCTCGGCGTAGTAGCCGGCGTTCGCCGCGATGGGCACGTTGGCCGAGAGCGTGTGCAGGTACGGCGCGCCGCCGATCCGCTGGAGCTCGCCCCGGCGCTGGAGCTCGGCCGCGGTGGTGACCATGTCGACCGGCTCGCTGCGGCCGTAGAGGTCGATGATGACGTCGTGGATCGTCTCGTGCGCGGGCCGGTAGAAGTCCGTGCCCCGCAGCACCTCGGCGACGTCGGCGATCGCGTCCTTGCTCAGCAGCATCGCCCCGAGCACGGACTGCTCCGCCGCCATGTCCTGGGGCGGGGTGCGGTCGTTGGGAGAGCTCGGTCGCTCGCCGGGGGCGTACGACGCGGGGCCGTCGCCCCAGTCGTCCATCGGCGGGTCGGGCATGCCCCGGGTGTCCTGCTCGGCGATGCTCACGGGGCCTCCTGGGGCGAGAGATTCGGTTCGTCCGGTGCCAGTTGCACCGTAGGGGGAGGTACCGACAGTTGCGGACCGTACGCTCCCCGGGCACCCCGGGGACAGCCCGTTGTCCACAGGCCCTGTGCATAACTCCGACTTCCCCGTGGACGACACGCTCGTAGATGTGCACAGCATGGGGACGCTCTTGTGGACAACCAAGTTTCTCAGACGGCTGCACCCGCTCTGACCTGCACAAACATCGTTCCCGGCCTGTGGAGGAAAAACAGTTACCGGGCCGTCTCATTCACCGTCCGGTTACCTGTCCGTCGCCAGGATGTTTGTCGACAAGGCGACCGGCCCCGGGGATTCCCACAGGTAAGGACTAGTTACCCACAGGGGGTGACGCACTAGTCACCGTGGGAGCCTGAGGGGTCATCTGGTCCTTACTGTGACTACGATCACCCCATGCCGCACCCCCGGGACCGCGAGATCCTCCGCCTCGCCGGTCCGGCGTTCCTGGCCCTCGTCGCCGAGCCCCTCTTCCTGCTCGCCGACGCCGCGATCGTGGGTCGTCTGGGCACTGCCCCGCTGGCCGGCCTCGGGATCGCCGCCGCCGTCCTGCAGACCGCGATCGGGCTCTGCGTCTTCCTCGCCTACGGCACCACCGCCCAGGTCGCGCGCCGCCTGGGCGCCGCCGATCTCCGGGGCGCGATGACCCAGGGGGTGGACGGGCTCTGGCTGGCCGTCGCGATCGGGACCGTGGTCACGATCCTCGGAGTCGCCTTCACCGACCCACTGGTCGCGACCTTCGGTGCCGACGCCCGGGTCGCCGAACCGGCGGCCACCTACCTGCGGATCGCCTTCCTCGGCACCGTCCCGCTGCTGCTGATGCTGGCCGCCACCGGCGTCCTGCGCGGCCTCCAGGACACCCGGACACCCCTGCTCGTCGCCGTCGGCGGCAACGCTCTCAACATCGTGGCCAACGTGGTCCTGGTCTACGGGCTCGGTCCGATCCCGGCGCTCGGCATCGCCGGCTCGGCCTGGGGCTCGGTGCTGGCCCAGGTGGTCAGCGCTGCCGTCCTGGTCGGCGTCGTCGCCCGGGCCGCACGCCGCGAGGGTGCCTCGCTGCTGCCCGACCTGGCCGGCGTCCGGGCCTCCGGACGAGCCGCCGTGCCGCTGGTGGTCCGGACGGTCACCCTGCGCGCCGCCCTGCTGGTCACGACGTACGCCGTCGCGGCCGGAGCCGGCTCCCCGGGCACCGAGGCGCTGCACCTGGCCACCCACCAGCTCGCGCTCACGCTCTGGACCTTCCTGGCCTTCGCCCTGGATGCGATCGCGATCGCTGCCCAGGCGCTCACCGGGCGCACGCTTGGCGCGGGCGACGCCTCCGGGACCCGGGCCCTGGTCCGCCGGATGCTGCGCTGGGGGGTGGTCTCGGGGGTGGTCACCGGTCTGCTGCTGGCAGCCGGCAGTCCGTTCCTGGGCAGCCTCTTCACCCCCGATGCCGACGTGCAGTCGCTGCTCGTGCCGGTTCTCGTCGTCGCCGCGCTGGGCCAACCGATCGCCGGGCTGGTCTTCGTGCTGGACGGCGTGCTGATCGGGGCCGGGGACGGCGCCTACCTCGCCCGCGCCGGGCTGCTGACGCTCATCGTCTACGCGCCCCTGGTCCTCGCCGCCGCAGCGCTCGGGGCCGGACTGGTGGCGATCTGGGTGCTCTTCGTGGTGATCTTCATGGGGTCCCGGTTGGCCGTGCTCCGGCACCGCGAGCTGCGCGACGACTGGCTGGTGACCGGTGCCGCGACGTACGGAGCCCGGCCCCGGGCGGCCGGCTGAATCCCCTAGTCTGGCCGCCATGAAGCCCCTGCAGTCGATCGCGATGGGGCTCGTCATCATCCTGCTGGTCGCGCCCGCCGAGGGTTTCCACGGCTACGACCTGCTGCCCGACTACGTCGGCTGGCTGCTGGTCCTGCTCGGTGTCCGGGACCTCGACCTGCCGGCCGAGGCGAAGAAGAGCCTGCTCGCCCTGGCCGGGGTGGCCCTGGTGATCGCGGCCGTCTTCTGGTTCCCGGCCGTCACCGATGCCCTGCTGGAGCGGACCGCGACGGAGTCCTCGGCCATCGACTGGGCCCGCAACCTGCCCGCGCTGCTCAGCCAGGCACTGCTCTGCCACCTGCTCGCCGCCCGGGCCCGTTCGGCGGGCGACCGCCGGGCCGGCGGCTGGCTGGCCATCGCCCGCACGGCGTACCTGCTGCTGGCGGCGCTGCCGGTGTTGGTCTTCGGCGCCGGGTGGGCCGCCCTGGAGAGCAGCCTCTACATCGGCACCGGGCTGCTGACCCTCTCCTTGATCGTGCTGCTCTTCACCTACGCCTCCCGCCCCTGGGCCAGTGTGGTCAACCGCACCACGCCCGACGCCTCCGCGACGTAGCCTTGTGGGTGTCCTTCCGTTGTTCAACGGAGGGACGCGTCGTGCTCGGTCTAGGGAGTTGTTGTCATGGGGTCCGGAATTCGTCGAGGTGTCGCGCCGTGGGTGGGCGTGGTGCTGGTCTCCGCCCTGATGCCCCTGGTCGGTCCGGCCTCACCGGCCGGCGCCGCCGACCCGGTCTGCTCGTCCGAGGTGCCCAAGCCGCTGCCGCCCTCGGCCTGTGACGACGCCACCCCGCCGGAGACCAGCCTCGAGCCGCTCGTCCCCAGCCCCAACGCCGCCGGGTGGACCCGCACCGACGCCGTCACCCTGACCTTCGCCGTGGTCGAGACCGACCCCAACGACACCGACGAGATGCGGCTCGAATGCAAGCTCGAGGGCCCCTCGCAGGCCCACGACTGGCAGGACTGCACGAGCCCGCGCAGCTACACCGGCCTCACCGACACGACCGACGGCAGCCGGTACACCTTCACGGTCCGCGCCTACGACCGCTCCGACCGGGCGATCGTCTACGACAACCCGCAGACCCCGCCCCCGCCCTTCGGCACCCCGGACTACGACACGCCGGACGAGGACGCCACCCCGGAGTCGGTCTCGTGGCGCCAGGACACGGTGGTCCCGCACGCCTACGTCGTGGGCGGCCCCTACGACCCGAACGGCAGCAGCAGCCCGGTCACCGAGCAGCCCAAGGCCACCTTCCGGCTGACCGCGAGCGAGCCGGACGTCACCTACGACTGCTCGCTGAACGGCTTCGCCGTGCCCTGCAAGGAGGGCAAGGTCCCGCTGCGGAAGCTCTCCGGCGGCGACAAGGTCTTCACGGTGCTCGCCACCGACCAGGCCGGCAACCAGGACCCGAGCCTGGCCGTCAAGCAGTTCACCGTGCCGTTCAACCTGAAGGGCGGCAGGGGCTGGACCCAGCTCAACCGCAAGGGAGCCTTCAAGGGCGACCAGCTGGTGACCCGGACCCGCGGCGCCCGGGTGAAGTTCAAGGCCTCCGACGTCCGCGGCGTCCGACTGATCGCGCCGTCGGGCCCCGCGCTGGGCAAGCTGCGGGTGCGGGTCGGGCGCTCCTACTGGACCTACATCAACCTGCGCTCGGGCACGTCGCGCCTGCGGCGGGAGTACGTCATCCGCGGCCCGCGCTCGGTGGTGACCTCGGGCCAGATCGTGATCGAGTCGCTGAGCAACCGCCGGGCCGTCAAGGTCGACGCGCTGGTCTTCCCCCCCGACTGAGCCTCCCGCTCACAACCCCGAAATCACACCAGGGCCGTTCCTCCCGAAGGAGGAACGGCCCTGGTGCGTTGGTGCTGGGTCAGGCGGGGATGACGTTGAGGGCCACCGAGGCCGACACGTCGTCGTGCAGCTTGACCGAGACCAGGTGCGAACCGAGCGACTTGATCGGGTTCTTGACCGCGATCGTGCGCTTGTCGACCGGCTCGCCGGTCGCCTCGGTCAGCGCGCTGGCGATCTCGGCAACGGTGACGGCACCGAAGAGCCGCCCACCCGCGCCCGAGCGCACCTTCACGGCAACCGGACCCGACTCGAGCTTGGTCTTGATCTCGGCCGCGTGGTCGTGGTCGCGCACCGCGCGGCTGGCGCGGGCGGTCTTGATCGACTCGACGGTCTTCTCGGCGCCACGCGTCCAACGGATCGCAACGCCACGGGGGACGAGGTAGTTGCGGCCGTAGCCGTCCTTGACCTCGACCACGTCGCCGGGGGCACCGAGACCGGTGACCTCCTGGGTCAGAATGAGCTTCATCGTGTCAGCTCCTCTCAGCGACCGGTGGACGTGTAGGGCAGCAGTGCGACCTCGCGGGCGTTCTTGACCGCGATCGCGACGTCCCGCTGGTGCTGGACGCAGTTGCCGGTGACCCGACGCGCGCGGATCTTGCCGCGGTCGGAGATGAACTTGCGGAGCAGGGTGGTGTCCTTGTAGTCGACACCGGTCGCCTTCTCCTTGCAGAACTGGCAAACCTTCTTCTTGGGCTTGCGAATCACTGCCTTGGCCATTGTGGTGCTTCCTTTCGCGAAGCCCGGCGCAGAGTGGTTACTGAGCCGGAATGGTGGGCTGTCGGTTGGCTGGTGGCCGCCGGCTCAGGTGAGCCGGGCGACCGGGGTGCGGATCAGAACGGGGGCTCGTCCGAGCCCGCGCCGGGTGCACCCCAGGGGTCCTGGGCGTTCGAGGCACCCTGGTTGGACGCCTGCGGAGCAGGAGTGGCCCACGGGTCGTCGCCGCCCTGCGGGGCGCCGCCGCCCTGGCCGCCACCGCCGGAGTAACCCCCACCGCCACCGCCGGAGCGGGTGGTGCGGGTGACCTTGGCGGTCGCGTACTTGAGGGAGGGGCCCACCTCTTCGACCTCGATCTCGAAGACGGTGCGCTTCTCACCCTCGCGGGTCTCGTAGGTCCGCGACTTCAGGCGACCCGTCACGACGACACGCATGCCGCGCTGAAGGGACTCGGCGACGTTCTCCGCGGCCTGACGCCAGACCGAGCAGGAGAGGAACAGCGAGTCGCCGTCCTTCCACTCGTTGGTCTGCTTGTCGAAGGTGCGGGGAGTCGACGCGATCCGGAAGTTCGCCACGGCCGCACCCGAGGGGGTGAAGCGCAGCTCCGGGTCGTCGACGAGGTTGCCGACCACCGTGATGACGGTCTCGCCTGCCATGCGGATCTCCTAGCTCGCTGGAATGTTCTCGCCCATCGTGGCCGGAGCCGCCGACAGGCGAAAGGGTTCGTCCACAGAACCCGATGCTCAGTGAGCGTCGGGACGCATGACCTTCGTACGCAGGATCGACTCGTTGAGGGTGAGCTGGCGGTCGAACTCCTTGACCGTGGCCGGCTCGGCCTTCAGCGAGATGACGGCGTAGATGCCTTCGGCGTTCTTCTTGACCTCGTAGGCCAGCCGGCGGCGGCCCCACACGTCGACGGACTCGATCGAGCCGCCGTCCTTGCGGATGACGTTGAGGTACTTGTCGAGCGACGGCTCGATGGTGCGCTCTTCAAGGCTGGGGTCGAGGATGACCATGACTTCATAGGTACGCAAAGCGGTCTCCACCTCCTCTGGACTCGGCGGCCACGGAACTTCCGTGGCAGGAGGGCGTTGCGTTCCCCGCGATCGTCGGGTGACGGGTGCGGGGTTCCTCGTCGACCTTCCCCGTCGGTGGGGTCGGTGCAGACAAGGACGCCACAGGCTAGCAGCGGGCCGGGGGTGTCCCCAACTCGTCATCGGGCACCGACCCGGGCCTCGGGGGCGCTTCCTACGATGACGCCATGGACATCGCCATCGGAGCCCACGTCGACCAGACCGACCCCGTCGCGGAGGCGCAGGCCCGGAAGGCTCCGCTGGTGCAGTTCTTCCTCGGCGACCCGCAGAGCTACCAGGGCCCGGAGATCGCCTACCCCGGCGGCGCCGAGGCCCTCCGGGCCAGGGCCGAGGAGGCCGGGGTCGCGCTGTACGTGCACGCGCCGTACGTGATCAACGTGGCGACCACGAACAACCGGATCCGGATCCCGTCCCGCAAGCTGCTGCAGAAGCACGTCGACGCCGCGGCGGCCATCGGCGCCCGGGGGCTGATCGTGCACGGTGGCCACGTGAACAAGGCCGACGACCCGGAGAAGGGGTTCGACAACTGGCGCAAGGCGATCGAGGCGACCGACCTCAAGCTGCCGCTGCTGATCGAGAACACGGCCGGCGGGGAGAACGCGATGACCCGTCACCTCGACCGGATCGGCCGGATCTGGGACGCGATCGACGGCACGGAGGGTGCCGACCAGGTCGGCTTCTGCCTGGACACCTGCCACGCCCACGCCGGCGGCAACGCCCTGGAGACCGTCGTCGATGACGTACGACGCATCACCGGCCGGATCGACCTCGTGCACGCCAACGACAGCCGCGACGACTTCGACTCCGGCGCCGACCGGCACGCCAACTTCGGAGCAGGCCGGATCGATCCGGCGCTGCTCGCGTCCGTCGTGCGCGACGCCGGTGCGCCGGTGATCTGCGAGACGCCCGGAGGCGTCGGCGAGCACCTCAGCGACTTCGGCTGGTTGCGCTCCCGCCTCTGAGGTGGGCGGTCACTCGCCGACGGTCACGTCGAGCGTGACCTCGTCCTCGATCTCGTCCTCCCACGGCCTGGAGAGCCGGAGCACCAGGTCCCCCCGCCCCGGGTGCTGGGCCGAGAAGACGAACGCGTGGTGCCCGGCCGCGCCGGCCCTGCTGGTGGAGCTGACCACGCCCTCGTCGGCGTCCAGGGTCAGCTCCGGCGGCACCTCGTCGACCTGCCAGAGGTAGCCGGTGCCGCCGATCTGCAACAGCCGTACCTCCAGCGTGTCGCCCACCCGGAGGCGGGCGGCAGCGCTGGAGGCCGGTTCGACGATCTGGTGGCGCATGAGGTCACCAGACGTACATGTACGCGATCGTGCCGGCCGGGTCCTCGTTCGCGTACGGCGCGTGACCGGTCGCCCGGGCGTGCCCGGCCAACAGGGTCATGTTCGTCGAGCCGCTGTCGCTGAGCGGGCTGAGCCGCTTCCAACCGGCGGTCTCCAGGTGGGCCCAGGAGTTGCGGTTGGTCTGGTCGGCCCAGAGCGCGTTGATCTTCTGTCCGCTGATCGTGGCGCCTGCCGCGGAGGCGGAGAGACCGGCTGCGGAGCCGGGCGGCGCCATCGCCGGGGCCTCGCCCTCACCTGCCCCGGTCGCACTCACCTCCCCGGTGGAGGCGAGCAGCTGCAACTGCTCGGCGGTCAGCTCCTGCGGCTGCTCGGTGCGCGGCGCCGGAGGTGCCTCGGGAGCCTCGGCGGAGCGGGGATTCGTCTTGGTGCTCATGGAGTTGTCTCCTCGTCTGATGGGTCGGGTGCGGGTCAGTAGGCGTAGAGCTGGGTGATCTTGCCGTCGTCGTTGTAGGCGCCGACGAAGGCGTTCTCCTCCTTGGCGTTCAGCAGGTCGGCGAACAGGGCGGTGTGGGCGGTGTCGGTGGTGCCACCGACCAGGAGCCAGCCGGTGTTCTCCATGTAGACCCACCCGTTGCGCTGGTGTCCGCTGGCGTAGGCGCCGAGCACCTTGACGTTCCCGGTCCAGGTGCGCAGGTTGACCCCGCTGACCGCGACGTTCTGCCAGGTGTCGATGTAGCACTCGCCGTACTTGATGAGGAAGAACCCGTTCATCCCCCACCCGGTGCCCCAGCTGTTCTTGCAGATCCACGCGCCCTGGCTGTCGTCGTACCCGACGATCGCCACGCAGTGGCCGCCCGCCTGGGCGCCGGACACGTGCTTGTAGACGCCGCTGGTGTAGCCGAAGAAGTCGTTGTAGACGATGAAGCAGGCCGTCACCGGGCCGGTGTTGACCAGGTGCTGCTTGATGTCGGCGACCTTGCTGGTGAGGTCGACGCTGCCGGTGGCCTTGCCGCGGTGCGACTCCCAGTTGGCCGGCGCGGAGCCGCCGTTGGTGTTGCCCGAGGTGTAGGGCCAGTTGGCCTCGTAGGTGATGCCCTTGCTGGCACACTCGGCCAGCGCCGGCTTCGGGAGCCACCCGGTCTGACAGGTCACGCCGTGCCCGGCACCGTGGCCGTAGAAGAGGTGGGCCTCGGAGAGGTCGACGTTCAGGCCGGGCGTACGCCGGCTGTAGCGCGCCGTGCCCTCCATCACCGCGACCGAGCCGAACGCGACGCAGGACCCGCAGGAGCCCTGGTTGCGGATCGCCCCGGCGTAGTTGGCGCCACCGATGTTGCGCAGGTCGTGCTTGGCCGGGAGCGCCGTGGCGTCACCCGCCGACGGGGCGGCCGCGAACGCACGGACCTTGGCCGCCTTGCGGTCCAGTTGGGCGAGCTCGCCGGGATCCGGCAGCGGCACGCCGAGACGCATCGTGACGTCCTGGTCGGACATCCGCGTCATGGAGGTCTCCCCGGGCTCCCAGGAAGGTTCGTCGTCCTCGGCGAGCGCGGAGCGGATCGCCTCGAGGTCGACGGGGCTGTCGTGGTGGGTCATGTCGCTGTCTCCTCCGATGTCGTGGCCACGGCGTTCGCCGCCGAGGGTGTCGACCTACAGGAGGGCGACCTCCTCGCGGTGATACCGGCGCACGCCCGCCAATTTCCGCCGCGTCTCACGACCCGTTCCGCGGCACCTCCGACGGTCGGTCGGGCGCCCGGAGGTCGCTCATCCGAAGCAGACGAACGGCGCCGGCGGCGCGGCGCCGTCCACCGCTCCCACCGCGGAGGCGAGGGCCGTGGCCGGGTCCTGGCCGGCCCCCAGCGAGTGGTGCACCCGGACCAGCACGTCGTGCGCGACGTCGTCGTTCACCGCGGCCGCCGAGGCGATCACGCAGCGGGTGCCGGCGTGCAACCAGGCGGCCGTCATCCCGATCAGCTCCTCGCCGTAGCGGACCGTGGAGCGGCCCACCTCGCACGCCGAGAGGAGCACCACGTCGGGCACCGAGTCCAACTGGTCGATGTCGTAGCCGAACCAGGGGCCGTCGACGAGCTCGAGCCCGGAGAACATCGGGTTGGCCGCGGAGTGCCGGCCGTGCGCCGCCACGTGCAGCACGTCGGAGCGGGAGGCCAGCCCTGCCACGGCCGACGCCGTGGCCGCGGCACCGGCCAGCACGTGCGCCGAGGACCAGGTGCCGGCAGCCGCCCGGACCTCGTCGGCCGCCCGGGCGACGTGTGGGCCGGCGACGAATCCGGCCGTGTCCATCCGCAGCGGGCTGGTCCGTCGGCCCAGCCAGGAGGTGGCCGACTGGGCGACCGTGACGGGTCGGCCACGCAGGCCGTCGAGCAGGCTCCAGGGGACGCCGGAGAGCATCCCGGACGGCGTGATCACCAGGGAGCGCTCGCCCAGCACCCGCAGCACCGGGTGCACCAGCAGGCCGGCGAGGTCGTCGAGCCGGTCCCCCAGCTCGGCACGCACCATCCGGGTCACCGCCGCCGGCAGCCCGTCCACCGAGGCCGCCATGTCCAGGTCCGGCGCCAACCCGCCCAGGACCGCACCCAGCTGGTGCCGCGAGGCCAGGTCCACGACCTCGGCGCTGCTCCCGGTCACCACCAGCCCGACGATCCGGTCGACGGTGCCGACGTACGCGACCAACGCGGTGTCGTCGCCCAGGACCGCCTGGACCTCGTCGAGTCGGCACGGCTCGCTGACCTGACCGGAGCCGCGGTGCTGCCAGTCCTTCTCCCGGACCCGTCGGCGCAGCTCGGCACCGCGCTCGTCGGCCGCGGTCGGGCCGACAGCGTGAGGGCTGACGGCGTTGGGGCCGGTGGCCGTGGGGGCCAGCCGGCGGAGCTCGGCGAGGTCCTCGGCGATCGTCCGGTCGGCCGGCGCCCGCACCGGCGCCACCCGGCTGGCCAGCATCCGGGCCCGCTCGGACCACTCGAAGAGGACGTCCGGGCGGCCCCCCTCGACCGCGATCGACAGGCCCCGCCGGGCGACCCGGGCACCGTGTCCGGCCACCAGCGTCTGCAGGTCGAGGCTGCCGAAGGTGCTCTGCCACGAGTGCAGGTCGCGCAGCCCCACCCGCAGGTGCTGCAGCGCCCGGCCGCGCCGGCCCGCGAGGGCCTCCACCTCGGCCCGTACGTCGTGGCCGAGCAGCCGGACCGCCAGCGGGGCACGACTGCCGGCCCGGACCCTGGCCAGCCGGCGACGCGCCTCGGCGAGGTCGCCGCCCCGGGTGACGGCTCGCGCGACGTTGAGGCGCACCAGCACGGCGGCCCACACCAGGCCCTGCTCGAGCAAGGCCTCGACCAGGGCGTCCCCGCGGGCGACCAGCGCCGGGTCGGTGCTGCCGAGCTCCACCTCGCAGGCCAGCACGACGGCGTCGGCGCGCACCAACCAGGCCGCCGAGTCGGTGCGGGTGAACAGCCGCCGGGCCGCCCGCGCCGCCGAGAGCGCGGCCCCCGGGTCGGTCAGCGCCAGCGTGCGGGCCAGGGCCAGCTGCGCCTCGCCGCGGCGCTGGTGCAGGTGCCGGGAGGCATAGGCCTGGGAGGCCTCCCGCAGGGCGTGCTGACCCTCCGCGACCAGCCCGGCCGCGATCAGCACCTCGGCGCGGTCCTGGTCGCCGATCGCCTTGACCACCGGGCTGATGCCGTCGAGCACCTGCCGGGCGGAGTCCATGTGGTCCATCGCCAGCAGCAGGTCGCCGCGGAGGAAGTGCGCGTAGCCGAGGTTGTGCCTGGCCATCGCGGCGTCGATCGGCCGGGAGACCGCCGCGAGCTGGGCCACCGCGGCCTCGAAGTCGGCCACGGCGAGGTGGGGGTGGCCCTGCTGGAGGTAGACGTCACCGCGGTTCATGTGGACCTTGCCGAGCTCGGCCGGGTCGCTCAGCTCCCGGATGGCCAGGTCGAAGGAGCTCAGCGCGTCCGCGGTCTCCCCGCGCCGCATCGACAGCAGCGCGCGCTGGCCGGCGACCACGCCGCGGGTCTCCGAGCCGGGCTGGACGTGGCCCAGCGCGCTGTCGCAGAGCGCGATCGCGGCGTCGAAGTCGCCGATCTCGGCGGCCACGTAGGCCAGGCTCGCCTCGATCCGGGCCCGCAGTTCGTCCCCCTCGGCCCGCTCGCGGGCCCGCTCCAGGAGGGTCTTGGCGTGTCGGATCCGACCGCTGTTGATGGCGGTCACGCCCCGATGGTGAAGCTCTTCCGAGGAGAGCACGTCTCCATCATGGCGTCAGGACCGGATCGGCGTCACGCTCTCCACCACATCCCAGGCCCGGCGCACCGCGGAGTCGACGGTCTCGCCCGCCACCGACTGCTCGCCCAGCTTCTCCAGGAGCCCCTGGGCCAGCACCCCGGCCATCAGGGGCGCCGCGAACGACGTACCGCTCCAGACGGCGAAGCCGCCACGGAAGTCGTCGGGGTCGATCGTCTCCCGGGTGCGACCGAAGGCCCGCATCCGGGCACCCGGCAGGTTGCCCCCCTCGAAGGCCGGCATCGTGCTGACCACGGCGGCCCCCGGCACGTGGCAGCGCACCCACGGACCGGCGTTGCTGAACAGGGCATCGGTGCGGCAATTCGGGTTCAGCGCACCGACCGAGACGATCGGAACGCAGTCCGACGACGTCGGCACCGGCCCACCGCCGTCCTGCCAGGGGCCCAGGGCCGCGGGGAAGGAGGGCCGGCTGGTGGCGTCGTTCCCGGCGGAGCAGACCACGGTCACGCCGTGCCGACCGAGGTCGGAGAGGATCGCGTGCAGGGTCTCGTCGAAGAGCGCGTCCGCCGGGGTCTCGTGGTAGTACCCCATCGAGAGGCTCAGCACGTCGATCCGGCGCCCACCCGGCTCACCGGCCCAGTGCCGGCGGACCAGCTCGGCGATCTGGGTCAGCGCGGTGACCCAGTCGGACTCGACGATCGGCCCCTCCGACGGCACCACCCGCCAGGACAGGATGTCGGCGTCCGGACACCCCTGGTGCACCAGCCCGGCGATGAAGGTCCCGTGGCCCGAGAGCGGGTCGATGGATCCGTCCAGCGGACCGGTCAGGTCGCCGTGCAACTCCGGGTCCGTCGACGGGGAGGTGTGGCCGATCGGCACCCCGTCCAGGGTGACCGAGCAGTCGACCACGCCGTCCAGCCACGCGTGCGGACCGCAGCCGGTGTCCAGGATCGCCACCACCGGTCGCCGCCCCGGCAGCTCCGCCTCGCTGCGACGGTGCGGGCGCGGCCCGACGTACGCGACCGGCTGCCGGCCGCCGCTGCCGGGCACGCCGTACGTCGCCACCGCGGCCGACGGCCCGGCGCCGTGGCCGGGGTGCGAGAGGTCGTAGGGGTGGGAGAGGTCGTACGGATGACTCAGGTCGTAGGGGTGGGAGAGGTCGTAGGGGTTGGCCCCCACCGGGCGGGCGAAGACGACATGGTCGAGCCCCACCCCACGCAACCGCTCGATCCCGAACATCGCCCGGGCCTGCTGCAGCAGGGTCCAGCCGTCCGGGGCCAGGGTGGCCTTGCGGGAGCCCACCGAGAGCGAGACCCGCCGTACACCGAGCCGCAGGCCGGACAGGCGCGGGTCGTCCTCCTCCGGGTCGACGTCCCAGCCGAGCTTCTCGGCGACCGTACGCAGGATGTCCAACACCTCGGCGAAGTCCAGGGTCCGCGAGATCGTCAGCCGCGGCCCGACGTAGACCGTCGAGCGTGGGCGCACCCCCTTGACGACCAGCGCGGTGGAGGGGTCCAGCACCCGCCCGTCGACCGGCGCGATCGCCCAACTGGGCGGGGGCGCCGGATCCCGGTCGAGGGCGCTCGGGGGCAGGGTCCCGGGCCCGGTGAGCTGGGCCTCCTTCTCGCCGGGTGGCTGCATGCTGCTCCTCACGTCGGGTGCTGGCGGATGCTCGGAAGGCCGATCAGATCTCGAACGCCGGAGTGCCCAGGGCTTTCGCGCTGTCCCCGTGCGGCTCGAGCCGCAGGCGCAGCAGGCCGGGGGTCAGGCCGGCGAACTCGAAGCGACCCCGGTCGCTGACGTCGACGTCCCACTCCCGGCGGTCTCCCTGCATGGCGATCGCGCGCACGGTCATCGGGGACGGCGGCGTGAGCCATCCGTCGACCCGGGCCATCTCGCCGTCGTCGTCGACGCGGAGCAGCAGGTGCACGCCGTCGTACTCGAAGCGCAGCGAGTAGGCGGTGCTGACCCCACGCACGCCCGCCGGCTCCAGGGACCGTTCGACCAGCTGCATCAGCTCGAGGTCGAAGTCGGTGTCGGCCGTGGCCGCCACCAGTTGCATCCGCTCGACCAGGCCGGCCGGGACCGGGTCCCGTGCCTCCCAGACCTCATGGACGACGTCGAGCAACTCGTCGCGACTCATCTCACTCATCGTGCTCTCCTGCCTGCGCCAGAGCGGCGCGAAGCTTTGCCAGGCATCGTCCCCGGGTGGGTCCGATGCTCCCCACGGGCATCCCGAGCTCCACAGCCAGCTGTTGGTAGTCGGGTCGGTGCTCGAAGGCCACGATCCGCAACAGCTGCCGACAGCGCAGCGGCAGGGCATCCACCGCTCGCCACAACGAACGCTGTTCGTCCAGGTCGACGGCTGTCGACTCGGCCGAGACGGCGTCCGGCACCATCAGTGCCAGGTCCTCGTCCTCGACGGGGGTGTCCCGCCCGTCCAACTTGCTGACCCGCCACGCCTCGCGGCGTGCGGTCGTGGTCAGCCAGGCCCCCACCGCGACCGGGTCCCGCACGTTGTCCCGGCTCCGCACCAGCGCGAGCCACGTCGTCTGCACGACGTCCTCGGCGAGATCCACGGAGAGCCGGTGCGCCCTGACCACCTGCCAGAGCACCGGCGTCATCAACTTCACCAGGTCGTCCAGGCCGGCGGGGTCGCCGTCGGCCCATCGGCTGAACGCGGACGCGGCGTGCGCCCACACCTCGCCCGACCGTCGGGGGCGGCTGGGCCGACCCGGCGGCGTGCGGTTGGTCGTCGAGTGCTCCATCACGTCCCTGACCTCGGTTCGGTCACGCATCACGCTCACACCACGACAGGAGACCGGGCCCGGGAGCCTGATACCTGCCGACCCCCACCCTGACACCGATTCGCCGAGTCCGGGAGGGGGACGCGCACCCGGTAACCTCGGCGGGGTGACCCGCCCCCGCACCGGCCGACCGGCCCTGACCGTCCGTGAGATCCCGGCCGAGGAGCACCTCGCGCACCTGCGGGAGCAGCGTTCGGCGAGCTTCCTGCAGACCCCCGCCTGGGGGGCCGTGAAGGCCGAGTGGCGCCACGAGTCGCTGGGCTGGTTCCGCCCCGGCGAGGCCGGCGACGAGCTCGTGGGGGTGGCCCTGGTGCTCTACCGGCAGCTGCCCAAGGTCAAGCGCTACCTGGCCTACCTGCCCGAGGGGCCGGTCATCGACTGGACCACCCACGACCTGGCCGCCTGGCTGGACCCGATGACCGAGCACCTGCGCAGCCGCGGGGCCTTCGGGGTCCGGATGGGCCCGCCGGTGATCACGCGTCGGTGGGCGGCCGCCCAGGTCAAGGAGGGCATCGCCGACGACGCGGTACGCCGTCTCGGCCAGGTGGCGCCCGCGGAGCGCAGCGACACCGGCGCCCGGGTGGTCTCGCAGCTGCGCGAGCTGGGCTGGAAGGCCCAGTCGGTGGAAGGTGGCTTCGCGGCCGGCCAGCCGCAGTACAACTTCGTGATCCCGCTGCGCGACGCCGACGGCAACCCGCGCACCGAGGAGGACGTCCTCGCCGGGATGAACCAGCAGTGGCGGCGCAACATCAAGAAGGCCGCCAAGGAGGGGGTCGAGCTCTCCTGCATCTCCGGCACGGCGATCGGCGAGGAGCTCAAGGCCTTCCACGACCTGTACCGGCACACCGCCGAGCGGGACCACTTCACGCCCCGGCCGCTGAGCTACTTCCGGACCATGGTCGACGCGCTGGGCGCCGAGGACCCGGACCGGATCCAGCTCCACCTCGCCCACCACGAAGGCGACCTGGTCGCGGCCACGATCGCGATCCGGGTCGGCGCCCACTCCTGGTACTCCTACGGCGCCTCGTCCACCGAGAAGCGCGAGGTGCGCGGCTCCAACGGCGTCCAGTGGGCGATGATCCGCGCGGCCCTGGCGGCCGGTGCGGACGTCTACGACCTGCGCGGCATCACCGACACCCTGGCCACGGACGACCCGCACCTGGGCCTCATCCAGTTCAAGGTCGGCACAGGCGGCGAGGCCGTGGAGTACGTCGGCGAGTGGGACCTCCCGCTGAACCGTCCGCTCTACAAGGCGTTCGAGCTCTACCTCCGGCGCCGGGGCTGAGGGGCCCGCGATGAGCCTGACCCTCACCGTCGATGGCGCCCGCTGGCGCAGCCACCTGCGCGCGGTCGCCGACGAGACCCCCGGGCTGACCCCCGTGATCAAGGGCAACGGCTACGGCTTCGGCGTGGGCCGGTTGGCCCGCCGGGCCGCGTGGCTCGGCGTCGACACGAT
>NZ_JBFIKK010000075.1:0-17090 GCF_041600255.1 Nocardioides sp. | reverse complement strand
GGGTGCCGGGCCCGACGTCGCTCCCCGCGTGGCAGCAGTGCGGCCGAAGGGGACGGTCAGCGCTTGACCGGGTCCTCCGCGTGCCGGTGCTGGTGCCGCGGGTGCGCGTGCGCGTGACGCGGCTCCGCCGGCGGCTCGTGGCCGGTGGAGTCGCCGTTGACCGCGCGGGTGCTGCGGGCGAACCGGGCGACCATGTGGGCGATCGCAGCCGTGTTGGCGCGCAGCGCACGGCGGCTGAGGTTCGTCATGTCGTCGCACGCCGCGTGGTAGCACGGGTCGTACGCCTCGCCGGCGGTGCCGCCGAACTGGACAGCCTGCTCCTCGGTCTTGATGCCCTCGGCGCCGGTGAACAGACCGCCGGCGGGGACGTTGAGCTCGATGAACGGGCCGTAGTCGCTGCGGCCGCTGAACGCAGACTCGTCGGAGCCGGTGCCGAGACGGTCGAAGAACCGGTGGAACATCCGCTCGATGGCACCCGAACCCTCCGGACCCTCGGCGGCGCCGGGGCCGACCGGGTACGCCGAGTTGTCGCCGTCGTAGACCATCAGCGCGTAGTTCGGCGAGGCGACCATGTCGAAGTTCAGGTAGAGCGCGATCTGCTGGAAGCGACGCGGCCGGTTGGTGGCGAGGTCGTCCACGTAGTGCCGCGACCCCTTCAGCCCGAGCTCCTCGGCACCCCACCAGGCGAACCGGACCCGGTTGGTCGGCTTCCGCTTCTGCTCGGCCAGCTTCTCGGCGACCGCGAGCAGGGCGCCGCTGCCACTGCCGTTGTCGTTGACCCCATTGGCGCCCTGGACGCTGTCCAGGTGCGCACCGGCCATCACCGTGTTCCGGCGCTGGCCCTTGGTCTCGGCCAGGACGTTCCAGGTCTCGCGGATGTCGGACTCGGTGCTGGCGGCCAGGTGGACCTCCGCCTCGCCCGAGGCGAGGGACTCGCCGATCGCGAAGGTGGTGCCGATCGCCGGCACCGTGCCGACGGGGTTGCTGAGGGTTCCGCTGAAGGCGTCGAAGCGGCCGGGGGTGCCCTGGTTCATCACGATGACGCCGGTGGCGCCGGCGTCCTGCGCGTTGACCACCTTGTCCGCGAAGGCGCAGGCGCCGCGCTGGATGAGAGCGATGTTGCCCGCGGTGAAGCCCTCGAAGTCCGCGGCCTCGCAGCCGCTGGTGGAGGCCGCCGGGTCGCCCAGGCTGAGGTCGACGGGCTGGACCGGCGCGGTGACGTCGCCGGAGCCCGAGTAGGTCATCAGCGCGTAGCCGTTGTCGGAGTCCTCCTCGTACGTCGTCGGGGTCGGCGACGTCTGCTCGAAGACCGACGGCGCGAGCTGGGCGAAGTAGGCGAAGTCGAAGGCCTGGACCTGCGGCTTGTAGCCGGCCCGCTGGAGCCGCTTGACCACGTAGTTGCGGGAGACGCGGTAGCCGGGCGTGCCGGCGGAGCGGTCGCCGTGCCGGTCGCCGATCGCGTCGAAGCGCGCGAGGTGCTTCATCACCTCGCGCACCTTGACCTTGCCGGCCAGACCGCCCGGCTTGGTCGTGCCGTGCTCGGCAACGGTGGTGCTCGGCGTGGTCGCGCCGGGTGTGGTGGCGGCGACGGCTGGGACGCCGGCCGCGACGGTGGCGGCGCTGGCGAGGAGTGCGATGCCGCTCAGCCAGCGGGCATGCGTCGTACTGGGGTGTTTCACGGTGAGCCTTTCCGAGATGTCCGAGAAGTCCGAGAGGTCCGAGAGTGTGCCCGGGGCCCGGGCACACGAGAGGTCACGTTAGGTGTGACGGGCGTCACGGACAACCACTCCTGGGGGTGAGTCGCCGAACCTCCTGCGGTGGCTGAAGGCGACCGCTCCTAGGCTGCGAGGCATGGCAGCCAGACTCCGCCCGGCGGACCCCGACGACGTGGCGGCCGCGTTGGCCCGGCGGGCGGCGGGCGAGCTCACGCCGCCGGACCTGCGGCTGCTGACCAAGCACTACCTGGCACTGCTGGAGGCGAGGGCGCCCGGCAGATCGGTCGAGGTGCGGGTGCCGCCGTACGCCGCCGTCCAGGTGATCGCGGGAGTGCGGCACACCCGCGGCACCCCGCCGGCCGTCGTCGAGCTGGACGCCGCCACCTGGCTGGCGCTGGCCACCGGAGAGCTGACCTGGGCGGAGGCCGACGCAGCCGGTCGGGTGCGTGCGAGTGGTGAGCGCGCCGACCTCACTGCCCACCTGCCGCTGTGACCCGGTGCGGCGATCTGTCGGTTCGGAGCACGTGCCCGGCCGTGGATAGGTTGGCCCCATGAGTGACGAGTTCAGCATCGAGGACATCCGCAGCCGCGTCGCCGAGGTGCTCCCGCGCCTGCGTGAGGACCTCGAGGACCTGGTCCGGATCGAGTCGGTCAGCGCCGATCCCGCGCGTGCCGCCGAGGTGCAGCGCAGCGCGGAGGCGGTGGCGGAGCTGTTCCGGGCGGAGAACTTCGACTCCGTGGAGATCGTCAGCGCCGGGGGAGGTGCGCCCGCGGTGATCGCGCACAAGGCGGGCCCGGCTGGTGCGCCGACCGTGCTGCTCTACGCCCACCACGACGTCCAGCCCGAGAACGACCACGCCGAGTGGGACTCGCCGCCGTTCGAGCCGACCGAGCGGGACGGGCGCCTGTACGCGCGCGGCGCCGCCGACGACAAGGCCGGCATCGCGGCCCACCTGGGCGCCCTGCGGGTGTACGGCGACGAGCTGCCGGTGAGCGTGACGATGTTCATCGAGGGCGAGGAGGAGGTCGGCTCCGAGACCCTGCCGGCGCTGCTGCTCGAGCACCAGCAGGCCCTGGCCGCGGACGTCATCGTGATCGCCGACTCCGGCAACTGGGACATCGGCGTACCGGCGCTGACGACGAGCCTGCGCGGCCTGGTCCGGGCCGACGTCGAGGTGCGCACGTTGACGCACGCCGTGCACTCGGGCATGTGGGGCGGTCTGGTGCCCGACGCCCTGATCGCGCTGTCGCGGCTGATCGCGACCCTGCACGACGACCGGGGCAACGTGGCGATCGAGGGGTTGTGCGCCGGCCCTGCGGCGGAGGTGGACTACCCCGAGGAGCGGCTTCGTGCGGAGTCGGGCGCCATCCCCGGGCTGGACTGGATCGGCGACGGCAGCGCGGTCGAGCGGTTGTGGACGAAGCCGGCGCTGTCGATCACGGGTCTGGACGCGCCGAAGGTCGAGGGCGCGAGCAACACGCTGGTCGCGTCGGCGCGGGCGAAGATCTCGTTGCGGATCGCCCCCGGTGACACGGCGGAGAACGCGGTCACGTGCCTGCAGAGGCACCTGGAGGCGAACGTGCCGTGGGGGGCCGATCTGGACGTGACGATCGTGGACACGGGGGAGGCGACGAAGATCGACGCCACCGGTCCGGCGTACGACGCGGCACGGCGGGCGTTCGAGGAGGCGTGGGACGGGGTCGCGCCGGTGGACATGGGCGTGGGTGGCTCGATCCCGTTCATCGCGGAGTTCCTGGAGGCGTTCCCGCAGGCGAGCGTGCTGGTGACCGGGGTGGAGGATCCGGACACCCGGGCGCACGGCGCGAACGAGGGTCTGCACCTGGCGGAGTTCGAGCGGGTGGTGCTGGCGGAGACGCTCCTGCTGCACCACCTCGGCACCGCCTGATCGGCCGGATGGTCGGTCGGCCGAGGGTCGGGGCCCGGATCGGCCGGGATCGGCCCAGGGTGCCCGGATCAGCCCGCTTACCCAGCACTTCCTGCGCTTCTCACGCGTTGCAATCCGTGGGAAGCGACAGGATCCCCGGATCTCCGGGGATCCCTACACCGCGGGCAGGCACACCCGGAAGGTGCTGCCCACCCCCAGCTCGGACTCGACCTCGATCCGGCCCCGGTGCCGCTCCACGATCCGCTTCACGATCGTCAGGCCGAGCCCGGTGCCCGGCTGGGCCAGGGCCTCGGGGTTGCTCGAGCGGAAGAACTCGGTGAACAGCTGCTCCTGGTCCTCCGGCGAGATGCCGAGCCCCTGGTCGGTGCACGTCAGCACCGCCTCCTGACCGCGACGCCGCACGCTCAGGGAGATGATTCGACCCCGGGGGGTGTACTTCACCGCATTGCCCAGCAGGTTCACGCAGACCCGCTCGAGCTCGCTGGCGTCACCGAGCGCCAGCACCGGTCCCTCGGGCTCGTCGACGCTCACGGTCAGGTCGCCGCGAGCCGCCCCCAGCGACGCGAGCTCCACGGCCTCGCGGACCAACAGGCGCAGGTCCACGGGCTCGGCCCGCAGCTCGGTGCGGTGATCGCCGACCCTGGCCAGCATCAGCAGGTCGGCGATCACCAGCTCCATGCGGTGCGTGCTGCGTCCGATGAAGCTCAGTGAGCTGCGGTCGTCGGCGCTGAGGTCGGGGGAGGACTCGAGCAGTTCGAGGTGACCGGAGGCGACCGCCAGCGGGGTCTTCAGCTCGTGGGCCACCGTCGCGATCAGCCGGCTCTTGTAGGCGTCGAGCTCCTGCAGGTCGTGGACGAGCTTGCGCTCGCGTTCGAAGGTGCGGGCGTTGAGCAGGGCGCGGCCGAGGTCGTGTCCGATGTCGAGGGCGGCCGCGCTCTCCACGTCGCTCCACTCGGGAGTGCCCGGCGCCCGGGTGAGCACCAGGCTGCCCAGGCACTCGGGGCCGGCGCCGAGCGGCGTGAAGAGGATCGAGCCGATGCCGTGGTCGGCCAGGAAGCGCAGCACCTGCGTGCCCTGCTCCTGCGAGATCGTCGGCCCGAACGGCCGGTCCGGGGCCACCACCTCCGAGCGCTGGGCCCGCCACGCGCTGCGCGCGGACATCCGGGCGAGGTCGACCACCTCCGGAAGCAGCTCGACCGTCTCGCCGGTGGAGGAGTAGAGCGATTCCGTGCCCAGACCGTCCCGGTCGAACGTGTGGATCCACACGCCCGATGCCCGGAATCCCTCGGTCAGCGCCGCGCTGGAATCGGAGAGGATCGCCGCCATGCTGCGCTGCGCGCTGGCGTTGCGGACGATGGTGCGGGCGGCGTCGGCGAGCCGGACCTGTTCGGCGAGCTCCTCGCGCTCGAGCGCGTTGACGACGGCCCGGCCGGCCTGCTCGGCGTACTTCTGCAGCACCGCCCGTTGCGCGTCGCCCGGTCGGCGTCCGTCCCGGGGCAGGTCCATCGCGAGGGTCCCGCGCAGGGTGCCGTCCTGGTCGCGCAGGGGGGCGATCAGCAGGTCCATCGGGTGCCAGGCGTCGGGCAGGTCGAGCGGCTCGACGTCCGGCACCCAACCCCAGTCCTCCTCGCCGATCTCGAGCTTCTCGTGCGGCAGGAACCGCAGCAGGCCCCAGTGGTCGGCCTTGTCGATCTCGGCCATCAGCTGGGCGACGGGGGTGCGTACGCCGGTGAGGTGGTCGCGGGCCTCGTCGCTGCCCGCGACGGCCATCACTTCGAGCCGGCCGTCGTCCCGGACGACGCTGATCGCGGCGACACCGAAGCCGGCCACCTCGGTGACGCCCTCGGCGATCAGCTGCAGCGCGTCGCGGGAGGGTGCGTCCGACCAGGCGGTGGGGACGCCGGGGTCGGGTCGTTCGCCGGCGTGGTGGCGCGACACGTGGGTCTCCCTCCCCGGTCAGGGCTCGACGTGTCATGTTACGGGGATCACCGCTCACCGGAGGCGGTCTGGAGTTTCTCGAAGGTGTCGGCCCGTAGACTCATCTGCGTGCCCCCACCCCACAGCGCGCGCATGGGCGGTGACGGTCGGCTGACTGCCGCCCTCGACCCGCACGACCAGGGTCCGCAGGACGCCTGCGGTGTCTTCGGTGTCTGGGCGCCCGGCGAGGACGTCGCCAAGCTCACCTACTTCGGTCTCTACGCCCTGCAGCACCGCGGCCAGGAGTCGGCCGGCATCGCGGTCAGCAACGGACGGCAGATCCTGGTCTACAAGGACATGGGCCTCGTCTCCCAAGTGTTCGACGAGACCACCCTCAACTCCCTCAAGGGCCACCTCGCGATCGGTCACGCCCGTTACTCCACGACCGGGGCGAGCACCTGGCAGAACGCCCAGCCGACCTTCCAGCCCACGCCGCTGGGATCCATCGCGCTCGGCCACAACGGCAACCTGATCAACACCCACGAACTCGCCCAGCTGGTCGCCGACCTCCCCGGCGCCGACGACGAGCAGGACCAGCGCGGGCTCCAGATCGAGGCGTCGACCAACGACACCGGTCTGGTCACCTCGCTGTTCGCCCACCACCCCGACACGTCCCTGGAGCAGCGCGCCCTCGAGGTCCTGCCGCTGCTGCAGGGGGCCTTCTCCTTCGTCTGGATGGACGAGAACACGCTGTACGCCGCCCGCGACGCCCAGGGGATCCGTCCCCTGGTCCTCGGGCGGCTCGACCGCGGCTGGGTGGTCGCCAGCGAGGACGCGGCGCTCGCCACGATCGGCGCCAGCGTCGTCCGCGAGGTCGAGCCCGGCGAGATGCTGGTGATCAACGAGGACGGTCTGCGCTCGTACACGTTCGCCGAGCCCGAGCCGAAGGGCTGCGTCTTCGAGTACGTCTACCTCGCCCGGCCGGACGCGACGATCGCCGGTCGCAGCGTGCACCAGGCCCGGGTCGAGATGGGTCGACAGCTGGCCCGCGAGTTCCCGGTCGAGGCCGACCTGGTCATCCCGGTGCCCGAGTCCGGCACCCCGGCTGCCGCCGGGTACGCCGAGGAGAGCGGGATCCCGTTCGGTCAGGGCTTCGTCAAGAACGCCTACGTCGGGCGCACCTTCATCCAGCCCAGCCAGACCCTGCGCCAGCTCGGCATCCGGCTCAAGCTGAACGCACTGGACCACATGATCCGTGGCAAGCGGATCGTGGTCGTCGACGACTCGATCGTGCGGGGCAACACCCAGCGCGCCCAGGTCCGGATGCTGCGCGAGGCGGGTGCCCTGGAGGTGCACGTGCGGATCTCCTCGCCGCCGGTGAAGTGGCCGTGCTTCTACGGGATCGACTTCGCCACCCGGGCCGAGTTGATCGCCAACGGCCTGACCCCCGAGGAGATCGCGGCCAGCGTCGGCGCCGACAGCCTGGGCTACATCTCGCTGGAGGGGATGGTGGAGGCCACCGGGCAGCCGCAGCCGACGCTGTGCACCGCCTGCTTCACCGGCGAGTACCCGATCGAGCTGCCCGACGAGAGCCTGCTCGGCAAGCACCTCCTCGAGGCGTCGCTGAGCAGCCCCGGCCTGGGCAAGGCCCTTCCCGTCCTGAACAACCCCTGACCCCACCTGATCGCCAGGAGACCCGCATGACCCAGTCCGGCCACGACTCCTCGACCGGCGTGCCCCAGCCTGATTCGGCGGGGGCCGGCGCCTACGCGGCAGCCGGGGTCTCCATCGAGGCGGCCGACAAGGCGATCGAGCTGATGAAGGTCTGGGTCGAGAAGGCCCGCCGCCCGGAGATGATCGGCGGCCTGGGCGGCTTCGCCGGACTCTTCGACGCCTCGGCGCTGAAGAAGTACGACCGGCCGCTGCTCGCCACCTCCACCGACGGGGTCGGCACGAAGGTCGCCATCGCCCAGGCGATGGACCGGCACGACACGATCGGCTACGACCTGGTCGGCATGGTCGTCGACGACCTGGTCGTCTGCGGCGCCGAGCCGCTCTTCATGACCGACTACATCGCGACCGGGCGGGTCGTGCCCGAGCGGATCGCCGCGATCGTCAAGGGCATCGCCGAGGCCTGTGTCGAGGCGGGCTGTGCGCTGGTCGGTGGTGAGACGGCCGAGCACCCGGGACTGCTCGCCCCTGACGAGTACGACGTCGCCGGCGCCACCACCGGGGTGGTCGAGGCCGACAAGCTGCTCGGTCCGGGGCGGGTTCGCCCCGGTGACGCGATCATCGCGATGGAGGCCAGCGGCCTGCACTCCAACGGCTACTCGCTGGTCCGGCACGTCCTGCTCGGCTCGCCGGAGAGCGGCGGCGCCGGTTGGGCGCTGGACCGGCACGTCGACGAGCTCGGTCGCACGCTGGGCGAGGAGCTCCTCGAGCCCACCCGGATCTACGCCAAGGCCTGCCTGGAGCTCGCTGCGCGCACCTCCACGCACGCGATGGCGCACGTCACGGGCGGTGGACTGGCGGCCAACCTCGAGCGGGTGATGCCGGTCGAGCTGTCCGCCAGCATCGACCGCCGTACCTGGACCCCTCAGCCGATCTTCGACCTGGTCCGTCGGGTGGGTGGCGTCGCGCAACCCGATCTCGAGGCGACCCTGAACTGTGGCGTCGGGATGGTGGCGCTGACCCCGGCCGAGGACATCGACACGGCCCTGGAGGTGCTGGAGGGGTTCGGGATGCGCGCGTGGGTGGCCGGAATGGTGGACCACGACACCTCCGTGGGCGGCCGCGACGGCGGTCGTGTCACGCTGACGGGCCAGCACCCGGGTTGGTGACATCCGTCCCTTTTCGGGAGGGGATGTGCGGGAACACCCAGGCAGCGGGTAGCGTTGCCCTCACGACGAAACGTTCAGGACAGCCCGGGAGCCACAGTGCCCCGGCCGAGTGTGCGAGGGGGCTGACCCTATGGGGCGCGGCCGAGCGAAAGCCAAGCAGACCAAGGTCGCACGCGACCTGAAGTACCAGACCCACGAGACGGACTTCGGGGCGCTGGCGAACGAGCTGCACGGCTCGAGTCACAACTCAGACAAGGACCAGGTCGATCCGAACGAGATCGACAAGTGGTCCGACTACATCGAGCCTCGTCGCGACTGACGACTCGGTGGCCGGTCTGAGCGACGGGCCCTGCATCGACTGACAGCACAGAACTGGGCGGGTGAGCACCTCACCCGCCCAGTTCTGTCATGTCCGGATCAGTGGTCGAGCCAGATCCCGCGCAGTCGGCCGACCTCGCGCATCCGGCGCTCGGCGAGCCGGTCGGCGGCGATCGCGGGGGCGATGCCCTCGGCGGCGGCAAGCTCGAAGACCTGACGGGTGGTCTCGAAGATCCCCTCGGCCCGCTGCTGGGCCCGCTCGAAGGAGAAGCCCTCGAGCTCGTCGGCGACCTGGATCAGCCCGCCGGCGTTGACGCAGTAGTCAGGGGCGTACAGGATTCCGCGGTCCTCCAGCGCCTTCTCGACGCCGGGGTGGGCCAGCTGGTTGTTCGCGGCGCCGCAGACGATCTTCGCGGACAGGACGTCGACGACCTCGTCGGTGATGGCGCCACCCAGGGCGCACGGGGCGTAGACGTCGAGCTCGGAGGCGACCAGCGCGTCGGTCGAGTCGACGGAGGTCACCTGCGGGAACTCCTCCCGGATCGCCTCGACCGAGGGGGCGTGCACGTCGGTCACGACCACCGCGGCGCCGTCCTCGATGAGGTGGCGGACCAGGTGGCGCCCGACCTTGCCGACGCCGGCGACGCCGACGGTCCGACCCGCGAGGGTGGGGGAGCCCCAGACCCGTTCCGCGGCAGCGCGCATCCCCTGGAAGACGCCGAAGGCGGTCAGCACCGAGCTGTCGCCGGCGCCGCCGTGCGCGACGGTACGCCCGGTGACGTAGTCGCACTCGCGGGCGATGTCGTCCATGTCGACGGAGAAGGTGCCGACGTCGCAGGCGGTGTAGTACCGGCCGTTGAGCGACTGGACGAAGCGACCGTAGGCCCGCAGCAGCGCTTCGGACTTCAGCGTCCGCGGGTCGCCGATGATCACGGCCTTGCCGCCGCCGAGGTCGAGCCCGGCGAGCGCCGCCTTGTACGACATGCCGCGGGAGAGGTTGAGCACGTCCTGCAGGGCGTCGGAGGTGGAGGCGTAGGGGTAGAACCGGGTGCCGCCGAGGGCGGGGCCCAGCGCTGTGGAGTGGATGGCGACGATGGCCTTGAGACCGGTGGCCGGGTCGTTGGCGAAGACGACCTGCTCGTGCTCGGCAGCCAGCTCGAAGAGGTCTTCGGTGCGACCCGGGCCCGAGCTCGGAGGAGTCTCAGCAGACATGGGACAGCTCACTTTCAGTTCTGGCCACCGGGTGAGGCGGCGCTGGTCGGACCGCAGGGGTGGCGCGTGTCCGTCCTCACAGCGTATTCCGCTCATCGGGCGCGAACGAATCGCCCGAGCGACCAGCCGGCCTCTCGCCCGGTCAGGCCAGCCGGGAGGCCTCCCGGGCCAGCGCCGCCAACCCACGGTCCGCTTCCCGGCAGACCTCGTCGAGGCGGTGGCGCACCTGCTCGCTCGTCGGCGCTCCGCTCGCGGTCTCGAGGGCGGCTGCAGCGGAGCCGAGGAGCGGAAGGCCGAGGTTCAGGGCGCTGCCCTTGAGCTGGTGGGCCGTCGTCCGCAGGGTGGCGGCGTCACCGCGGGCGACGGCGTCACGCAGGGCGTCGAGCTGACCGGGGACCCGGGCCGAGAAGGCGGCGGCGGTGCGCTCGAAGAAGCTGACGCCGTCCATCCTCAGCTCGTGCAGGACGTTCACCCGCTGCTGGTCGAGCACCTCCGAGTCCGTGCTCGCTGCCGGTCCGTGGTCCGGCTCGAGGTCCGGCTCGGCGTCGGCGTCAGGGTCGGCGTCGGCGTCGGCGTTGAGGGTCCAGCGAGTCAGCACGCGGGCCAGGGCGTGGGGGTCGATGGGCTTGGGCAGGAAGTCGTCCATCCCCGAGGCCAGGCATCGCTCCCGGTCGCCCTGGAGGGCCGACGCGGTCATGGCGATGATCGGCACCCGGCGACCGTCCGGTTCGTTCGACCGGATGGTCCGCGTGGCCTCGTAACCGTCCATCTCGGGCATCCGGCAGTCCATCAGCACGGCGGCATACGGGTGGTCGCCGCGCAGGATGCGTACCGCCTCGGCGCCGTCGTGGGCGGTGTCGACGTCGTAGCCCAGGTGCTCGACGAGACCGACGGCGACGAGCTGGTTGATGGGGTTGTCCTCGACCACGAGCACCCGGGTGCCGGTGCTCGGCGTCTCCGTGGGGGTGTCGGGCGAGGTGGCCGGCAGCGACGGAGCCACGATGTCGAGCAGCGCCTCGTGCAACTGCGAGTGCCGTACCGGCTTGGTCAGCGAGGCACGGACTCCGCTGGCCCGGGCCAGCTGCGGGTCGACGTCGTTGGCCGAGCTGAGGAGCAGCAGGCTGATCTGGCCCAGGGTGGCATCGGCGCGGATCCGCCGGGCCAGTTCGAGGCCGTCGACGCCGGGCATCACCAGGTCGAGCAGCGCGACGTCGAACGGCTGCTGGGCGCGTGCAGCCTCCCGCAGCGTTGCCATCGCCTCCTCGGCGGAGGCGACGGCGACCGGACGCATGTGCCAGGCCTGCAACTGCTCCTCGAGGATGAACCGGTTGGTCTCGTTGTCGTCGACCACCAGCACTCGACGACCTGCCAGCTCGGACGGGGCTCCGGTGCGTCCGGACGGCAGGCCCTGGGCCGGGGTGAAGGCGGCGGTGAACGTGAAGGTGCTACCGATCCCGGGTGCGCTCTGCACCGTGATCTCCCCGCCCAGCGCGTCGACGAGCTGGCGGGAGATGGCCAGCCCGAGGCCGGTGCCGCCGTGCCGGCGCGTGGTGGACGGGTCGCCCTGGCTGAAGGCCTCGAAGAGGCGATCCTGCTCCTCGGGGGCGATGCCCACGCCGGTGTCGGTGACGTCCACGCGGAGGACCACCCGCTCGGAGTCCCGGGAGACCAGCGAGGCCTGCACGATGACCTCTCCGCGGTCGGTGAACTTGACCGCGTTCGCGCCGAGGTTCGTGAGCACCTGACCCAGGCGCACCGCGTCGCCGCGCAGGGTGAGCGGAACCTCGGGGTGGCACGCCACCACCAGTTCCAGGCCCTTCTCGTGGGCCGGGCCGCTCAGCAGGGCGGCGGTCCGCTCGAAGAGCTCACGGACGTCGAAGTCCTCGGTCTCGAGCACGAGCTTGCCGGACTCGATCTTGGAGAGGTCGAGGACGTCGTTGATGATCGCGAGCAGCGTCGATCCGGCGGACTGCAGGCCCTCGGCGAGCCGGCGCTGGTTGTCGTCCAGCTCGGTGCGCAGGAGCAGGTCGTTGAGGCCGATCACGCCGTTCATCGGGGTGCGGATCTCGTGGCTCATGGTGGCCAGGAACTCCGACTTCAACCGGGACGCCTCCATGGCCTCGTCGCGGGCGGCGGCGAGCTCGGCCGCGGCACGGGTGCGTTCGGTGACGGTCCCGAGCTGGGCCGCGACCTGCTCGAGCAGGCGGGTGGCGTCGTCGTCCGGGGCCGCCTGGTCCAGCACCACCTCCAGGACGGCGGTGACCTCGTCACCCACCTTGACCGGCACGGCGGCCAGGCACCGCGACGGGTGCGGGATCCCGACAGCGCCGTGCGACAGCCTCCGGGTCGTCAGGGCATGCCGCGCCAGGGACGGGTCGGGCGCTGCGGCCGGCGCGCCGGGTCGGCCCTCGAGCGGCGTGGAGACCAGGCCCCCCGAGGGGGTGCGCCGGTAGACGCAGACCGGTGACCAGTTGCTGTGCTGGATGAGCGCCTGGGCGGCCAGCGAGTAGGCCTCCTCGAGCTCGGTGGCGGCGTTCGCGTCGGTGGCGAGCTGGTGCAGGAGCAGGAGTCGCTGGGTGGCCGCCGCCGCGACCTGATCGGCCCGGACCAGGTGGGTGATGTCCTGGGAGGTGCCGCCCATCTTCACGGGCAGGCCGTCCGGGCCACGCTCGACCACGCCCATCCCCCGCACCCAGCGGATCTCGCCGCCCTTGCGGATGATCCGGGCGTCCCAGTTGAAGGTGTCCGGGCCGTGGAAGGTGCTGGTCACCGCTCGCTCGACCCGGGCGCGGTCCTCGGGGTGGATGAAGTCCAGGAAGGCCTGGTAGGTGGCGGCGAACTCCTGGGGCTCGAGGTTGTAGATCCGGTAGAGCTGGTCCGACCAGCGCACTCGATCCGCGGCCACGTCCCACTCCCAGCTGCCGATCATCGCGATCTGCTGGGCCTCGGCGAACTGCCGCTCACGCTCGCGCAGCTGCTCGAGCAGTTCCTTGCGCTCGGTGTACTCGGTCACCCGGTGCAGCCAGCCGATTCGGACACCCTCGTCGTCGTACAGGGGCTGCCAGCTGACGAGGCCCCAGATGGTCGACCCGTCGGCGCGGACGAAGCGGGACTCGAGGTTCTCCTCCCCCGGGTGCCCCGCGCGCATCTCGGCGAGGTGGGCGTCGAACTGGGCGCGGCCGTCCTCGTCGAGGGCGTCGTACGGCGAGAAGTCCGCCATCGTCGCGTGCTCACGACCGAGGAGCCGGGCCATCCGCTCGTTGGCGTAGAGCGTGCGGCCGTCCTCGTCGATCAGCCACAGACCGTCGGTGCTCGACTCGACGACGTGGCGGAACAGCTGCGGTTGCGGCTCCATCTTCCCTCCCGATCACCCATATCATCGCCGCACCGGCCCGTTTGCGCGACAACTCCGTCACCGTTCCCCGTCCTCGCCCAAAGAAGCGTGGTCGCGGTGACGGATCGACTAGGGTGCCCAGCATGGACGCGACAACTCGCCACCATGTCGCGCTGAGTGGCCGCGCGGAGGGTCAACCCATCGTGTTCGCGCACGGCTACGGCTGCGACCAGAGCATGTGGCGCCTGGTCACCCCCGCCTTCGAGGAGGAGCACCGCGTGGTGCTCTTCGACCTCGCCGGCGCCGGCTCGGCCGACCCCGCCGCCTACGATCCCGAGCGGCACTCCTCCCTGGAGGGCTACGCCCAGGACGTCGTCGACCTCCTCGAGGAGCTCGACCTGCAGGACGTGATCTTCGTGGGTCACTCCGTCTCGGCGACCATCGGGATCCTGGCCGAGCGCAGGGTGCCCGAGCGCTTCGGGGCCTTGGTGCTGGTCGGTCCCTCGCCGCGCTACATCGACGACCCGCCGTACGTCGGCGGCTTCAGCGAGCAGGACATCCACGAGCTCCTGGGCTCGCTGTCCAGCAACTACCTCGGCTGGTCCAGCGTGATGGCCCCGGTGATCATGGGCAACGAGGACCGTCCGGAGTACGGCCAGGAGCTGACCGCGAGCTTCTGTCGGACCGACCCCGACATCGCCCGGCGCTTCGCGCGGGCGACGTTCCTCTCCGACAACCGGGCCGACCTGCCGCTCGTGTCGACGCCGACGTTGGTGCTGCAGTGCAGCAGCGACGTGATCGCACCGGTCGAGGTGGGCGAGTACGTCCACCAGCAGATCCCGGGCAGCGCCTACGCCCTGCTCGAAGCGACGGGTCACTGTCCTCACCTCAGCGCACCGGGCGAGACGATTGCGGCGATCACGTCGTTCCTGCGCGACCGGGTCCGGGTCTGACCGAGTGCCGATCGATCCCGGCCCTTCGGACGACGCGCAAGGGATCGACTTCCGGCGCGACTACGACAACTCCCCGTGCGGCTTCCTCACCACGACGCCGCAGGGTCTGATCCGCAACGTCAACCAGACCTTCCTCGCCTGGACCGGGTTCACCCGCGAGGCGCTGGTCGGGAGCCGAACCTTCGTCCAGCTGCTCAGCCCGGGGGGTCGGCTCTTCCACGAGACCCACTACGCGCCGCTGCTGCAGATCCAGGGCTGGGTGCGCGAGATCGCTCTCGACGTGGTGTGCGCCAACGGCCAGCGCTTGCCGGTCCTGGTCAACGCCAACCTCGACCGGGACGAGGCGGGGAGTCCCGTGGCCGTCCGGATCGCCCTCTTCGACGCCACCGAGCGACGCGAGTACGAGCGCGAGCTGGTGCGCGCCAAGGACCGGGCCGAGGCCTCCGAGCAGCGGGCGCGAGAGCTGGCGCGGACCTTGCAGCTCAGCCTGATCCCGCCCAGCCTGCCGCAGATCGACGGTCTGGAGGTGGCGGGCGACTTCCGTGCGGCCGCCGAGGACGTGGACGTGGGCGGCGACTTCTACGACGTCTTCGCGATCAGCGCGGACGAGTGGATCGTCGCCCTCGGCGACGTGTGTGGCAAGGGGGTGGAGGCGGCAGGCCTGACCGCGCTGGCTCGCCACACGATCCGGGCGGTGGCCGTGGGCCTGCACACCCCGAGCGCCGCGCTCGCCGCCCTCAACGAGGTGCTGCTCGGCCACGAGAGCGATCGCTTCTGCACGGTGGCGATGATCCGGATGCGCAGGGAGGGGGACTCCTGGCGGGTGGTCCTCGGCTCCGGGGGACACCCACCGGCGGTGCTGGTGCGCCCCGGCGATCCGCCGGTGATGGTCGGGGGCAGCGGTCCGCTGCTCGGTGTGATCGAGGAGCCGGACTTCGAGGACCACCAGCTCCTGCTCGCCCCGGGAGACGCTCTCGTGCTGTACACCGACGGGGTGACCGAAGGCCGCCGCGGTGACGAGTTCTTCGACGAGGACCGGTTGCTGGAGTCGGTGGACCGGAACCGTTCCTCGGCGTTCGCGATCGTGGACGGGCTCGTCCGCGAGGTCGGCGACTTCCAGGACGGCCACCTGCGCGACGACGTGGCCGTGGTGGCGGTGGGGGTTCGCGGCTGACCGCTCACCTGCTGGGGGCGGAGCCGCCGCAGAGGCCGGGGTTGCAGGTCTGTGCATTGCACAACCCTGACCCCGTGCTGACAAGACACCAGGCCCGTGGACTTCCTACAGTTCTGACTTCCGGCCGCCTCGGGCGGCACCCCTCCCGGAAGCCAGGTCCTCATGCGCACTTCCCTCAAGGCTGCTCTGGCAGCCTCCGCCGTTCTCACCCTGGGTGGCACCGCTCTCGCGGCGGCTCCCGTCGTCGCCGCCCCGCCGGCCCTCGGCACCGCTGCCTCGCCGTACATCGTGGTCCTGAAGGACAGCGTCGACGCGCGCACCGTCGCCCCCCAGCAGGCCGCCCAGCTCGGCTTCGACCTCGGTCACGTCTACCACTCGGCACTCCAGGGCTACTCCGCCTGGCTGTCGCCCGCCGAGGCCGACCTGGTCGCGGCCTCGCCGATGGTCCGCTGGGTCCAGAAGGACACCCCGGTGAGCATCGACGCGCAGTCCACGCCGACCGGCATCAACCGCTCCAACGCCGACGCCAGCCCGACCGCCAAGATCAACGGCGTGGACGAGCGGGTCAACGTCGACGTCGCGGTCATCGACACCGGGGCGGACCTGACCCACCCCGACCTGAACATCTACCGGGCCGGCGCCAAGAACTGCTCGATCGGCGCGATCAACGCCAACGACATGCACGGCCACGGCACGCACGTCGCCGGCACGATCGGTGCCCTGGACGACACCAAGGGCGTTGTCGGGATGGCGCCCGGTGCGCGGATCTGGCCGGTCAAGGTGCTCACCGACGCCGGTACCGGGCTCAACTCCGACGTGATCTGCGGGATCGACTACGTGACGGCCAACGCCTCCAAGATCGAGGTCGCCAACATGAGCCTCGGCGGTGCGGGCACCGACGACCAGAACTGCGGTGCCACCAACAAGGACGCGATGCACGCGGCGATCTGCCGCTCGGTCGCGGCCGGCATCACCTACGTCGTCGCCGCGGGCAACGACTCCGAGGACGCCAAGAACTCGACCCCGGCCGCCTACGACGAGGTGATCACGGTCAGCGCGCTGGCCGACTTCAACGGTCTGCCCGGCGGCGGCGCCCCGTCCACCTGCCGCTCGGACGTGGACGACACCTTCGCCAACTTCTCCAACTACGGCGCGGACGTCGACCTGATCGCCCCCGGTGTCTGCATCAACTCGACCTGGCGGCTCGGCGGTTACAGCTCGATCTCGGGCACCTCGATGGCCAGCCCGCACGTCGCGGGCGGCGCGGCCCTCTACAAGGCGCTCAACCCCACGGCCACCCCGGCCGCGGTGAAGGCGTACCTGCAGTCGACGGGCACGCTCGACTGGAACAACTCCGACGACAAGGACTCGGTCAAGGAGCGCCTGCTCAACGTCACCGGTTACTGACACGCAGTTCCCCACACACTCCGACGGGGTCGGGTCGCTCGGGCGGCTCGGCCCCGTCGGCATGTCCGGCGCGGCTTCAGCCTCGGGGGAGTCGGTCCAGCTTCAGCCCGGCGCGGCGGATGGCCCGGATGATCCTGCGCAGGCCCTCGGAGGTGTGCACCGCGGTGCCGTGCATCAGCAGGTTGCCACCGGCGGTCAGCGGTGGCGTGCGGTAGTCGCCGTACCTGACCCGCTCGATCATCCGCGCGGTCGTGGTCCGGTCCCAGTCGTAGGTGTCGGCGGTCCAGCGACAGACCGTGTACCCCTCCGCCTT
>NZ_JBFIKK010000074.1:0-17167 GCF_041600255.1 Nocardioides sp. | reverse complement strand
GTCCCCGACCGGATCCGCGAGCAGTCGGTGCTGCTCAACCCGACCTGCGTGTTTCCGTGGTGCACCCGGTCGGCCCGGGGCTGCGACAGCGACCACATCCAGCCCTACGACGCCGGTGGCAGCACCGCCTCCGACAACATTGCGCCGTTGTGCCGCAGCCACCACCGGCTCAAGACCCACGGCGGCTGGCGCTACACCCGCCTCGATCCGGGATCGTTCCTGTGGAACAGCCCGCACGGCTACACCTACGTCCGCGATGCCACCGGCACGGCGGATGTCAGCCGCGACCGCCGACCACCGCCGGCCCATCCACCCGAGCCCCTGGCGTACGGCAGACCCTGACCGCACCACACCCCGCCGCAGCAACGCCGGCGGGGCCTGTGGCACGTCCAGACCCTCACCAGCCCGGCACATGAGTCGCCAACGGCCACCAGTGCCGCTCACCCAGCTCGGCCGATGCCGCACCCGCACCGAGCCACGTGCCAGGGGACGTGGCGCCGATCACGAGGTCCTGGACGCACTCGGCGACTTCGTTACCGTCCACCGTCACCATCGGCAGGTCGAGGCCCCGGCCGTCCGCGCGGGACACGGTCAGGACCTCCCGGCCACGTGTCACCAGCAGCCGTACGACGCAGACGGGGCTCGGCAGCTGGGGATCCGGCCCGGCCGGCACGACGTCGGCCCGATCTCCGGGAGGCAGCCATGCGGCATCCGCGTGGCCGGCCAGCAACCGTTCCGATCCAGGCACGTCACCAACCTACGGGCGGTGTCTCACCAGTTCGAGGCGTTGCTCTCCGGCAGCGGGTGGTTCCGGTCGGTCACGATGAAGACCAGCCCGCCGGACTTCGGCAGCCAGGCGTTCTCGAACTCGCCACGGTCGTAGGTGCGGCGGACTCCGGCACGCTCCCGGGCAGCGGGGTCGTTGACCACCACGTCACCGTCGGCGGTGAAGCCCACGATCACCAGCAGGTGGCCGTTGCTCGCCGAGATCGGGGTGCCGCCGAGCTCTCCGGACCCGAACGCGATGGACGCGATCACCGGGATGCCGGCCAGGATGAACTTCTCGGCCTCCCGCAGCGAACGCAGCCGGGTCACGAACGCCTCACCCGTGCGGGTCCCGGCGTACGCCGTGTTGAAGGGCCAGTTGCCGGTGCCCTCGTACTCCGCGTCGTACGTCGACCGCGCGGCCAGGTCGACCCACGGGTCCTCGTGCCCGTCGGGCACCCAGGACCACGCTTTCGCCGGCGGCAGTGCGTCGTAGTAGCCCAGCACCATCGACGTCGACGTGGGCGCGCACCACGCCTCGCCGCCGTTGCCCCAGGCGGGGTAGTGGCCCTGGTGCACCATCTGCGAGTACCGGGGCACGTCCAGCACCACACCGGCCGCGGCCCGCCGCGGCGTCGACGCCGTGACGCCGCTGCTCGGGGGCAGCCGGGAGGTCATCGCGCCCACGGACTCCAGGCGCGGCGACTTCCTGGTGGCACCTGCCTTGCGCATCAGCCGCACCCGGAGCTGCCAGGCGGCCAGGCCCGAGGTGCGCCAGGTGTCCACGTTGACGTCCGCGAGGTCGTCGGACTGCCCGGAGACCGTCGTACGCCGTACGAAGCGGTCACCCGCCGCCCAGCGGGCCAACGTGTCCCAACTGGCCCGCGACCCGGCCCGGTCGCGGCCGCGGACCTGGACCTCGATCCAGCTGTCCCGCGGCGTCCTGGCGACCCAGGAGGCCACCAGTTCGGTGAAGTCGAAGGGGGAGGCGACCCACGGCGAGATCCACGTCCCCATGTCGTAGCGACGGCCGTCGTACCGGCGCTGGCGGGTGGGCTCCTTGAGCGTGACCCGACCCTTGCTGGACCGGACCCCGAGCAGCCGTCCGGAGCGGAAGTCCGCTCCGCTGGTCCACTGGGCGTAGCCGATCTGGCGGGGCTCGGCGGCAGCCGCCGCGGGCGCCGCAGCAGCGGTCGCGGGCAGGGGCGCGGCGGAGGTGGGCAGGAGTGCGGCGACGAGCAGCACCACGGTGAGCACCAGGGGGGGTGTGGGCACCCGAAGACGGTACCCGTCCGAACCCCATCCGTCCCGGGAGTCACACGATCCGTCGATGCGCGGGAGTCACACCACCGCCCCTAGACTGGGGCGGGTGACCCTCAGGCTCCATGACACCGCGACCCGCGAAGTCCGCGACTTCGTCCCCCTCGAGGAGGGGAAGGCGAGCATCTACGTCTGCGGACTGACGGTCCAGTCCGAGCCGCACGTCGGTCACGTGCGCTCCGCGGTCAACTTCGACGTCCTCCAGCGCTGGCTGCGCTTCTCCGGCTTCGACGTGACGTTCATCCGCAACATCACCGACATCGACGACAAGATCTTGATCAAGGCCGCCGAGCAGGGCCGTCCCTGGTACAACCTCGCCTACGCGATGCACCGCGAGCTCGACCGCGCCTACACCGCGCTGAACGTCGCGCCGCCGACCTACGAGCCCGCCGCCACCGGTCACGTCCCCGAGATGGTCGAGCTGATCTCGACGCTGATCACGAAGGGCCACGCCTACGCGGCGGCCGACGGCTCCGGCGACGTCTACTTCGACGTTCGGTCGTGGCCGTCCTACGGCGAGCTGACCCGGCAGAAGCTCGACGACATGGAGGCCGCGGAGGACGCGGACCCGCGCGGCAAGCGCGACCCCCGCGACTTCGCGCTGTGGAAGGGCTGGAAGAAGGCCACCGAGCCCGAGACCGCCGCCTGGCCCTCCCCCTGGGGACCGGGTCGTCCCGGCTGGCACATCGAGTGCTCCGCGATGGCCGGCAAGTACCTCGGCACCGCCTTCGACATCCACGGCGGCGGCGTCGACCTGCGCTTCCCGCACCACGAGAACGAGCAGGCCCAGTCCCGCGCCGCCGGTCACCGGTTCGCGTCGTACTGGATGCACAACGCCTGGATCACCACCGCCGGCGAGAAGATGAGCAAGTCGCTCGGCAACTCGCTGCTGATCCCCTCGGTCCTCGAGCGCTTCCGCGGCATCGAACTGCGCTACTACCTCGTCGCGGCGCACTACCGCAGCCACGTGGAGTTCAGCTTCGAGGCGCTGGAGGAGTCCGCGGTCGCGTTCCGCCGGATCGAGGCGTTCCTCGACCGGGTGCGTGACGTGGTCGGCGAGATCCCGGCCGGCGGCATGGCCTGCTCGGAGTTCATCGAGGCGATGGACGACGACCTCGGCACCCCCGCCGCCGTCGGCGCCATCCACGACGTCGTCCGCGAGGGCAACAAGCTGCTCGCCGACGGCGACACCCCGGCCCTGCGCGGCAACGCCGCGTCGGTGCTGGCCATGCTCGACGTGCTCGGGCTGCACCCGCAGTCACCGGCCTTCACCGCCGGAGGGTCCGAGCAGGACTCCCGGCTCACCGAAGCAGTGGACGCTCTCGTCCGCGGCCTGCTCGACCAGCGCGCTCGGGCGCGGGCGGCGAAGGACTTCGCCGCTGCAGACGCGATCCGTGACCAGATCAAGGCTGCCGGCATCGAGATCGACGACACCCCCACCGGTCCCCGGTGGTCACTAGGAACAGAGAAGCTCTGACATGGCAGGCAATTCGCAGCGCAAGGGCTCGATCAAGAAGTCCGGCAAGGGCAACCCCACCGCCGGCTCCGGAGGTCGCGTCCGTCGCGGGCTCGAGGGTCGTGGGCCGACGCCCAAGGCCAAGGATCGTCCCAACCACAAGGTCTACAAGGCCGCCAACAAGGTCGACAAGGCCGCCGCCGCGCGCCCCAAGCGCCGCAACACCGGCAGCACCGACGCCGAGTGGGTGGCAGGTCGCAACTCCGTCGTGGAGGCGCTGCGCGCCAACATCCCGATCACCGGCGTCTACGTCGCCGAGGGCGCCGAGCGCGACGGCCGCCTGCGCGAGGCGTTCAAGCTCGCTGCCGAGCAGGGGCTCAACCTGCTCGAGGTGAGCCGCGGTGAGATGGACCGGATGACCGCCGGCGCCGTGCACCAGGGCCTCGCCGCCCGGATCCCGTCGTACGAGTACGCCCACGCCGACGACCTGCTCCAGGTCGCGGCCGACGCCGGCGAGCCGCCGCTGATCGTGGCGCTCGACTCGGTCACCGATCCGCGCAACCTCGGCGCGGTCATCCGTAGTGCCGCCGGCTTCGGCGCGCACGGCGTGCTGATCCCCGAGCGTCGCGCCGCCGGCATGACTGCCTCGGCCTGGAAGACCAGTGCCGGCGCCGCCGCTCGGATCCCGGTCGCCCAGGCGGTCAACCTGGTCCGGCAACTCAAGGCCTACCAGGACGCCGGCTGCATGGTCGTCGGTCTGGCTGCCGACGGGGACGTCACGCTGCCCGACTTCGAGCTCGGCGATGGCCCGCTCGTCCTGGTCGTCGGCTCCGAGGGCAACGGTCTGTCCCGCCTGGTCGCCGAGACCTGCGACCAGCTGCTGTCGATCCCGATGGCCAACCAGGTTGAGTCGCTGAACGCCGGCGTCGCCGCCTCGGTCACCCTTTACGCCATCGCCCAGTCACGAGCCTGACCCGCTGATGTCGGCGAGCGAGAGCACCGGCCGAGTGCTGCTGGGTCACACGTTGCGGCTCTCCCGCATCGCGCTCTTCGTCGCGGTGTGGGCGGCCCTGGCCGCCATGGCGGCGACGGTGCTGTTCTTCGTCAGCAGCCGGACCGTGGTGCTGGCCAGCCATGACGCCGTGGTGCGCCCGGCCCTGCACGGACAGATGGTGATCTCCACCGGGCCCGTCCTGCCCGACCTGCGGATGAGCACGGACCGTCGCCTGGGCGTCGACATCAGTCTCGGCAAGACCGACGCCCGCTCCACCGAGGAGCTGGTCAAGCGCTACGCCTACATCGCCTCCCAGCCCGAGGGCCAGGTCGCCAAGGTCGAGAAGGCCATGCTCGACATGGCGTTCGACGCCGCCCTGCGCGGTGCCGCGCTGGGGCTCCTCCCGATCCTGGTCTGGCTGGTGCTGGGCAGCGCCCGTCGCCGTGAGCTCGTCCGTCGCTCCTGGAGTCGGCAGGGGGCGCTCGCCGCCCTGCTCGTCGTCGCTCTGACCCTCGCGCTCTGGCAGCCGTGGGACCGGCAACGCGCCCTGGTCGCGGACGAGAAGGAGTGGATCCCGCTGGCCGAGCTGCTGGGGCCGGAGATCACGATCCCCGCCGAGCTCGACCGGGTCGAGGTGCGCGGTGACGTGACCACCCGGCAGAGCCAGCGGCTGATCGACAGTGCGATCGCCACCTACGACAAGTCGCAGAAGTTCTACACCCGTGCCGCGGAGGCGGCCGCGGAGTTGAACCTGCGCGAGCCCGAGGAGGACGAGACCGTGGTCGTCCTCGTCTCCGACCGGCACGACAACATCGGCATGGACGCCGTGGCCCGGGCCATCGGCGACGCCGGCGGCGCCACGGCGGTCTTCAACGCCGGTGACGACACCTCGACCGGCGCGCGCTGGGAGGCGTTCTCGCTGGACTCCGTCGACGAGGCCTTCGCCGACCTCGACCGCTTCGGCGTCGCCGGCAACCACGACCACGGCGGCTTCGTGCACGACTACCTCAGCGACCTGGGCTGGACGATGCTCGACGGCCAGGTCGTGGACGGACCCGGTGACACCACGCTGCTGGGCGTGGACGACCCCCGCTCGAGTGGTCTGGGCAGCTGGCGCGACGAGACCGGCCTCAGCTTCGACGAGGTGGGCAGCCGGCTGGCCGACGCCGCCTGCGAGGCCGACGAGCGGGTCACCACGATCCTCGTCCACGACTCCGACCTCGGTACCGAGGCGCTCGAGCGCGGCTGCGTCGACCTGGTCCTCGCCGGCCACGTGCACGTCCAGGTCGGCCCGGTCCGGGTGATGGGCGCGGACGGCAAGGCCGGCTACACGTACACCACCGGCACCACCGGGGGTGCGGCCTACGCGATCGCGGTCGGCAGCAAGCCGCGCCGTACCGCCCAGGTCAGCCTGGTCACCTACCGCGACTCCCGGCCGGTCGGCATCCAGCCGGTGCTGCTGCAGACCAACGGCGTCTTCGAGGTCGGCGAGTTCATCCCGCTCTACCTGAGCCCGAACGAGGGCTCCCCCGAGGGAGACGAGTCGCCCGAAGGCTCGGCACTACGATCGAGGCATGGCCACGACCGTTGACCGACTCCTGCCCACCGACGAGGCCGAGGCCCTCCTCCAGTTGACGCGCGAGATCGCCACCAAGGAGCTCGCTCCGCAGGTGGACGAACTCGAGGAGCAGGCGGCCTTCCCCGTCGACGCCTACCGTCTGCTGGGCAGTTCGGGGCTGCTCAGCCTGCCCTTCGCCGAGGAGTTCGGTGGGGGAGCGCAGCCCTACGAGGTCTACCTCCAGGTGGTCGAGGAGATCGCCACCGCCTGGCCGAGCGTCGCGGTCGGCACGAGCGTGCACTCGTTGACCGCCTCGGTCGTCGACGGCAACGCCAACGACGAGCAGCGCGCCCACTGGCTGCCGCAGATGCTGTCGGGGGACTGGTTGGGCGCCTACTGCCTCTCCGAGCCCCAGGCCGGCTCGGACGTCTCGGGGATCCGCACCAAGGCGGTCCGCGATGGCGACGAGTACGTCGTCACCGGCACCAAGCAGTGGATCAGCAACGGCTCGTGCGCCGACTACTACATCCTCTTCGCGCGCACCTCCGAGGACGCCAAGGGCGGCCTCTCGGCGTTCGTCGTGCCGGCCGACACCGAGGGCATGAGCTTCGGTCCTCCGGAGAAGAAGATGGGCCTGGCCTGTGACGTCACCACCCAGGTGATCTTCGAGGGCGCCCGGATCCCGGCGACGCACCTGATCGGCGCCGAGGGGAGAGGGATGAGGGTCGCTCTCTCCGCCCTGGACGCCGGCCGGCTGGGGATCGCGGCCGTCGCCACGGGGATCGCGCAGGCGGCGCTGGCCCATGCGGTGGAGTACGCCGGCGAGCGTGAGCAGTTCGGCAAGCCGATCGGTGCGTTCCAGGGCATGCAGTTCCTGCTGGCCGACATGGCGGCCGAGGTCGAGCGGGCGCGGGCGACGTACCTGCACGCGGCGCGGCTCAAGGACGCCGGGCGACCGTTCTCGCGCCAGGCCTCCATCGCCAAGCTCACCGCCACCGACGCCGCGATGCGGGTGACCACGGACGCCGTCCAGGTCCTCGCCGGCAACGGCTACACCCGGGAGTACCCGGTCGAGCGGCTCTTCCGGGATGCGAAGGTCACCCAGATCTTCGAGGGCACCAACCAGATCCAGCGAATGGTCATCGGTCGCGATCTCCTGCGCTGACGCTCGGACCCGGTCATGCTGGAGCCGGACCGGGCCCCCGACTGGACCACTCCCCGGACTCGAACCGTGGGCCCCGTCACCTTTGAGAGCCTTGCCTCGTTATCGGTGGTACCTGTTCTAGTTTTTGGAGGGCCTGTGCGTCGGCTTCGTCTTTCCCGCTCTGCCTCGACCCCGCTCGGCCGGGTCTCTCTCGGTGTGGCCGCAGTGGCGCTGTCGCTGACCCTGGCGGCCTGCGGATCGCAGCTCGATCCCAACGACGTCGTCGGGGCCGGTGGCTTCGGCAACGGCCAGGGTGGCGGCACGGCGGCCGGTGGTACCGGTGGTGGCTTCACGGACGGCGGTGTCGACCCGGGCACCTCCCCGGGCGGTGACACCGGCTCCATCGACGGCGGCGGCACGACCTCCTCCGGTGGTGGGGGTGGCAGCACCTCCTCGGGCGGCGGCAGCTCCACCGGTGGCTCGAGCGGCGGCGGTGGCGGTGGCGGCACCGGTGAGGCCCCCAACGGCGACGGCAAGGCCGCGTCGTGTGCCGGCTTCAAGAACCAGACCGGCGTGACCGACGACAAGATCATCATCGGCAACTCCTCCGACGTCAGTGGGCCGGTGCCCGGCCTGTTCGAGTCGGCCCAGGAGGCCACCAAGGCGTACGTCGCCTACTTCAACGCCTCCGGCGCGAAGATCTGCGGCCGCAGTCTCGAACTCAAGTCCTACGACAGCCGCACCGACGCCGCGGCCGACCAGCAGTCGTACACCCGCGCCTGCGACGAGGTCTTCGCGATGGTCGGCTCGATGTCGGCCTTCGACTCCGGCGGCGCGGCCACCGCCCAGAACTGCGGCATGCCGGACATCCGGTCGGCGGCGGTGACCCGGGCCCGTTATGCCTGCACCACCTGCTTCGGCGCCCAGTCGACCAAGGCGACCGAGTTCCAGAACGCCGTGCCCGACTTCGTGCTGAAGAACTACGGCAGCGCCGGTCAGAACGCCGCGATGCTCTACATCAACGCCGGTGCGGCTGCGGAGAACGGCAAGACCCAGTCCGACGCGATGAACAAGCGTGGGATGAAGTTCAAGTACCTCCAGGGCATCGACGTCTCGGAGTTCAACTACGCGCCGTACGTGCAGTCCATGAAGGACAAGGGCATCGAGTACGTCCAGTTCATCGGCGCCTACCAGCAGGCGGTCCGGCTGGCCCAGGCGATGGAGCAGCAGAGCTTCAAGCCGAAGATCTACATCCTCGACCCCACCGCCTACACCCCCGAGTACGTGAAGTCGGGCGGCTCGGCGGTCGAGGGCACGGTCATCTTCACGAACTTCACCCCCTTCGAGGAGGCGGGCAGCAACCCCGAGACCCAGCTGTACCTGAACTGGTTGCAGCAGGTGAAGCCCGGTGCGACCCCCGGCTTCTTCGGGGCCTTCTCCTGGTCGGCGGCCCGGCTCTTCGTCGAGCGCGCCACCGCACTGGGCGGCAAGCTCTCGCGCCCGGCGATGGTCGCGGATCTGAGGACGGTCAACAAGTGGACCGCCAACAACCTCACGTCCCCGCAGAACGTCGGCTCCAAGCGGACCGGCGACTGCTGGCGGTTCATCACGCTCAAGGGCGGACGCTGGGTGCCGCTCGGCGGGACGAAGTACACCTGCAACGGGACGACCAGCGTCAGCTGATCCTGATGCGGAGACGGCCGGGATGTGGCACCATCGAGCGGAAAACTAGTACGTGTTCTAGTTTTTGGAGGCAGGGCATGTCCGAGGATGCGCGCCCGCCTGACGAAGACCGGCATCGGAGGATGACCCCGTGAGCTCACTGCTCTCGTTCACCATCATCGGGCTCTTCACGGGCGCGGCGTACGCGATCGCCGCGAGCGGACTGGTGCTGACCTACACGACGACGCGGGTGTTCAACATCGCGCACGGTGCCTTCGGCATGGTGATGGCCTTCACCTTCTGGGACTTCAGCCAGCGCCAGGGCATGCCCATGTGGCTCGCCCTCTTCCTCGTCCTGGGCGTGGTGGCGCCCGCGATCGGCTGGTTCATCCAGCGCTTCGTCACCCGCGGCCTCGGGGAGGGCCCGGTCAGCGTTGCGCTGGTGGTCACCGTCGGGCTCTTCGTGGGGTGCATCGGGCTGGCCCAGCAGGTCTGGCCGCCGGCGGCACGCACCGTTCCGCAGTTCATGGCCGGCAGCGGCATCGACATCGGCGGGACCTTCGTCACCGCCCACCAGATCATCACGATCCTGCTCTCGATGGTGGTCGCGGGCCTGCTCTACCTGCTGCTCAACCGGACCCGGATCGGGACGGCCATGCGGGCCTCGGTCGACAATCCCGAGCTGCTCCGGCTCTTCGGCGGTCGCCCGGACACGGTCGCCTCGCTGGCCTGGGCGATCGGCATCTCGCTGGCGGCGCTGGCCGGCATCCTGCTCACGCCGTACATCGGCCTCAACTACTACGACCTCACCCTGCTGGTGATCAACGCGTACGCCGCCGCGATGCTCGGCAAGCTCAAGAGCCTCCCGCTGACCTTCGTCGGCGCGATGGGGCTCGGCATCCTGCAGTCCTTCGCCGTGGCCTACCTGCCCTCGCAGGGCTCGCTGGCCGGCGTGCGGGCCGTGGTGCCGGCGCTCTTCCTGTTCGCCGTGATCGTGCTGATGCCCCAGGCTCAGCTGCGGATCGGCCAGGTCAAGGGCATCGTCTCCGCCCCCCAGCCCTCGGCGCGTCAGGCGTTCGGCTGGGGTGCCGCCCTGCTGGTGCTCGTCGCGCTGATGAGCACCTCGATGTCGACGGGCAACCTGCTCCTGGTCGGCACGGCCGCGACCTACGCGATGGTGATGCTCTCCCTGGTGCTGCTGACCGGGTACGGCGGCCACGTCTCGCTGGCCCAGTTCACCTTCGCCGGGGTCGGGGCGCTGGCCTACGCCAAGCTCGACAGCCCGACTCTCTTCGGGCTGGCCATGGCCGCGCTGATCGCCGCCGGGGTCGGGGCGCTGGTGGCGCTGCCCGTGCTGCGCCTGACCGGCCTCTACCTCGCGCTCTCCACGCTCGCCTTCGGCGTGCTGATGGACAAGATGATCTTCCAGGCCGACTACGCCTTCGGCTTCAACGGCACCCTCGAGGCGCGCCGGCTCTCCGTCTTCGGCAGGGCCATCGAGTCGACCGGCGGCTACGTGCTCGTGATGGTGGTCTTCTTCGTGCTGATGGCCTTCGGCCTGCTGGCCCTGCGCCGGGGCACGCTGGGTCGCCTGCTGATCGCGATGCGCGACAGCCCCGCGGCCTGCACCACGCTGGGCCTGAACATGCGCTGGTTCCGGGTCGGGCTGTTCGGGCTCTCCGCCGGTATGGCGGGCCTGGCCGGGGCACTGTTCGCCGGCCTGCGCGGCACGATCGGCGCCAACGACTTCCAGTTCTTCAACAGCCTGCCGCTGCTGCTGCTCGCGGTCGTCTTCGGCGTCACCTCGGTCACCGGCGCCACCCTGGGCGGGATCGGCCTGATGCTGCTGCCGGTCACCCAGAGTGCTCAGCCCGAGATCGCGGGCCTGATCTTCGCAATCTTGGGCTTCGGCGCGGTCGCGCTGGGGCGTGACCCGAACGGGCTGGCCAACCTGCTCTTCGGTCTGGGCCACCGCCTCGATCGACGCTTCGGTCTCCGTGCGGCGGTCCGGATCCCGAGCAGGTCTCGTAACTCCGAGGACCCCGGGGCAGTTGAGCACGATGGAGAGCAGGAGGAGGTGCCCGCACATGTCGCTTCTTGAGGTCGACGATGTCGTCGTCCAGTTCGGCGGCGTGACCGCGGTCAACCACGCCACCTTCGAGGCTCACGCCGGTCGGATCACCGGCCTGATCGGTCCCAACGGCGCCGGCAAGACCACCTGCTTCAACGTGATCAGCGGTCTGCAGAAGCCGACCAAGGGCAGCGTCCGCTTCGACAGCAAGGACGTCACCGGACAGGCCGTGCACCGGCGCTCCAAGCGCGGCATGGGGCGCACCTTCCAGCGGCTCGAGGCCTTCGGGTCGCTGAGCGTGCGCGACAACGTGCGGGTCGCCCACGACATCCACCGGGGAGTGAAGGGCATGCTCCGCCCGAGCCAGGCCGACGTGGACCACCTGCTCGAGACCGTCGGCATCTCGCAGTACGCCGACGAGCGTGCCGACTCGATCCCCACCGGGACCGCCCGCCTGCTCGAGCTGGCCCGCTGCCTGGCCGGGGCGCCGAAGCTGCTGCTGCTCGACGAGCCCTCCTCCGGCCTGGACGAGACCGAGACGGACGCCTTCGGCGAGCTGCTGGTCCGACTCGCCGGCGAGGGCATGGGCATTCTCATGGTCGAGCACGACATGGACCTGGTGATGTCGGTCTGCCACGAGATCCACGTCCTGGACTTCGGCGAGGTGATCGCCTCCGGCGACCCGGTCGACGTCCGGGCCAACCCACGGGTGCAGAAGGCCTACCTCGGCTACTCCGACGAGCTCGACGAGGCCACCGACCAGACCCTGGTCGACATCCCTGCGGTGGAGCTGACCAGCGAGGTTCCCGCCGTACCCGCCGAGGAGAGCCTGCGATGAGCGTCCCCATCCTGGAGGTCTGCGACCTCACGGCCGCCTACGGGCGGATCGAGGTCCTCCGGGGCGTGAACCTCAGCGTCCCCAAGGGGGCGGTGATGGCCCTGCTCGGCCCGAACGGCGCCGGCAAGAGCACGCTGGTCAAGGTGATCAGCGGCCAGAAGGAGCAGACCGGCGGCGACATCCACCTCGGTGGGGTCAACGTCAAGGGCGCCCAGCCCGACGAACTCGCCCGGCTCGGCCTCTGCACGGTCCCCGAGGGACGCTCGGTCTTCCCGAACCTCACGGTCGAGGAGAACCTGACCCTGATGTCGTACGCCGGTGTCGCGACCGAGGCGGTCCTGGAGACCGCCTTCTCCTACTTCCCCCGGCTCCTGGAGCGCCGCGGGCAGCTGGCCGGCACCATGTCGGGTGGCGAGCAGCAGATGCTCGCCATGTCCCGAGCGCTGGCCTCCGACCCCGCGCTGCTCCTGCTCGACGAACTGTCCATGGGGCTCGCCCCGCTGATCGTGGACGAGCTCTACGACACCGTCGCCCAGATCGCCGAGAGCGGCGTCTCGATCCTCTGCATCGAGCAGTTCGCCCGCACTGCCCTGCGGGTCTCCGACTACGCAGCGGTGATGTCCGGCGGCCGGATCGTGGCCAGCGGCGAGCCCGGCGAGATCCTCGAAACCATGTCCGACGTGATCCTTGGAGGTGCCGCATGACGCGGTCGTCCCATTCCCACCGGCCCTCGGGCCACCTGTCGGCTCGAGCGACCCGTCCCCTCGCCCGGATGGCGCCCTTCCTGGCCGCCGGCCTGGTCGGCGCCGTGCTCCCGATGGCCGGCGCCCAGGCCACCGGCCCCGCGGCGACGTTCAGTGGTTTCAGCACCGTCGGATCCGGTACACCGCTGCGCTTCGAGATCTACGAGCCCACGGTGCCGATCCCGAACAGCCCGCAGCTCGAGGTCCAGCTCGGCTACACCCGGGTCGAGGCGGACTCCAGCAGCTCGCACGCCCGCTCGACGTACCTGTGGCCGGGCGGACCGGTCGGGGAGGGCGCCAAGACCTTCGCCGAGGCCCTCCACCTGCCGCCCGAGGTCGGGGAGCAGGGCTACCCCTTCCAGACGAATGCGAAGAGCCCGAACGGCCCCGAGAAGGACGCCCTCGAGCCGTTCCCGGGCATGGTCATGCGCTCGAGCGCGTCGGAGAACGTCACCTTCGCCAAGGTGGGTGTCTCGCCGGACAACGACGTGCAGGACCCGAACGGCTCCGGTGACGGTGGCGACGGGGGCGGCGGTGGCGGGGACACGGCTCCCTGCCCGATCGCTCCGCTGCCGTGCCCTCCCGGCATGCCCGGCGCCCTGCGTCTCGGCACGACCTTCGACGCCACGCCGGCGGCCAGCAAGCGACGCACGAGCGTCGCCGAGGACGAGCCCGGCAACCCGGGTCTGCCCCCCGAGCTCGCGGCGCTCGTCGACGTCGGCTCCCTCACCTCGAACAGCCGTACGACGTCCGCACCGAACCTGATCAGCACGGTCTCGCGCGCGTCGGCCAAGGACATCGCCCTGCTCGGCGGCGTGATCACGATCGAGAGCGTCTCCGGGCGCGCCACCGTCACCAGCGACGGCGCGACCGGCGTCACCGGCGGCAAGGCCAGCTACCAGGGCATGTCGATCGGCGGCCAGAAGTTCCGCATCGGCCCGGACGGCGTCGAGGCCGCGGGGGAGAACCACGCGATCCCCGGTCTCCCGGACGACCCGGCGGCTGCGCTGGACGCGCTGGGCATCAGGTTCATCGCCCCGAAGCCCGACTACACCGTCGACGGCGACCAGGCGACCAGCTCGGTGGAGGCGTTGCGCATCGAGATCGACTCCTCCAAGCTCCGTTCGCAGCTCAACGCGATCCCCTTCGACCAGATCGTCGGCGGCATCCCGAACGAGTTCGGCGAGCTGAAGAAGGTCATCCAGGCCGCCACGTTCCTGTCGCCCAAGTTCGTCGTCGTGCTCGGCGACGCGATCGCCACGGTGGACACCGTGCAACCGCTGGAGTTCCCGACCGACATCCCGGACAACAACCGCTCCGGCGGTGACGGAGGCAGCACCGGTACGGGCGGCGGCGCCACCGGTGGCGGCGCCACCGGTGGCGGCGGCACGGTCTCGACCGGTGTCGACACCGGCGGCGGCACCGACACCGGCGGCGGCGCGGTGGTCGACGGTGACCTCGGCGAGGTCGCCCCGACCGCGGCCGGTCTCCCGCCGCTGTTCTCCATCCCGGGTGCGCTGCTCTTCGGGGCCATCGCCCTGGCAGCGATCGCCGGCTCCTGGTTCCGCCGGGCGGGCCTGCTCGCCCTCGGTGGTTCCGGCTCCTGTTCGCACGGCCTCGACAGCGGCCTCCCCGACCTCCGAAAGGCCTGACCGTCATGTCCACGACCTCGCTGCCGCGCGCTTCGAGCCGCACCGCTCCGGGCGCCGCCCCGCTCAAGGACAACCACTTCCAGCTGCTCCAGATGATCCTCTTCTGGGCCGGTGCGGTCCTCCTCCCGCTGGGGCTCGTGGTGATCGTTCTCGGCTGGTACGGCGCGGCCAACACGCCCTACCAGTACGACCAGCTCTCCTACCTGGTCTCCGGCGGTCTGCTGGGGCTCGGGCTGACCTTCGTCGGTGGCTTCCTCTACTTCGGGGCCTGGCTGGCCCGGATCGCGGCCGACGGCCGGGAGTCCTCCAAGCGGCTCGCCGACACCCTGCTCGTGCTCGCGGACGTGACCTCGCGGGCGGCCGCTCGCAACGACGCCGGCGTCGACGTGGCGGCCATGCCGGTCACGGCGGGGGACGGGACGACGATGCACCGTCGCGACTGCACCCTGATCGCCCACCGCGACGATCTCCGCCCCGTGGGCGAGGACAACGCCCACCTCACCGCTTGTCGCGTCTGTCGCCCCTGATCCTTCCCAGGAGCGCCTCACGCGCCGGAACCGAGCCCCGCCGGACCCCGTCCGGTGGGGCTCAGTTCGTCGGAAGGGTCTCGTCGGGCTTCTGCGACAGCACGTGGGTGATGTAGTCCTCGGCCGCCTCCAGGATGTCCACCTCGGCGCCGGCCCGCTCGGAGAGGTACCAGCGGTGCACGAGCACCTCGTGGAACACCTCGGCGGGCGCCAGCTTGGCGCGGGCGTCGGCCGGGATCATCGCCATGATCGGCTCGTAGATCGTGGAGAGCCACTCGTGGGCGACCAGCGTGCGGTCCTCGCGCCCCAGGTCCCGGTGCGCGGTGAACGAGGTCAGGTCGTTGAGCAGTCGCCGGGCCTGGGCGTCCTCGACCCTGAGGCCGGTCAGGGTCTGGAGCTCGCGCTGGTGGTGGCCGAGCTCGACGACCCGGGGCTGGATCCGGACCACGTCGCCGTCGTAGTCGGTGACGATGTCCAGCTCCTCGACGTCGAAGCCGAGGTCGTTGAGACGCTCGATGCGCTGCTCGATCCGCCACAGCTCGGCGGTCGAGAACTCCTCCTCGGCGGTCAGCTCCTCCCAGAGGGTGGCGTAGCGCTCCTGGAGCAGGTCGACGACCTCGAGCCCGTCCACGCCCGGCCCCTGCTGGTCGGCCCACAGGTCGGCCTGGAGGTCGAGCAGCTCGGCGAAGACGTTCTCGCGGGCGATGGTGACGTCGTACTCCCGCATCTGTGGCGACAGGGTCTCCCGGAGCTCGCCGGTCTCCGCGTCCACGAGATACGCCGCGAAGCCGCCGGCACTGCGCCGGAAGAGCACGTTGGAGAGCGAGACGTCCCCCCAGAAGAAGCCGGCCAGGTGCAGGCGTACGAGCAGGACGACGAGCGCACCGACGAGGTGGGGCACCTCGTCCTCGGTCAGCCCGTTCCGGAAGAGGCTCCGGTAGGGCACCGAGAAGCGCAGGTGCTCGGTGAGCAGCGCCGCCGGCAGCTCCTCACCGTCGGCGCCCACCCGCCCGGTGACCACACCCTTGGGGACCACCGCAGGCAGGTCGAGTCGCTGGAGGTCGCGCAGCAGGCGGAACTCCCGGAAGGCGATCTCCTCGACGGTCTCCTTGATCGCGTAGGTGGCCTCGCCCAGGCCGACGATGCGTACGACGTGGCGGGAGAGCCCGCGAGGGAGGTCGACGACGTGCTGGTCGGTCCACTCCTCGAGCGGGGTCTGCCAGGGCAGGCCGATGATCGCGGGGTCGGGCCGACCGGCCACGATGCGCAATGCCATGTCGGTCAGCCTAGGTGTACCCAGGGCCGAGATTCCTAGAACGCGTTCTAGTTCGCTGGTAGCGTCCTGCCACGGGCCGGGTCGGCCCGTCATCCACTCGACATCGGAGAGCCGCCATGAACGCCACCCCCACCGAGCCGCGCGTCATCGTCATCACGGGCGCCGCGTCGGGCGTTGGTTACGCGACCGCCGAGATGTTCCGCGACGCCGGTGACATCGTCTTCGGCCTGGACATCAACCCGACCGTGCCGGACGGCGTCACCTACGTGGAGTGCAACGTGGGCGTGAAGGCCTCGGTGGACGCGGCGATCGAGGTCTGCGCCCAGCACGGCCGGATCGACGTGCTGGCCAACGTGGCGGGCCTGGTCCAGTTCGGGCGCTTCGAGCAGATCACCGAGGAGGAGTTCGACCGGGTGCACGCGGTCGACCTCAAGGGCCCGTTCCTGACCATGCAGGCCGCGCTGCCGCACCTGAAGGCGTGCGGCGGCAACATCGTGAACATCTCCTCGGTGGCCGGCCGGGTGCCCCAGCCCTACGCCACGGCGTACGCCGCCGCGAAGGGTGGGTTGACCACGCTCACCCAGGCGCTGGCCCTGGAGCTGTCGCCGGTGGGGATCCGGGTCAACGCGATCTGCCCCGGCACCATCGACACCCCGATGGTGGCGCACGTCGCCACGATCTTCCCCGAGGACCTCGAGCCCAAGCTGGTGGACCGGCTGATGATGAACCTGCCCGGGCCGGCCATCTCCCCGGCCGAGATCGGCGGTGCGATCCGCTACCTCTCCTCGCCCGAGGCCCGGATGATCACCGGAGCCGTCCTCGCCTTCGACGGGATGATGAGCTGAGCTGAGTTGAGCCTGGCCGGTCTGTCGGCGCTCGGGTGATTGCCGCCGGCGCGCTGTGACGAACTAGCATGTGGCGGCGCCGGCTCTTGCTCCCTATGCGACTGCCGGTGAGTCAGGATCGGCAAGCATGCGAGATGGGTCCGGCAAGCGGTGCCGCACCCTCTGCTGTTCGCCAGACACTGCCTGCCGCACTAGCTCAGTTGGCCAGAGCGCCCGCCTTGTAAGCGGATGGTCGCCGGTTCGAATCCGGCGTGCGGCTCCATCGGAAGCGTCGCGGTTCTTCCCGTTTCTGGACGCCATCTCGTGCCAGCAATGC
>NZ_JBFIKK010000073.1:0-17369 GCF_041600255.1 Nocardioides sp. | reverse complement strand
GCCGAGCCGGTCCCGGGCGACCGCGACGTCGACGCCGTCGGAGGTCTCGCCGAAGAGCCGGATCTCCCCGGCACCCCGCACTCGGGCATCGACCCGGACGGTCCAGCCGCTGGGCACGACCACCGCCAGCCGGCCGGCGGTGCCGGTCAGGGTGATCGTGCGGCCGTCGAGCCCCTCGGGGTCGTCGACCCGGCTGAGGTCGAGCACCAGTTCGCCGGTGCTGAACTCGTACGACGAGGCGACCGAGGCCGGGCTCATCGGTGTCACCGTGAGCCGGGTGTTGTCCCAGCGGCCGACGGCGGAGGTGACCACCAGCGCGACCGTCAGCACCAGGCCGAGCAGGACCAGGCCGCCGGCTCGTCCGTAGAAGGCGCCCAGCACCAGCATCAGCGCGGTCAGCGCCAGCGCCAGCGCCGGGTAGCCGGCGTGCGGCACGGCAACGCCGGCCAGGTCGACCACGCCGAGGACGCCGATGCCGAGCGCGATCAGGGCCAGGGTGAACCAGAAGAGCAGCGGGCCGCGGTGTCGGTCGGTCACGGGGGGCGGGGCCGCGGCGTACGCCGTGCCCGTCGGGGCCACCGCTCGCGGACCGGCCGCGGTGCCGGGTGCGCGGCTCCGGTCGCGGCGGTTCAGCAGCAGCACGACCACCAGCGCGATGATCGCCAGCGGCCACGGGAACCAGAACGCACCCCAGGAGTCCCCCAGCAGCGCGAGCGCCGCCAGGACGCCCGCGATGATCACGGCGACCGAGCGGTTGGCGTCGTCGAGGCCGAGGGGCCGGTCGTCGGTGCCCTCGCGCGGCAGCAGCAGCCAGAGAGCGGCGTAGAGGATCAGTCCGGCGCCGCCGAAGAAGATCAGCACCACCAGGGTGACCCGCACGATCACCGGATCGATGTCCAGGTGTCGGGCGATCCCGCCGGCCACGCCGGCGATCCTCCGGTCGCTCACGGACCGGCGCAGCCGGGTCAGGTCGCGGATCTCGGCGGCGGTCCGACGGGGTCCCCGGTGGGGCGGGGGTTCGGTCGCGGTGTCCGGCTCGTTCCCGGGCGCCGGGGCGTTCGGCGGTGGCGGCGGCGGAGTGGAGGTCATGGGTCCAGCCTGACCGGATCCGGTCCGCGGCACCATCGGGGTCACCCCTGATCTTCGGGCCCGGGAGCCCGCTGGGGTCTCAGGGGTGGACCGGGGTCGCGATGCATGGTTCGGGGCCGTTCGCTGTGTGACGATGGTGCGGTCATGAGCACCCCCGTCCCCGCCGACGTCCGTCGGGCCGTCCGCGACACCCAGCAGCCGATCATCGGTGGCGTGGCGGGCGGGCTGGCCGACCACCTCCAGCTCCCGGTCGCCTGGGTCCGGGGCTTCTTCGTGGTCTCCGCGCTGCTCGGCGGGCTGGGCGTGATGCTCTACGCGGGGCTCTGGCTGTTCCTGCCCAGCAGTTCGCGGTTCGTGGTCGACGCGCCCGGCCTGGAGAGCGCGTCGCGTCGCGGTCTGCGACCGCGCCGCGAGCGCCGGTGGTCCGGGGTGAGCCCGGCCGTCGCCGTGGTGGCGCTCGGATTCGGGGTGGTGCTGCTGATCGAGGCGCTGCTGGGCCGCGGGGTCCTGTTCTGGCCGGTCCTGCTGGCCGTGGTCGGGGTGGCCCTGCTCTGGCGTCAGGCCGACGAGGCGCAGCGGGAGCGGTGGCGCGACACCTCGTCGAGGATCGACCCGGTGCGGATGGTCCTCGGCGACGGCGGCTGGGCGTCGTACGGACGGATCGCCGCGGGCGCCGTGCTGATCGTGCTGGCGTTCCTGCTGCTGGTGCTCAGCTCCGGCTCGGCGTCGATGGTCGGGGACCTGACCGCGGCCGGTCTGCTGGGGGTGCTCGGGATCGCGATCGTGCTCGGTCCGTGGATCTACCGGCTGGCCACCGACCTGACCGCGGAGCGCACCGAGCGGGTGCGCAGCCAGGAGCGCGCCGACGTCGCGGCCCACCTGCACGACTCCGTGCTGCAGACGCTCGCGCTGATCCAGAAGAACGCTGCCGACGCCTCGACCGTCGCCCGGCTGGCCCGCGCCCAGGAGCGCGACCTGCGGGCCTGGTTGTACGTCGGTGACTCCGCCGACGAGCGCTCGCTGGCCGGTGCGCTGCGCGCAGCCGCGGCGGCGGTCGAGGACGCCTACGGGATCTCGGTCGACGTGGTCACCGTGGGTGACTGCGAGCTGGACGACGCCGTACGTCCCCTCGTGGCGGCCGCGCGCGAGGCGCTGACCAATGCCGCCAAGCACGCCGGGGTCGACCGCGTCGACCTGTACGCCGAGGTGTCGCCGAGCGTGATCGAGACGTTCGTCCGCGACCGCGGCAGTGGCTTCGACCCCGACGGCACGGCACCGGACCGGCAGGGGATCAGGAGGAGCATCGTGGATCGGATGGATCGGCACGCCGGCAGCGCCCACGTGCGCTCCGAGCCCGGTGGCGGCACCGAGGTCCGCCTGGTCCTGCCCCGCCAGGCTCGTGAGGAGAAGTCCGATGACTGACGCGAACGACACCGGGTCGTCCGAGGCCTCGACCAGCGTCCGGGTCGTCGTGGTCGACGACCACGCGATGTTCCGGCGGGGCGTGCGCGCCGAGCTCGAAGCAGTCGGCTCCGGCCGGATCGACGTCCTCGCCGAGGCCGCCGACGTCGACGAGGCGCTGGCTGCGATCGCCGAACACCAGCCGGACGTCGTCCTGCTCGACGTGCACCTGCCCGGCGGCGGTGGTGTGGAGGTGATGCGTCGGCTGCCCCGGACGACCCCGGACGCGGCGCCGCCCCGCTTCCTCGCGCTGTCGGTCAGCGATGCCGCAGAGGACGTGATCGGCACGATCCGCGGGGGAGCGCGCGGCTACGTCACGAAGTCGATCACCGGCCCCGAGCTGGTCTCGGCGATCACCCGGGTGGCCGAGGGCGACGCGGTCTTCTCGCCGCGGTTGGCCGGGTTCGTGCTCGATGCCTTCGCAGGCTCGATCGAGGTCGCTGCCGTCGACGAGGACCTGGACCGCCTCACCGAGCGGGAGCGGGAGGTGATGCGGCTGATCGCCCGGGGCTACGCCTACAAGGAGGTGGCCAAGGAGCTGTTCATCTCGATCAAGACCGTGGAGACCCACATGTCGAGCGTGCTCCGCAAGCTGCAGCTCTCCTCGCGCCACGAACTGACCCGGTGGGCCTCGGACCGACGCCTGCTCTGACTCCGGTGGCCGAGGGGCTGGACCGGACCGGCGTCGACGGTGACGATGGGGCGATGACGACGTACTCGGGTGTCGACGACTTCGAAGGCGCGACCTTCGTCCGGACGAGCTTCAAGGGCGCCACGCTGCGCTTCTCCGACGTCAGCGGGGTGACGATGCGCGGTGTCGACGTGGCCGGGCTCGACATCGACAGCCACGACCTCTTCTTCGCAAGCCTGGTCGTCAACGGGGTCGACGTGGTGCCGCTGGTCGATGCCGAGCTCAACCGGCAGTTCCCGGGACGCGAACTGCAGAGGGCGCAGACCCCCGAAGGGCTGCAGGAGGGATGGATCGCCGTCCAGGACGCCTGGCGCACGACGGTGGCCGACACGCCGCCCGAGCTGGTGGACGCCCACGTCGAGGACGAGTGGTCCCTGGCCCAGACGCTGCGACACCTGGTCCTGGCGACGGATGCGTGGCTGCGGGGCGCCGTCCTCCGGGTGGAGCAGCCCTTTCACGAGATCGGTCAGATCTTCACCGGTGCCGAGGAGATGGGTTTCGACGTGTCGGGCTTCCGGGCCGACCCGCCGGCCTGGTCCGAGATCCTCACGGTGCGCGCCGAGCGCCAGCAGCTGGTCACCGACTTCCTGGCGACGGCCACGCCGGAGCTGCTCGCCGAGCCGCGCGAGAACCCGTGGGGCGGGGATGACTGGCGGCCGACCGTCGGCGACTGCCTGCGCGTGATCCTGGAGGAGGAGTGGGCGCACCTGCGCTACACCCGACGGGATCTCGCGCGGCTCAGCGACTGAGGTGCGCGCTCCAGCGTTCGTCGATCCGGCCGACCTTCCAGATCGTCACCGAGACCGCCCAGGTGACGACGAAGAGCGCCACCACGAGGTAGCCCATGTAGGCGAGGTCGATCTCCGCGATCGCCCCCAGGGGACCGGTGGTGATGCCGGACTTCTCGGCGAGCAGTCCGATCAGCTCGATCCCGCCGATCAGCAGGGCAACCGCGACCGAGAGCGCGGTGATCGTGATGTTGTAGTAGATCTTGCGCACCGGGCGGGTGAAGGCCCAGCCGTAGGCGACGTTCATGAAGGCGCCGTCGAGGGTGTCCAGCAGCGACATCCCGGCGGCGAAGAGCACCGGCAGCGTCAGCACCGCCCACCACGGCAGGCTGGCCGCGACGGCGCCGCCGGCGATCACCAGCAGCCCGATCTCGGAGACGGTGTCGAAGCCGAGGCCGAACAGGAAGCCGGTGGGGTACATGTGCCACGGCTTGCGGACCGCCCGGGTGACCCGGCCGAGGATCCGGTTCAGGAAACCCCGGTTGTTGAGCTGCCGGTCGAGTTCGCTCTCGTCGTACTGGCCGGTGCGCATCTCGCGGAAGACCTGGACGATGCCGATCAGGGCCACCAGGTTGATCAGGCCGATCAGGATCAGGAAGACGCCGCTGATCGAGGTGCCCCAGACGCCGGTGACCGCCTTCAGGCTCGACCCCTCGTCGGCGATCCCGCTGGTCAGGAACTGGACGCCGACCGCGACCCCGAGGACCATCACGAAGACCACCGACGAGTGACCGAGGCTGAACCAGAAGCCGACGCTCATCGGACGCTGGCCGTCGGCCATCAACTTGCGGGTGACGTTGTCGATCGCGGCGATGTGGTCGATGTCGAAGGCGTGACGCATGCCCAGGGTGTAGGCCGTGAGGCCCAGCCCGACGCCGAGCACGGCGCCGCCGACCTCGTACTCGTGCGGGGCGATGACCCCGATCAGCATCCCCCAGCCCAGCACGTGCAGGAAGAGGACGAACCCCAACGTGCGCACCAGGCTCCGCTTCTCGTCGACGGAGAGCGCGCGCCGAGCCGGCCGGTCGATCGTGGTGGGGGTCACCCGGGAAGGGTAGGCGCGCGCAGTTCCCAATTGCAAACAATGTGCAACAAGCGTGCTCGGGGCCACGCCCCTCTACGATGCCGCCATGGAGACCTTGCGCCACGTGCTGCTGATCGTCCACCTGCTCGGCTTCGCCGCACTCTTCGGAGGTCTGGTGGTGCAGTCCCGGGTGTCGGAGAAGGTCGTGAACGCCGCGATGCGCGACGGGATCGGGACCGCCTTCGTGGTCGGGCTGCTGCTCGTCGGCGTCCTCGAGGCCGGTGACGGCCCGGTCGACCACACGAAGGTCGGGGTGAAGTTCGCCATCGGCCTGGTGATCCTGATCCTGGTGATGGCCAACGCCCGCAAGGAGCGGATCCCGCAGGGCCTGTGGGCCGGGCTGCTCGCGCTGACGATCGCGAACACCGCCATCGCCGTGCTCTGGTCCGCGGTCCACGTCTGAGCCCCTCCCCGGACTGTCCGGCCCGCTCGTCGACGGGGCGGATCGTCAAAGTTTTCACTTCATCGAGTTAAGGGCTGCCCCTTCTGGGTAGGGGCTTGAGCACGCTTCCCTGTGCCCCCTTCACCCCCGAGAAGTGAGGACCATCCATGAACGACCTGTTCATCGACGGGAAATGGCGGCAGGCGTCCGACGGCGCCACCCGTGAGATCCGCTGCCCTGCGGACGGCCGTCATGTCGCCACCGTCAGCGAAGCCACGGCCGAGGACGCCCTTGCCGCCGTGCTCGCAGCCCGCAGTGCCTTCGACAACGGCCCCTGGCCGCGCACCCCCGCCCCGGAGCGGGCCGCGCTGCTGCGCCGGGTGGCCGACCGGTTGGAGGCGGAGAAGGAGGACGTCGCCCGGCTGGAGGCGCTCGACACCGGCAAGCGGATGGTCGAGGCGCGGATCGACGTCGACGACATCGTCTCGGTCTTCCGGCACTTCGCCGACCTGGCCCAGGCCGATGCCGGCCGGATCGTCGATGCCGGCCAACCCGACATCGTCAGTCGCGTGGTGCACGAACCGATCGGTGTCTGCACCCTGATCACGCCGTGGAACTTCCCGCTGCTGCAGACCTCCTGGAAGGTCGCCCCGGCCCTGGCCGCCGGCAACTCCTTCGTGCTCAAGCCGAGCGAGCTCACTCCCTCCACGGCGATCTGGCTCTGCCGCACGCTCGCCGAGGAGGGGCTCCCGGACGGCGTGGCCAACCTCGTCCTCGGGGCGGGGGACCGGGTCGGTCCGACCCTGACCGAGGCGCCCGAGGTCGACCTGGTCTCCTTCACCGGTGGCCTGGTGACCGGACGCCGGGTGATGGCTGCGGCCGCCCCCACGGTGAAGAAGGTCGCGCTCGAGCTGGGCGGGAAGAACCCCAACATCGTCTTCGCCGACGCCGACCTCGAGACCGCCCTCGACATGGCACTCACCGCTATCTTCCTCGACTCGGGTCAGGTCTGCTCGGCCGGTTCGCGGCTGATCCTGGAGGAGTCGATCCACGACGAGTTCGTCGACGAGCTGGTCAGGCGCGCCGGCCGGATCCGGCTCGGCGGACCCTTCGACGAGGACGCCGAGACCGGTCCGCTGATCAGCGCCGAACACCGCGAGAAGGTCGAGGCGTACGTCGCCGCCGGACTCGCCGAGGGTGCCGTGCTCCGGGTGGGCGGCGCCCGCCCCGAGGGCGAGGCCTACGACGACGGCTACTACTACCTGCCCACGATCCTGGACCGCTGCGACGCCGACATGTCGTGTGTGCAGGAGGAGTCCTTCGGGCCGGTCCTGACGGTGGAGACCTTCACCGGCGAGGACCGGCTGGCCGCCGAGCAGGCGGCGGTCTCGCTGGCCAACGACACCATCTACGGCCTCGCCGGTGCCGTGTGGACCCGGGACGCCGGCCGCGCCGAGCGGGTCGCCGCCCGCCTGCGCCACGGCACGATCTGGATCAACGACTACCACCCCTACGTGGCCCAGGCCGAGTGGGGCGGCTACAAGCAGAGCGGCATCGGACGAGAGCTCGGGCTCGCCGGTCTGGCGGAGTACCGCGAGACCAAGCACATCTGGCACCACACCCGGCCCGCCCCTCAGGGCTGGTTCCCCCGGAAGGATGCGTGAGCACATGGTGAACCACTTCGACTACGTGATCGTCGGCGGCGGGTCGGCCGGCTCCGCGATCGCCAACCGGCTCTCGGCCGACCCGGGCACCAGCGTGCTGGTCCTGGAGGCCGGACGCTCCGACACCAAGCTCGACCCCTTCATCCACATGCCGGCGGCGCTGCCGTACCCGATCGGCAACCGCTTCTACGACTGGAAGTACGAGTCCGAGCCCGAGCCGCACATGGGTGGTCGCCGGGTCTACCACGCCCGTGGCAAGGTGCTCGGGGGCTCCTCCAGCATCAACGGGATGATCTTCCAGCGCGGCAACCCGCTCGACTACGAGCGCTGGGCGCGGGAGCCGGGCATGGAGCACTGGGACTACGCGCACTGCCTGCCGTACTTCAAGCGGATGGAGACCACCACCGCCGGCGCGGACGCCTGGCGGGGGGGCTCGGGCCCGCTCGTACTGGAGCGCGGACCGGCCGACTCCCCGCTGTTCGGGGCCTTCTTCGAGGCCGTGCAGCAGGCCGGCCACCCGCTCACCGACGACGTCAACGGCTACCGGCAGGAGGGGTTCGCGAAGTTCGACCGCAACGTCCACCGCGGTCGCCGCCTCTCCGCCAGCCAGGCCTACCTGGCCCCGGTCCGCTCCCGGAAGAACCTGACCATCCGCACGCTCGCCCACGTGACCGGGTTGCGGATGCAGGGCAACCGGGTGACCGGCGTCGACTACGTGCGCGGACGCGCCCGGCGTTCGGTCTCCGCCCGTGAGGTCATCCTCTGCGGCGGAGCGATCAACTCCCCGCAGCTGCTCCAGCTCGCCGGCATCGGCGAGGCGTCGTTCCTGCAGGGCCTCGGCATCGACGTGGTCGCGGACCTGCCCGGGGTGGGCGCGAACATGCAGGACCACCTCGAGGTCTACATCCAGCACGCCTCCAAGCAGCCGGTCTCGATCGCTCCCTGGCTCAAGCACCGGCACAAGCCGCGGATCGGCGCCGAGTGGCTCTTCGGGCGCCGCGGGGTGGGTGCCTCCAACCACTTCGAGGCGGGCGGCTTCATCCGCAGCAACGACGAGGTGGAGTACCCCAACCTGATGTTCCACTTCCTGCCGATCGCGATCCGGTACGACGGCAGCCAGCCGGCGGCCGAGCACGGCTACCAGGTGCACATCGGGCCGATGTACTCCGACGTCCGCGGCACCCTGAAGATCAAGAGCCGCGACCCGTTCGAGCACCCGGCCCTGCAGTTCAACTACCTCTCCACCGAACGGGACCGCCAGGAGTGGATCGAGATGGTCCGCGCCGCCCGCCACATCCTCGAGCAGCCGGCATTCGCGGCGTTCTCCGACGGCGAGATCTCGCCCGGACCCACGGTCGAGACCGACCAGGAGATCCTGGACTGGGTCGCCAAGGACGCGGAGACCGCACTGCACCCCTCCTGCACGGCCAAGATGGGCACCGACCCCGAGAGCGTGGTGGACCCGAACTCGATGCGCGTGCACGGGGTGGAGGGCCTGCGGGTCGTGGACGCCTCGGTGATGCCGTTCGTCACCAACGGCAACATCTACGCACCGGTGATGATGCTCGCCGAGAAGGCGGCCGACCTGATCGCCGGCAACGAACCCCTGGCCCCGCTCGACGTTCCGTTCTACCGCCACGGTGCGGGGATGCCGCTCTACCCCGAGGGCGACCCGCGCAACGACGCCGTCCCGGGCACGGTGCGGGGCAGCAACCAGCCCGCCGGCACCATGGGAGGCCGCCGATGAGCTCCGAGACGCACACCCCGCCCAGCAGTCATCAGGTGAGCCCCGACGGGCCGAGCAGCAGGATCAACCTGCCGGTCTTCGTCCCGGCCGCCGTGATGACGATCGCGGTCACCCTGTGGTGCGTGGTCTTCCCGACGCAGGCCTACAACACCCTGGAGAGCGTCGTGGGGTGGGTCTCGACCTGGTTCGGCTGGTACTACATCGCCCTGACCACGGCGGTGCTGGTCTTCGTGATCTTCCTCGGCTTCTCCCGCTTCGGGTCGGTGAAGCTCGGCCCGGAGCACAGCACCCCGGAATTCTCCACCGGGGCCTGGGCGGCGATGCTCTTCGCGGCGGGGATCGGCACCGACCTGATGTTCTACGCCGTCTACGAGCCGGTCACGCAGTACCTGACCCCGCCCTCGACCCAGGGAGAGACGGTCGAGGCGGCCCGCGAGGCCACCGTGTGGACGCTGTTCCACTACGGCATCTCCGGGTGGGGCATGTACGCGCTGATGGGCATGGCGCTGGCCTACTTCGCCTACCGGATGAACCTGCCGCTCGCGGTCCGCTCCGCCCTCTTCCCGCTGATCGGTCGCCGGGTCGACGGCCCGATCGGCCACACGGTCGACACCGCCGCCGTCCTGGGCACGATCTTCGGCGTCGCGACGTCGCTGGGCATCGGCGTGGTCAGCCTCAACGTCGGCCTCAACGTGGTCTTCGGGGTCCCGCAGGGCCTCGCGGTGCAGAGCGCCCTGATCATCCTGGCCGTGCTGATCGCGACGGTCTCGGCGATCAGCGGCATCAACAAGGGCATCAAGCGGATCTCCCAGCTCAACGTGCTGCTGGCGATCCTGCTCGCCGTCTACGTCCTGGTCACCGGTCGTACGGCGTACCTGCTGAACGCAGCCGTGCTCAACATCGGCGACTACGCCCGGCTCTTCCCCGACATGACGATGCAGACCTTCGCCTACGAGGACACCGGCACCTGGTTGAGCTTCTGGACCCTCTTCTTCTGGGCCTGGTGGATCGCCTGGGCGGCGTTCGTCGGCCTCTTCCTGGCGCGGATCTCGCGCGGTCGCACGATCAAGCAGTTCGTGGCCGGGACGATGATCATCCCGTTCAGCTACATCCTGATGTGGATCGCGATCTTCGGGAACGCGGCCATCGACGAGATCCGGGCCGGGAACACCGAGTTCACCAAGATCGCGTCCGAGGCCGTGGACCCCTCCGACGGTCTCTGGGCGCTGCTGCAGCAGTACCCGGCCTTCCCGGTAGTTGCCTCGCTCGCGATCCTGGTCGGGCTGCTCTTCTACGTCACCTCCGCCGACTCCGGCGCCCTGGTGATGGCGAACCTCTCCTCGCGACTGCGCACGCCGAACGACGACGCCACCTCGGGGCTGCGGATCTTCTGGGCGATCGCCACCGGGTCGCTGACCCTGGCGATCCTGGCCGCGGGCAACATCTTCGCGCTCCAGTACGCGACGGTGATCATCGGTCTGCCGTTCGCCTTCGTGATGATCGCGGTGATGTGGGGGCTGTACAAGGCGCTCTCCCTGGAGGCCCACCTGATCGAGAGTCGGCAGGGGTCGCTGCCCGGCGCGCTGTCGGGACGCAGCTCCGCACCGGACGGGCGACCGCACGTGCCGTGGCAGGCCCGGATGCGCCGGGTGATGACGTTCCCCACGCGGGCCAAGGTCGACGACTTCGTCGCATCCGTGGTCACCCCGGCGCTGGAGGAGGTCGCCCGCGAGCTCAACGAGCAGGGTGTCGACGCCGAGCTCGACAAGGAACTCGACGAGCACGGGGAGTCCGCGATCGTGCTCACTGCCGACGTCGGCACCGAGCAGCACGCGTTCTGCTACAAGGTCCAGCAGCGCACGCTGCCGATTCCGGCGTACGGCGGCTGGGCGCCACGGGGCAACGACGTCTACTCGCGGCTCGAGGTGCACCTGCGCGACGGCGGGCAGGGCTACGACGTGATGGGCTACACGCACACCCAGCTCATCGACGACGTGCTCGACCAGTACGAGCGCCACCTGGAGTTCCTCCGCCTGGCCGACGGCGCCAGCAGCTGACAGGCCCCCCGGGAGAGCCGCCGCCCCCGTCTCCGATCGTGGGGCCGGGGGTGGCGGCACGTAGGGTTGGGGACGAGATGAGCACCCCCTTCCCGATCCCCGGCCTCGAGCACCTGACCGCCTCCGAGGAGTCCCGCGCGCCCCGCCCCGGACCCTCCCGCGAGGTGCTGCTCGAAGGCCTCAACGAGCCCCAGCGCGCCGCCGTGGTGCACGAGGGTGCGCCGCTGCTGGTGGTGGCCGGGGCCGGCTCGGGCAAGACCCGGGTGCTCACCCGACGGATCTCCTGGCTGATCCAGGAGCGTCGGGCCCACCCCGGCTCGATCCTCGCGATCACCTTCACCAACAAGGCCGCGGCCGAGATGAAGGAGCGGGTCGAGGAGCTGGTGGGCCGGCGGGCCCGGATCATGTGGGTCTCCACGTTCCACTCCGCCTGCGTGCGGATCCTGCGCAAGGAGATCGACAAACTCGGCTACAGGTCGAACTTCTCGATCTACGACGCCGCCGACCAGAAGCGGCTGATGAGCCTGGTCTGCAAGGACCTGGACCTCGACCCCAAGCGCTACCAGCCGAACGCCGTCCTGCACTGGGTGAGCAACCACAAGAACGAGCTGCGTGACGCGGCCGAGGCGTCCGGCGACACCCACAACTCACTGGAGGAGAGCTACGCCGCCGCGTACACGCTCTACCAGCGTCGTCTGCGCGAGGCGAACGCCCTCGACTTCGACGACATCATCATGCTCACCGTGCACCTCCTGCAGACCTTCCCCGAGGTGCGCGAGACCTACCGTCGGCGCTTCCGGCACGTCCTCGTCGACGAGTACCAGGACACCAACCATGCCCAGTACGCGCTGATCCAGCAGCTGTGTGCGCCCGTGCTGGAGGACCCGCTGCTCGCCGGCGAGGCCGCCGAGCGGGCAGCGGAGCGGGTGCCGCCGGCCGAGCTGATGGTGGTCGGCGACGCCGACCAGTCCATCTACGCCTTCCGCGGTGCCAACATCCGCAACATCCTCGACTTCGAGCAGGACTTCCCGGACGCCACCTCGATCCTGCTCGAGCAGAACTACCGCTCCACCCAGACCATCCTCACGGCCGCCAACTCCGTGATCGGCCACAACAAGAGCCGCAAGCCCAAACGGCTCTGGTCGGACTCCGGCGACGGCGAGCGGATCGTGGGCTACGTCGCCGACGACGAGCGCGACGAGGCCCGGTTCGTCTCCGAGGAGATCGACAAGCTCACCGACGCGGGCTCCCTGCGCCCGGCCGACGTGGCGGTCTTCTACCGGACCAACGCCCAGTCCCGGGTCTTCGAGGAGGTCTTCATCCGGGTCGGGATGCCCTACAAGGTCGTCGGCGGCGTCCGGTTCTACGAGCGCCGCGAGGTGCGCGACGCGCTGGCCTACCTGCGCCTGCTCGCGAACCCGGCCGACCAGGTCTCCCTGCGCCGGATCCTGAACACTCCCAAGCGCGGCATCGGGGACCGGGCGGTCGCCTGTGTCCAGGCGCTCTCCGAGCGCGAACGGATCACCTTCTGGGAGGCGTTGCGCCGGGCCGAGGACGCGCCCGGTCTGGCCACCCGCTCGTTGAGTGCGATCCGTGGTTTCGTGGCGATGATCGAGGAGCTCCAGTCGATGGTCGACGGCGGCGAGCGGGCCGACGTCATCCTGGAGTCGGTGCTGGCGCGCTCGGGCTACGTCGCTGAGCTCGAGGCCTCCGACGACCCGCAGGACGAGACCCGGGTGGAGAACCTGGCCGAGCTCGTCGCGGTCGCCCGCGAGTTCTCCGACGACCCGGTGGCCGGCCCCTCCGCGGACCCGGCCGACGTGGACGCCGGGACCGTGGCCCCGGGGCTCGGGGACTTCCTGGAGCGGGTCGCCCTGGTCGCCGACACCGACCAGATCCCCGATGCCGAGGACGGCGACGCGGGCGTCGTCACGCTGATGACCCTGCACACCGCCAAGGGGTTGGAGTTCCCGGTCGTCTTCCTGACCGGCCTGGAGGACGGCGTCTTCCCACATGCGCGCTCCCTGGGCGACCAGCCCGAGCTGGAGGAGGAGCGCCGGCTCGCCTACGTCGGGGTGACCCGGGCCCGGGAGCGGCTCTACGTCTCCCGCGCCGTGGTCCGCTCCGCGTGGGGTGCTCCCGCGCACAACCCGGGCTCACGCTTCCTCGACGAGCTGCCGGTCGACCTGGTCGACTGGCGCCGTACCGAGGCTGCGCAGACCAGCTGGGGCCGACCCGACCTCAGCCGTGGCGGGTCCGGCTCCGGGATGGGAGTGCCGACCGCGGCCGGTCGGCGGAACTTCTCCTCGGCCGCCCTGCGCGCGGATGCGGCGGCGAAGGCCAAGCCGGCCCGTGAGATCCCGTCGCTGGAGCCCGGCGACCGCGTGGTGCACGACTCGTTCGGGCTCGGCACGGTGGTGTCGCTGGAGGGAGTCGCGGACAAGACGGTCGCGTCGATCGACTTCGGCTCCGACGGCGTGAAGCGGCTGCTGCTGCGCTACGCGCCGGTCGAGAAGCTCTAGTCGTCCCGAGCCGGCGTCGCCGGGGCCTGTGCGGGCTGCCCGGGGGAGTGTGGGAGGTCGGTCAGCCGGTCAGGGCGTGATGCCGTGGTAGGCCAGCGCCGTGTACGGGTTCACCGGGTCGCCGCCACCGGGACGGACCTCGAGGTGCAGGTGCGGGCCGGTCACGTTGCCGGTGGAGCCGACGTACCCGATCAGGTCGCCGGCGCGGACCTGCTGGCCCACGGAGACGGCGAACGACGTCTGGTGTGCGTACCAGAGCTCGGTGCCGTCCTCGAGCGTCAGCACGGTCTTGTTGCCGTAGGCGCCGTCGTACCCGGCGGAGGTGATCACGCCGTTCGCGATGGCCACCAGCGGAGTGCCGCTGGGCGCCGCGAAGTCCAGACCGGTGTGGTACGACGACCACAGGCCGTACTCACCGAAGGTGGCGGTCAGGCGGTAGCCGGAGATCGGCAGCACCCACTGGTTGGCGGCGATCTTCCTGGCCTGGACCTCGGCCTGAGCGGCGAACTTGGCCAACGTGGTGTTGCGCTGCTCGGCCTGCTTCTCGGCCTTGGCCATCAGCTTGTCGCCCACGGGAGCATCGCGACGCGCGTCTCGGCTCACCGCCGGCCGGCGGGCCGCCAGCAGATTGACGCTGGCCACGTCGCTGGCGCCGGTCAGGGCGCTGGCCTGGCTGGTCGGGGAGCTGCTCGTGGGCACCAGGCCGGCGTCGGCGGCCGAGACGGCACCGCCGGTCGAGATGGCCAGGGCGGCGACGCCGAGCAGGATCGGTGCGGAGGGGAGTCCGCGGAAGAGTGCGCTCCGGCTGCCGGAGTGGCGGCGAGCCCGGCGGCCGGGCTCCTTGACCGCCTTGCGGCGGCCCGCTGCGGCCGTCGGCTCGATCACGGTCTCCGAGGGTCCACGGCTGTGGCCGTGGCGCTGCGCTCGGTGGTTGCCCATGAAGGAGTCTCCGTCGATCGGGGGGGTGAGACGATCCACGACTGTAACGGAAAGGTCACGCTCGCGGAAACTGAACGGGAACATCGTGTCGCACCCCACAGTTCGAAAGTGTGTCGGGGTGGGTATCGGCGGCCGCCCGGGTCCGACTTGAGTGATCGTGGCGGGCCTCACACGCCACGCGGCGACGGTCGGTAGCCTGCGGTCATGAGCATGGACCGGTTCCGGGTCGTCGTCGCGTTCCCGGCCGACGAAGCCGCGGACGAAGCAGCCGGGGCTGCCGGCGGGGCCGGCGGCGGCACCTCCGGTTCCGCGGACGCTGCCCTGGTCCGTAGCCTGCGCGACGCCGGACACGAGGTGGTGCAGGTGCGGGCCCCGGGAGCCGAGCAGCTGGCGGCGACCGCGGTCCAGGAGGACGTCGACCTCGTGGTGGTGCGCCGCGGCCCCGCCACGTCGGGGGAGTACGACGCGCGCCTGCGGGCCGCGCTCGACGGCGCCGACGCGACCGACGTGGCCGTCCTGACCCTCGGCGCCGACGAACCGGCCCGCCTGGTCCTCGAGCACCTCCACGCCCACTGACGGGCTATGGGCTGCGTCACGTCGGGCCGTCCCGTCTCGTCCCGGACGGTCGATCGGGTCTAGGGTGCCCGGGAGATACGTGCGGTCGCACTTCCCGACCGGCAGCTTCGATGAGGACTGGGTGGATCAGTGGATCTGATGGAATTCCAGGCGAAGGAACTCTTCGCCAAGCATGACGTGCCGGGTGCTCCGGGCATCGTCGCAACGACCCCCGCCGAGGCGCGGGCCGCAGCTGAGAAGCTCGGCGTCTGCGTCGTCAAGGCACAGGTCAAGGCAGGCGGTCGCGGCAAGGCCGGCGGCGTCAAGCTCGCCAAGACCCCCGACGAGGCCGAGGCCCACGCCACGGCCATCCTCGGGATGGAGATCAAGGGCCTGACGGTCCACCGGGTGCTGATCGCCCCGGCCGCGAGCATCGAGGAGGAGTACTACTTCTCGTTCATGCTCGACCGTGCGAACCGTCAGTACCTCTGCATCGCCAGCGTCGAGGGCGGTGTGGAGATCGAGGAGGTCGCCAAGACCAACCCCGACGCCGTCAAGCAGATCGCCATCGACCCGGGCACCGGTGTCGACGAGGCGAAGGCCCGCGCGATCGTCGCCGAGGCCGGCTTCCCCGAGGCGCTGACCGACCAGGCCGTGCAGACCGTGCTGGCCCTGTGGAAGGTCTTCATCGAGGAGGACGCGACCCTGGTCGAGGTCAACCCGCTGGCCCGTCTGGCCGGTGACAAGCTCGAGGCGCTCGACGGCAAGGTCTCGCTCGACGAGAACGCCGAGTTCCGGCACGCCGACCACGCCGCGTTCGAGGACAAGGAGGCCGCGGACCCGCTGGAGGCCAAGGCCAAGGCGAAGGGCCTCAACTACGTGAAGCTCGACGGTGCCGTCGGCATCATCGGCAACGGCGCGGGGCTCGTGATGAGCACGCTCGACGTCGTCGCGTACGCCGGTGAGGCGCACGGTGGGGTCAAGCCCGCCAACTTCCTGGACATCGGTGGCGGCGCCTCGGCGCAGGTCATGGCCGACGGCCTTGACGTGATCCTGAACGACGAGCAGGTCAAGAGCGTGTTCGTGAACGTCTTCGGTGGCATCACCTCCTGCGACGCCGTGGCCAACGGCATCGTCGGTGCCCTCGAGATCCTGGGCGACGAGGCCAGCAAGCCGCTGGTCGTCCGCCTCGACGGCAACAACGTCGAGGAGGGCCGCCGCATCCTGGACGAGGCCAACCACCCGCTGGTGACGCTGGTCGACACCATGGACGGAGCGGCCGACAAGGCCGCCGAGCTCGCGCACGCCGCGAACTGACTGAAGGACTGAGCGAGACTGTGTCTATCTACCTGAACAAAGAATCCAAGGTCATCGTCCAGGGCATCACCGGCGGCGAGGGCACCAAGCACACCGCCCTGATGCTCAAGGCCGGTACCCAGGTCGTCGGAGGTGTCAACGCCCGCAAGGCCGGCACCACCGTGACCCACACCGACGCCGACGGCAACAGCATCGAGCTGCCCGTCTTCGGCTCCGTCAAGGAGGCGATGGCCGAGACCGGCGCCGACGTCTCGGTCGCCTTCGTGCCGCCGGCGTTCACCAAGGACGCCTGCTTCGAGGCCATCGACGCCGGCATCGGCCTGCTCGTGGTGATCACCGAGGGCGTGCCCGTGCAGGACACCGCCGAGGTCTGGGCGCACCTGCAGAGCGAGGCCAACCACGCGGACACCCGCATGATCGGCCCGAACTGCCCCGGCATCATCACCCCCGGTGAGGCGCTGGCCGGCATCACGCCCGCGACCATCGCGGGCAAGGGCCCGGTCGGTCTGGTGTCGAAGTCGGGCACGCTGACCTACCAGATGATGTTCGAGCTGCGAGACTTCGGCTTCTCGACCGCCATCGGCATCGGCGGCGACCCGATCGTCGGGACCACCCACATCGACGCCCTGGCGGCGTTCGAGGCGGACCCCGAGACCAAGGCGATCGTGATGATCGGCGAGATCGGTGGCGACGCCGAGGAGCGGGCTGCGGCGTACATCCAGGAGCACGTGACGAAGCCGGTCGTCGGCTATGTCGCGGGCTTCACCGCCCCGGAGGGCAAGACGATGGGCCACGCCGGCGCGATCGTGTCGGGCTCCTCCGGCACGGCGCAGGCGAAGAAGGAGGCCCTGGAGGCCGCCGGTGTGAAGGTCGGCAAGACGCCGTCCGAGACTGCGGCGCTGATGCGGGAGATCCTGCAGAACCTCTGAGTCCCGCTGCGGCGGGCTCGACTGACGAAGGAGGGCCCCGGCACCTGAGTGCCGGGGCCCTCCTTCGTCGTTCTCGGGGGTGTCGCTCGGGGGTCGCTCGGGGGTCGCTCGGGGTGGGTTCTCGGGCGTGCTTACCGGGGTTTG
>NZ_JBFIKK010000072.1:0-17566 GCF_041600255.1 Nocardioides sp. | reverse complement strand
GCATGCCCGCCACCCTAGGTGGCGGGTCGGTCGAGGCGACGATCAGTCGTCGAAGGCGTCCGCGGTGTGGTCGACCAGGTCGTCGTCGGGCACCGGGTCGTCGATGTCCAGCGGGTCGCGGGCGTCCGCCGGCCGGTCCCATTGCTCGGCCAGGAGCTGGGCGCGCGCCGCCAGCGCCTCGATCGCCTCCGGGTTCGCGCCCTGGGCTCCCGCGGCCCAACCCAGCAGGTACGTGGTGATGGGCGCGGCCGGGCGGGTCACGTTGTGCGCGGCCGCCCGCGCCAGGTCCAGCACCAGGGCCTCGTCGACCTCGGTCTCGACGTCGAGGACGTCGCACAGCTCGTCGATCCAGTCGTGCAGGTTCACGGTGCCCACATTCCTCGCGAGCCCCCGATACCGCAACCCCCGACGTGCCGCAGGCTCGAAATCCGTGTCCGTGCGCGGCAGGGATCAGTCGCCGAGGTCGCGCAGGTCCGTCCAGGTGTCGACGTCACGGGCCTCGTCACCCTCGGCGGGCACGTCGGCGAGGTCGAGGTCGGCCAGCAGGGCCCGCATCGCCATCCCGTGCTGCACCTCGAGGTCGGGGCGTACGGCGTCCAGTCGTGCCAGGTCCAGCACCCCGGCGAGCTGGCGCCGGCCGTCGGCGTCGGCCAGGAAGGCGCCGTCGCGACCCTCGGCCGCCTCCTGGAGTCGGCGGAACGTGGCAGCCGTGACCCGGGGCATGTCCACGGCCAGCACGCCGAGCAGCCGGGGTCGGCGGGCCAGGGCGTCCCGGCCGGTCAGCAGGCCCGCGACCGGGCCGCCGTACCGGGGGCTCTCCCGGGTGAAGGTGACCGGCCGGCTGGTCGGCACGGGCTCGCCCACGACCACCACCTCGCCCGCGTCGACCAGCGCGGCGAGCGCGTGCTCCAGCAGGGTGCGTCCGCGGTGCTCGATGGAGGCCTTGTCGACGCCGTCGAGGCGGGCCGCGGTGCCGCCGGCGAGCAGGACGGCGCAGAGGTCGGTCGAGGCAGGGGGATGGTCCACGGGGCCCAGTCTGCCTGCCCCGCCGCCGGTCCCGGTCGGTCCCCTCGGCGGGCGCGACGTGGCACTCTGGGACGGTGACGGCACGCACTCCCCTCCGCCCGGCCCCCCTCCGCCTGGCCCTCATCCAGCACGCCTCAGGTCTCGACCCGGCGGCCAACCGCGCGCTGATCGACGAGCTGACCCCGACCGAGACCGACCTGGTGGTCTTCCCCGAGGCGTTCGCCCGGGACTTCGGCGAGGCCGGATCGGACGTGAGCGCCTTCGCCGAGCCGACCGACGGCCCGTTCGCGTCCGAGGTCGCCCGGGTCGCCGAGGAGCGTCGTACGACGATCGTGGCCGGCATGTTCGAGCCCGGCCCCGAGCCCGGGCTGCCGTTCAACACGCTCGTGGTGCGCGGGGCGGCGTCCGCGGACTACCGCAAGATCCACCTCTACGACTCGTTCGGCTACCGCGAGTCCGACCGGCTCTCGCCCGGCCCCACCGAGCCCCGGCTGGTGGAGGTCGGCGGCTTCACCCTGGGTTTGATGACCTGCTACGACCTGCGCTTCCCCGAGCTGGCCCGGGCCCTGGTCGACCGGGGCGCCGAGGTGCTGGTGGTGCCGGCGGCCTGGGTGGCCGGCCCCCGCAAGGTTGACCACTGGCGCACCCTGATCCGGGCCCGGGCGATCGAGAACACCGTCTTCGTCGCCGCCGCCGGGCAGCCGGGCCCGCGCTACACCGGCCACTCCCTGGTGGTCGACCCGCTGGGCGACGTGCTGGCCGAGGCCGAGGACGGGGACACCGTCCTGCGGGCCTCGCTGGAGCACGACGCGCTGCTCGAGGCCCGTCGGGCCAACCCGTCCCTGGCCAACCGGCGTCTGTAGCCTCTTCCGTCGTGTCCACCCCCACTCCGCGTCGTCGCGCCGAACGACCCGCGTCGCGCTCGCCGATCGACTGGGCGCACCGGCGCGTCGAGAGCTGGACGGAACAGTGGCCCGAGCGGTGGACGGCGTGGAAGTCCCGGGCCGAGGCGGTGGGGCGCTCGCGGGTGCCCCTGTTCGTGTGGGTCGGCATCGTGATGGCCGGCACCGCGATGCTGGTCTGTGCCATGGTCCCGGTCGGCCCGGAGTGGTTCGGGGGCGTGGGCTCGGTGGCGGTCTCGTCCGCCTACGTCTGGGGGTTGGCGGTCCGCACCGGTGGCCGACCCGTCGTTTTCGGTTGCCTCGCGCTGGCGATGGGGATCACCGTGCTGGTCCTGGACCGGGAGTCCCTGCGGACCGGGGCCGCGGTCCTGACCTGCGTGGTGACCGCGGTCCTGGCGGTGATGGCGACCGTGCCCGCCGTACGCCTGCGGCACGCGGCCCGCGAGGCGACGTACGCCACCGGGCTGGCCGCGATCGGGTCCCTGGCCGTGGTCGGCTTCGAGCCGGTGATCACGCTGGCCCGCTTCGAGTACACGACGCTCGCGCTCGCGCTGCTGGGCGCCTTCGGGGTGGTCTACCGCCTGGGCGCCGGCCTGCACGGCCTCGGGCGGCGCGGCACCCTGACGGTGGTGATCGGGGCGGCCCTGCTCGCGGTGACCCTGGCGTACGCCGAGCTGTTGCGGGAGTACGGCACCGAGGGCGTGGTCAGCACCCTGTTCGACGCGGTGGGCTGGACCCGGACCCACCTGGGCGCCTTCCCGCGGCCCATCGAGACCCTGCTCGGCATCCCGGCGCTGGCCTGGGGCTGTCACATGCGCGCTCGTCGCCGCCAGGGCTGGTGGGTCTGCGCCTTCGGCGTCGCGGCCACCGCCTCGGTCTCGCAGGCGCTGCTCAACCCGTCGGTCTCGCTGCTGGAGAGCGGCCTCTCGGTCCTCTACGGCCTCGCGGTCGGCCTGGTGCTCGGCTTCCTGGTGATCCGGACCGACCTGGCCCTGACCGGCCCACGGGGGGCTCGGGCCCGCCGCGCGGAGGAGGCGGCCGCCGTACGTCCCGAGCCGCGACGCACCCGCGCGCTGCTCTGAGGTCGCGGCGGATTCGGGTACCTGCCGGTAACGACTAGCGTCGCCAGCATGGCGCGTGAACAGGTGAACGAGATCGTCGCGGAGATGGTGGCCAACGTCCTGGTCGTGGCGGTGGCGCCGGGGGACAGGATCGCTGCCGGCGACACGGTGGTGCTGCTGGAGTCGATGAAGATGGAGATCCCCGTGATCGCCGACGCCGACGGCACCGTCCGGGCGATCAAGGTCGGCCCGGGCGACGTGGTCCAGGAGGGCGACGTCCTGCTCGAGTTCACCGACTGACGGCGCGCACGTCACCGCGTGGCAGAGGGGGCGGGATTCGAACCCGCGGTAGGTCTCCCTACGACCGCTTTCAAGGCGGTTCCGATCGGCCGCTCCGGCACCCCTCCGTGACACCCGAGGGTGCACGGGAGCAGTTTAGAGGTGTCACTCCGAGCCGCCGAACTCGATCTCCACGTCGTCGTACGCCAGGTCGCGTACCCGCTGCAGGTGATGGATGATGTCGGCGTGCAGCCGGCGCAGCTCGGCGCAGACCTCGTCCACGTCCGGATGCTCGAGGATCCGGGGCGCCAGGTCGCTCAACCGCAGCAGCAGCGCGTTGCGCTCGCGTACGGCGCTCCCGCCGCGCGCCGCCAACCACCCGTCGTTCGGTTGCGCGCCCTCCTCCATCAGGTGATCGCGGACGCCGGCCATCCGTTGCCGGACCGCCCAGCGCCAGTTCCCCAGGGGCACCCCGGTCTCCGACGGTGGGACCAGCAGCAGTTCGAGGTGCTGCAGCGCCTGTGTCATCGTGGTCGCCGTCATCGGGACCTCCCCTGCCTCGGACGGAGTGAGACCTTCGAGTGTGGCCCCGCGCGCGACCGGGGACAAGGCCGATTGGCGCCACCTCGTATGGGTTGTGTTCAATCGGGGCATGCCCGCCACCCCGCCGTCCGACTATCGGCTCTCCCCGGCGTTGAACGCCCGCCTGACGGGTCTGCTCCTGGTCACGCTGGCGCTGCTCCTCTTCGGGCTGACCGCGCTGGTCGCCACTTTCGAGCTGACCCCCGACCTGCTCGTCGTCACCGCGGTGCTCGGCCTGGTCGGCGTCTTCTCGCTGGGCTACTGGCTCAACCGCCGGGCCTGGGTGGTGCGGCTGGACGAGGACGGCTACCGGGTCCGACTGATCCGAGGCGCGGGGGTGACCTCCGCCGCCTGGACCGAGGTCGAGGACGCGAGTACGGGAACGCCGCGCGGGATTCCCTGCGTGGTGCTGCGGCTCCAGGACGGCCGGACGACCACGATCCCGGCCGCAGCGCTGGCGGCGGACCGGGAGGAGTTCGTCCGCGATCTGCAGGCGCACCTGCAGCGCGGGCAGGGGCTGCGCCCGATCTGAGCGGGACGGCGCGCAACCCTGATTCGTGCCCGGGTGGGAGTCCCTTGTAGCCTGTGCTGGCTGTCGGGGAGGCGTCGCCTAGTCCGGTTTATGGCGCCCGCCTGCTAAGCGGGTTGAGGGTAATCCCCTCTCGCGGGTTCAAATCCCGCCGCCTCCGCCAGTTCGCTCGGCCCCCTCGCATCGCGAGGGGGCCGACTGCATTTCGGACGCCGCCGTCCGACTATGGGTTGCAAAGTTATGCATTGCAGATTTCTGAGCCAATCTGGGGGTGACGCGCACCCGGCGCGTGGCCCAAACTCCGTACGCAGGCCCATGCCGTGGCCTCAGGAAACGATTGGTGGACAACATGAAGATCGCACGCAAGGTGGCTGTTGCGCTCGCAGCAACTGGACTGAGCCTCGGCCTTCTCGGAATCGCAGCTCCGGCGCACGCGGGCAGCAGCTGGGGTTGTGGTGGTTTCTGCATGACCATCACCCCCTGATCCACGGGCTCCTCCCAGCCCCACCCCCCCAGGCTTGAGACGGGGACCCAACCACCCCCACATTGTTCGGTCCCAGTGCCCCCCCAAGGCCCGTCTCAGCACTCGAGGGCAGTGACCATCCGGTCACTGCCCTCGAGCACATTTCGGCCGTGCGTGGCTCGGCGAGGTCGTCCCTCCCGGGTCAGCCCCGGGTCAGCCCCGGGTCAGCCCCGGGTCAGCCCGGTCAGCCCTCGGCGGACCGGGCCTCCTCCTCCGCCGCGGTCTGGTCGGCCTTCTCGTTGCCGGAGACGCCCGCGCGGCCCATCGTGTAGCCCAGCTGGAAGCGCGTCTCCGCCTCGTACTCCTCCTTGAGGTCCGCCACGTAGCCGGCGTACGTCCGTGGGCTGACGCCCAGGCGCTTGGCGCTGACCGGGTCGGCGTGACCCTCGATGAGCATCCGGATCGTCATCGCACGCTGCTCGGCGGCGATGTCCTTCATCATCGAGGACTCCTTGTTGGTGAACGGGCGAGCCCGCTCCCAGGTCCGCTCGAAGATGTCGACGAGGTACTCCACCACCGAGGGCTCGCGGACCGCCAGCGCCGAGCGGAGGTCGGCCTGACCGGGGATCACCGCCACCCGCCGGTCGATCACGATCATCCGGTTGAAGAACTCGTCCAGGGTGCGAACCTCCGCCCCGCGGGCGGTGACGGCCGTGACGTACTTGTGCGTGATCGCGCTGCGCCGGGCGCTGTGCTGGTAGAGGATGCGCATCTTCATGCCACGCTCGAGCAGGGCGGTGTCGCGCAGGGCCGCCGAGGCGAGCGTCTGCGGGTCGCGCCCGGTCTGCGGCTGCGCGGTGAGCAGCTCCTCCTCGCAGTCCGAGACGAGGCCGGCGATGAAGGGCCCGATGGCCGCGTCGTGGATGTAGGTGAAGGGGCCACGCTCGGCGGCCTGCGGGGAGCGTTTCCAGGTCTGGTTGAGCGCCCCGAAGGCGCGCGCCCAGTGCGAGGACTCCTCGAGCAGACGAGCGCCCTGCAGACCCAGCGGGGAGACCACCCGGGACTGGACGCTGGAGGGGTCGACCGCGCAGTAGGTGTCCGTGCCGGGGTCGCGGGTCAGCAGGCCGAGCTCGGTGAGCAGTGCGCAGGCCGCATGCAGCGGCCCGCCCTCGGCGATCCGGGGGTCCTGTGCCGGAAGCCCGCCCTGGGTGACGACCTCCTCGTACAGCCGGGTCGCGTCCGCCTCGAAGAGCGCGCGCTCCTCCGGTCCAAAGCTCTCCACGTGGCTCTCCCCAACTCCTCACCTCGTCGGTGTCCGACAGATCAGTGCCCGATGATCGCACAGCCACCAACGAACCGAGGGCCCCTCCGCATGCGGAAGGGCCCTCGGTGAGGTGCGGGTACGACGGGGCTCAGACGCCGAGGCGGGCCTTGAGTCCGTCGAGCTCGGTCCAGAGCACGGCCGGCAGGTCGTCGCCGAACTTCTCGAACCACTCCTGGATCTGCGGGATCTCTTCCTTCCACTCCTCGACGTCGACCGCGAGGGCGGCCGTGAGGGCGTCCTCGGTCATGTCGAGGCCGTCGGTGTCCAGCGAGTCCGCGGTGGGGACGTAGCCGATGGGGGTCTCGACCGCAGCGGCCGTGCCCTCCATCCGCTCCACGACCCACTTCAGGACGCGGCTGTTCTCACCGAAGCCGGGCCACAGGAAGCCGCCCTCGTCGTCGCGACGGAACCAGTTGACGTAGAAGATCTTCGGCAGCTTGGCGGCGTCGTTGTCCTTGCCGACCGAGATCCAGTGGTTGAAGTAGTCGCCGGCGTTGTAGCCGATGAACGGCAGCATCGCCATCGGGTCGCGACGGACGACGCCGACCTGACCGACCGCGGCCGCGGTGGTCTCGGAGGAGAGCGTGGCGCCCAGGAAGGTGCCGTGCGTCCAGTCACGGGCTTCGAAGACCAGCGGGACGGTCGTCTTGCGACGGCCGCCGAACAGGATCGCGTCGATCGGCACGCCGCGCGGGTCGTCGTACTCCTCGGCGAGGATGTCGCACTGCTTGATCGGGGTGCAGTAGCGGCTGTTCGGGTGCGAGGAGAGCTCCTCGGAGTCCGGGGTCCAGGGCTGTCCCTTCCAGGACGTCGCCTTGGCCGGCGGGTTCTCCAGGCCCTCCCACCAGATGTCGCCGTCCTCGGTGAGGGCGACGTTCGTGAAGACCGAGTTGCCCTTGTTGATGGTCTTCATGGCGTTCGGGTTGGTGTGCTCGTTGGTGCCGGGGGCGACGCCGAAGAAGCCGTACTCCGGGTTGACCGCCCACAGGCGGCCGTCCTCGCCGACGCGCATCCAGGCGATGTCGTCGCCGAGGGTCTCGACCTTCCAGCCCGGGATGGTGGGCTGGAGCATGGCGAGGTTGGTCTTGCCGCACGCGGACGGGAAGGCCGCGGCGATGTACTTGACGACGTTCTGCGGGCTGGTGAGCTTGAGGATGAGCATGTGCTCGGCCAGCCAGCCCTCGTCGCGCGCCATCACGCTGGCGATGCGCAGGGCGTAGCACTTCTTGCCGAGCAGCGCGTTGCCGCCGTACCCGGAGCCGAACGACCAGATCATCCGCTCCTCGGGGAACTGGACGATGTACTTCGTGTCGCTGCAGGGCCAGGCGACGTCGGCTTGGCCGGGCTCGAGCGGCATGCCGACGGAGTGCAGGGCCGGCACGAAGTCGGCGTTCAGCTCCTCCATCCGCTTCAGGACGTGGGTGCCCATGCGGGCCATGACGCGCATCGAGGCGGTGACGTAGGCGGAGTCGGTGACCTCCACGCCGAACATCGGCTTCTCGGCCTCGAGGTGGCCCATCACGAACGGGATGACGTACATCGTCCGGCCCTTCATGCAGCCCGCGTAGAGCTTGCGCATGATGGCCTTCATCTCGTTCGGGTCCATCCAGTTGTTGGTGGGCCCGCAGTCCTTCTCGTCGACCGAGCAGATGTAGGTGCGGTCCTCGACGCGCGCCACATCGATCGGGTCGGAGGCGGCGTAGAAGGAGTTCGGCTTGATCGCCGGGTTGAGCCGGGTGAAGGTCCCGGTCGACTCCAGAGCGGCGGTGAGCTCGGTCCACTCCTCGTCGGAGCCGGTGCACCAGTAGATGCGGTCCGGCTGGGTCATCGCGGCGACTTCGTTGACGAAGTCCAGGATGCCCTGGTGGGTGGTCGGAGTCTGAGTGTCGGCGGTCATGCCTGGTGTTCCCTCTCGCGCATTCGCGGTGGTCCCGCGGTGCGGGAGGCCTCCGGCCGTCGAGCGTATCGACGGATGTGTCGTGGAGTTGTGTATGGATCGCACGGCATCGTTGTCGGCGACTTCTGTTGTGTCCCCGAGATGATGCCTCAGGGTTGGTGCACACGGGATCTGATCCCGAGATGTGGCGAGGCTACTCCCGACCCTCCGACGCGCCTATTGGATCGTTCAACGTGTGAGCGGAGACACCCGTGGTTGAGCGGGATTCGGCCCGCTCGGGTCTGCTCGCGCGGGCCCGGGTGTCGAGGGGGACCCCTCCGATTCGGCTTCACCCGGCAGGTCGGCTATTCTCATCCAGTCCTCGTGACGGGCGCCTGTAGCTCAACGGATAGAGCATCTGACTACGGATCAGAAGGTTTGGGGTTCGAATCCCTACAGGCGCGCAAGACCAGAACCGCAGGCAGCCACCCGCTGACCTGCGGTTCTCTCATTTCCGCGCTGACCTGCCAGTTGTGGTTGCTGGAAACAGGCCGACCTGCCAGTTGTGGTTGCTGCTGGACGCGCGACCCGTCACTTGTGGTTGCTGCCGCGGTGGGCTGGGGCCGAGCTCGGCCCTGCGGAGAGTTGAGCCCCGACACGACGCCGGGGGGCGCCCGAGGACTGTCCCCCAGACGGGGGGGGGACTCTTGCTGTCGAAGCGCAGTGAGTGTCACCGAATGTGGTGGTTCTGAAGTATCGGAACCCTGGCTGGCGGTTCCTTGGTGGCATGAAGCAAGGATCTCGGGCACTGCAACAAGGACTACGTCGCGAAGCATGCCAGCGACGCTTGAAGGACCTTCAAGGCCAGGTCTCCGGACGACAGGATGTGCACCGCAGACTCGGAAGCGTTCTGGTTGCCCTCGTCATGACCGCCGGCGTATGGGGGGCCGCGTTCACGGTCGCGATCGCACCTGCGCAGGCCCACCGGGACGGCTGCCATGCGGCGCATTCATGCCCTTCGGACACCGGTAGCTACGTGTGCGGTGACACGGGGAACTTCTCGGAATGCCCGGTTGCCTACAAGCCGCCCGCACCTCTCGTGAAGTCGGACGTCACTCCACCTCCCAAGCCCACTGTCAGGAAGCCGTCAGTCGCTGCGGGGGGTGTTGTTCGCATCCCAGTGAGTGCCGAACGAGGCTCACGGATCGAGGTGACGACGGGACCATCGGTCGTGGCGACGGTGACTGCCACGGGGGCCGCGCAGATGATCACCGTCCGAACCGGGTCAGGTCGCCATTCCTACCGCGTGTCCGCCATCGATTCAGCTGGAAACCGCAGCAAGGTCCACACCCTCCGCGTCACTGCCGATGCAACTCCTCCCCGTGTTCGGTCGGCGACGTTTGCGTCGGGCTCTACGGAAGACTCACGTACTCATGTCGAGGTGACTACGGACCCCGACACCTTCTATCGGCTGCTCGTCGATGGTGAGGTCGTTAAGCGGGGCACCACCCTTGACGGGCGCGTTGTCGTGAACAGGCCCTTGGCCAATGGTGAACACACGGTGGCGTTGATTCTGAGAGATGAGATCGGGAACGAGCGCTCGGTGACCCGATCTGTGGTCGTCAACGTGGCGTCCCTGGACGTGACCGCCTCGCATGCCTCCAGCCCTCGCGAGGCCGTCCAGTCCTTCTATGTCTATGGCACGCCTGGCGCGAAGGCCAAGGTGACTGTTCCGACTGCGGCAGCGAAGACCGCGCGACTCGCTGCCAGTGGATCTGCCTACGTCTCGTTCTCCCTGCAAGATGGCTTCTACGGGGCTCCCAAGGTTGTGATGACCGACCCGGTTGGTCGACGCGGCAGGTCCACCATCCCCGCCTTCGTGGTGGACACGGTGGCGCCTTCTCTCGTCGCGAGGGTTCTTGCCGACAGGGCCGCCGAGGGTGTCTTGGGCTTCGTGATTAACGGCGAGGCCGGTAGCGAAATCGGGTGGACGATCACAGATGACACTGGGGCGGAGACCGAGAGCGGCACCTTCACCGCAGACGGAGCGAACGAGACGCTGCAGTTCGACCTCCCCGAAGGCAACTTCGATGTCGAAGTCGTAGCCAGCGATGAGTACGGCAACACGACGACTGAACAGATGGCAGCGGACCTTGCGCCCAACCCCATGACACGGGGCGAGTTCGTGACAGCCCTCGCTCTTCTCCTCTTGGGTATCGCGGTGATCCTCAGTTCCGCGTGGTGGGTATGGAAGAACCGCTCGCGTCTTGAGCGTTGGCGAGTGTCGCTGGTGGCTGGCGTTGCCACCTGGATGGAGAAACGACGGTACGACCGTGCGGTGAGTGCTCACGCAGCGAAGGTTGCGCACTATCGCGAAGCCCTCGCTCGGCATCAGGATGCTGAACGAGCTTGGGCACTGCGGGGCAAGAAGCTGTCGAGCCTCCTGGAGTCGGTCCGAACAGATGTGGGTCGGGGTGATGCTGAGACCAGTCTGAAGATGAAGCGCGGAGAACGTGTCTTCTGCACGGTCCCCGGCGCCCTGGTGGAGATGCGTTCGAACCAAGGCGTCCTGGATCCCACGGTGGTCGGACGGGGAGAAGTGGTCGTGACCAGCCTTCGCGTCGCCTTCTTGGGTCCGAAGAAGCGCGAATGGGCGTACGACAAGTTAGAGGCCGTCAGGCATGAGGGCACCGACCGAACCATGATGGTGGTGTCCTCGCGAAAGACCGAGTCCGGGGTCAAATACTCCTCGCCCGAGTCGACCCGGGCCTACATCGACGTGGCCATCGGTGACGCACGAGGTAGTCGCCAGGCCATCATCGACGAAGTCGAGTTGAGGCTCCGCAGTCATCAAAGCTCCCGACCGATGCCCCCACAACCTCCCGGGCCACCCCCAGCCACACCAGTAGCAGGCAAGGAGAAGCACGCAAGGGTCCACGCGTGACGCGGGTGGCGCGCTCGTGATCACGCTCGGCCCTGCCAACGCTAGGCAACAACAAGTGGCAGCTCGTCGGCTCAGCGCCAACCACAAGTGGCAGGTCGGCGGGGGTGTGACGACGGCGGGGCCGCGACCCGAAGGTCACGGCCCCGCCGGGCTTGACGGGTGGAGCTACTTCACCGGAGCCAGCTGGAACTGACCGGACCGCGGTGCGGGCGCCCGCTGCGCGGTCTCCGGCCGCGGCGGAAGCTCGGGCTGGGCGCACTCGTCGCGAGCAGTGTGGCTCGCGGTCCGGTGGTCCTGACGGGCCACGTTCGCGGCTGCGTTGGCCTCCTTGGCGGCAGCCTGTGCCCTGGTCTTGATCGCCTTGGTCTTCTTCACGGTGGCCCTGGCCTTGCGGGCCTCCGGCGAGCCGAGGCCGTACCTCGCACGAGCCTTCTGGGCCGCCTTGCGTGCCGCCCGCATCGCCTTGGCTGCCGCGACGCGGTCAGCGCGTGCCTCCGCGCGGTTCGCCAGCGCCTGGTCGAGCGCCGCGCCCGTGGCATCTTCCTCGGCCTGGGCGGTGGTGCAGTCCTGGGAGGTACCGAAGGCGTGCAGCACCAGGTGGTAACCCGGCAGGCCGACATCACTCAGGGGGGTCGGTTCGCTGTAGTGGCAGCCGTCGACGTAGGTGTCGGCAATCTCGCCGGCTGCGTTGTAGCCGGCGTAGAACTCGGCGTTGGCCTCGGCGTTGAGGCTCAGCTCCAGGACCAGGTCCATGTCGGCCGGCACCCCTGCCGACAACGGCATCGTGATCAGCGAGGGAGCGTCGCTCGCTTCGAACGTGATCTCCTCTGTTGCGAGCAGCGTGAGAGCGGCTCTCGTCAGGTCCGCCGACGGCTCGATGCTGTAGGCGTTCAGCGCACCCATCCGGGGTTGGCTGGACGCGGAGAGCGGACCCATCCCGTAGCCGACCTCCGTGACCGAGAAGCCGCTGGTGGAGCCGTGGTCCCCATCGAGGTCGAAGCGGCGCAGGTGATTGACCCCGAGGTCTGGGTCCCCGCATATGACCCCGGTCGTGATCTCGTCGGAGTAGTTCTGGGTGATCTTGATGTGGCCCTCGACCGGCGTCGCGTGCGCGCTGGGCACGACGCTGAGGCCGGCACCGACGGCGAGCACCATGCCACCGACGAGCGTTCGGGTGAGAGCGGGCGGGCGGAACGCGAGCAGATTCATGGGCGTGGTCTCCGTCGGGGGCGGCGAGTGCGGTCGTGGTTCCTGAAAGTTAACAAGGATCTCGGGTCCGCGAGGGGCGTTCGCGCGGATCGCCATACCAGCCCGCTGACCTGCCAGTTGTGGTTGGCGGAGGCAGGCCGACCTGCCAGTTGTGGTTGGCGGAGGCAGGCCGACCTGCCAGTTGTGGCAACCACAAGTGGCAGGTCGGCGGCTTTTCAGCAACCACAAGTGGCAGGTCAGCGGCTGCGGGGTTCGTCGGTCGCGCATGATGATCGACATGTTCCTTGATCTCGGAGATGTCGCAGGGGCCCTGGTCGGCGCCAGCGCGGTGGGCTGGGGGTGCCTGGCCCGACGACGCCGGGCCGAGGTGGCCGACGGACCCGACTGGTCGGACGTCGAGGACCGCAGTGACCACACCGGCAACGCGCCGACCGGCCGCACCATCGCCGGCAGCGCACTCACCTGGGTCTACGAGGTCGACCCTGCCAAGATGCCGCCGGGCGACCTGAACTACCCGGCGTCGTTCTTCTTCCCGGGCGACTTCTCCCCGACGAGGCCGCCGGTCTCCCTGGTCGACTGGTGGGCCTGGGCGCACGGCGTCGGCGGCTCCGACGTCCGCACCACCAAGGTCGTGATCACCCTGCAGGCCCTCGAGGAGGTGTCGATCACCGTCGGCAGCCCGATCCTCGACCACGCCGTCCGGGAAGCGCCGCACGGGGTGCTCTGCTGTCCGGAGGGCGTCGGCGGGGGCGGTGTGCCTCCGCGCACCTACGAGGTGAACCTGAGCGCGCCCGGTGGCCCCACGGCCCGGTACGCCGATCGGAAGCGCCGCCCCCCGGAGTTCGTCCTGGCCGCGGGCCGGACCGAGCAGATCGAGGTCATCGCGTACGCCGACTCCGGCTGGCACGAGTGGACGATGCGGCTGCCGGTGACGGTGGACGGTCAGCTGCGCGAGCTCGACCTCTCCCTGTACGGCGACCCCTTCGTCACCGTCGGTGGGTCGGTGGGGTGTCATCAGCTGATGTGGTCCGGCGGCCGCTGGTCCTGAAACCCGGGCGGCCCCGAAACCCCTGTTCCCACCTCGCTCTCGGTTGGCCCCCGACCAGCCCGGCCGACCACACTGTCCCCATGCGGTTCACCGAACACGAGATGACGGTCGCCCTGGCCGGCTGCGCCAAGGCGATGCTGGCCACCCAGCGCAAGGACATCCGCAAGGGTCAGGTCGACGTCGACGAGGCCTGGGAGCAGCTCGGCGGCTACCAGCGGTTCACGATGCTCGACGCCCTGGGCGGCCAGGTGCTGCCCGTGCTGCACGCCCTGCCCGACGTCGAGGTGCCCGACGGCACCCGCCCGACCTTCACCGACCAGCAGATCCGGGCCACGGTCGAGGAGACCCTCGGCGAGGCCGAGGGGGGTCGACTGCGGCGCAAGGCCACCCTCGCCGCCCGGGTCGCGCTGGTGAAGATCGCCCTCAACGCCGTGCCTCCGCGCCGGGCCCCCGACGTGGACCCGCTGGACGACTGAGGCCGCCGTTTCGACGCCGGCCGGAGCTCAGTCCGGCAGCCGGTCGGCGCGCTCCTCGACCAACGCCGCCGGCGCGCTGAGCCGCCACGCCTCGAAGGCCAGCTCGGCGAGCTCGTCGCGCTCCACGCCGGCGAGCGTGACCACGACCCAACCGAAGCCGCCCGCGGTGAACTGGACCTCGAAGACCTCGGGCCGCTCGGCCACCAGGGCCAGCTGCTCGGCGAGGGTCTGTTTCAGCCCGACCGTGCTGGTGCGCTCCCACAGGTAGCCGAAGGTCTTCCCGCCGACCTGGAACCTCGAGTACCAGTCATGGTCGCTGCGACGCACCTCGGGCAGCTGGTCGACCAGCTCGAGGAAGTCGGCGATCCGGGTGGGCACGGCTCCATGATCGCCCGTGCCGCGCCGACGCTGCCGCGAGGCCCGCCCAGCGGGTGAACTCCCACCCGCGCGGCGCCCGCGATCACTAGCCTCACCTGCGTGAACCGACCGAAGCGATGGATCAACCGGGGCGTCCAGGCTGCCTGGGCATGGCTCGAGCGCGCGGGCGAGATCGTGCCCGGGACCAGGGCGGCCGACGGGTTCGGCGACCTGGGCGAGGGCAGCTGCATCGGCTTCCCGGCCGCGACGCTGATGGGCGTGGGCTCCATCCACATCGGGAGCCGCACCCTGATCGGACGGCAGGTCACCCTCTCGGTCGGGTACGGCCCGGACGACCGGCGGCTCCCCGAGCGGGGGCTGGTCATCGGCGACCGGTGCGTGATCGGCGCCCGCACCAGCCTGACCGCGCACTCCTCGATCGTGCTGGGCGACGACGTCTGGTGCGGCCAGGACGTCTTCGTCTCCGACTCCGGCCATGGCTACCAGGACCTCGACGTCCCGATCGGCCGGCAGCTCGGTCCGCACCAACCGGTCGCGATCGGCGCCGGCTCCTGGATCGGCCACGGCGCGATCATCCTGCCGGGTACGACGATCGGGCGGAACGCCGTCGTCGCGGCCGGCTCGGTCGTGCGCGGAACGGTCGAGGACCACGCGGTCGTGGGCGGGGCTCCGGCCCGGGTGATCCGGCGCTTCGAGCCCGGCGTGGGCTGGGTGACCCCGGCAGGCGACGTACGCCCGGTGCTGGCGGGTCTGCCCGGCCTGGGCTGAGCACCCCCCGGGACCCCCGGACCCCGGGGAGAGCCCCCGGACCTTCGACTTCCTCCGGACACACGAAAGCCGCACGCCTCTCGGGTGGCGCACGGCTTCCGCGTTCGGGGGGACAGTGGCCCTACGGGCCGTGTCGGGGTGGCGGCCTAGGCGGCTGCCGGGAGGGAGGCGACCAAAGCGGCGGTGGCGCACTGCTCGCCGAGGCGGAACAGGGTGCCGGTGTGCGAGAAGTCGAAGACCGGGCCGCAGTCGAAGGACTCGTCGAGCTTGAGGTGGACAACCTCGACGCCGGGCGGCGGCGTACCGAACGACTGGTTGCGGACGGTGGCGACCAGTGCCGCGATCAGCACGTCCAGCGGGTTGCGCAGCAGGCGGGGGAGCGGGGTCTTGGTCACGTCGAGAGCGTAGATCCGGTCGCCGGGACGAGCGATGGCGTAGGCGCCCGACATCGGAAGGTTCTCCGCGATCCCGGCGTCCACGTGGGTGACCGGGCCGTCGTCGCCGTCCATCACGACCGGGGGGAAGACGGCCGGCAGGGCGGTCGAGGCGCAGATCAGGTCTGTCAGGTTGCCGCGGTCGTGGTGAACCGCCCGGCCGGTGGTGAGGCACGTGGTGGCGACCCGCACCGGGACCTTCAGGTCCTCGAGCCGTTCGGCCGGCAGCCAGGCGTTGAGCACCTTGCGCATCCGGTCCGAGGTGAAGAGGAAGGCCCGGCGGCGAGCCAGGTTGGCGAGCGCTGAGCGACGCTCTCCGGTCAGTGTCGTGGACGTCATCGTCATCCAGCGGTCGGCGAGACGTTCGACCTGATCGGCGGACGGGTCGGCCCCCATGAAGGCGGCGTTGATTGCGCCGACCGATCCGCCGATCAGGACGTCAGGAGCGACACCGGCTCCCAGAAGCGCCCGAAGCATCCCGACCTGACCGGCGCCGCGTGAGCCGCCGCCGGAGAGGACGAAGATGTTGCGCCCAGGACCACGCGAGCCGTCAGCGGAGAACGGGGGGTTCTCGATGCTGTCGCCGTTGTGGTCCATGCACCCTTTGTCGGTGGTCGAGACCACCACCTTGAGGGCGGGCCGAAAAAAAGTCTCAGCAGATCTCGACGCTCACTGCGGCCACGTCTTCGCGACCAGGGTCAGGACGTCGTACGTCGCGACCGGGTCGCCGTCGGTGTTGGTGACCAGGGCATCCCAGCGGACCTCGCCGTAGTCGGCGTTCATCCGTGGGGTGATCTGCTTGACGGTCAACGTCACCGAGATGGTGTCGTCGGCCTTGACCGGGGTCAGGAAACGCAGGCCGTCGACCCCGAAGTTCGCCAGCACCGGGCCCGGGTCGGGATCGACGAAGAGCCCGGCGGCCAGCGAGACCACCAGGTAGCCGTGGGCGACGATCCCGCCGAAGAGCGGGTTGCGTGCCGCGGCCTCGGCGTCGGTGTGGGCGTAGAAGGTGTCGCCGGTGAACTCCGCGAAGTGCTCGATGTCGGCCAGGGTGACCGTGCGCTCGGCGGAGGAGATGGTGTCGCCGATCCGCAGCTCGGCCAGCGACTTGCGGAAGGGGTGGGTCTCCTCGACCGTGCGCGTGGAGCCGGTGGTCCAGCGACCGGTGATCGCGGTGACCATGTCGGGCGATCCCTGGATGGCGGTGCGCTGCAGGTGGTGCAGCACGCCGCGGATGCCGCCGAGCTCCTCGCCGCCGCCGGCCCGACCGGGGCCACCGTGCACGAGCACGGGCAGCGGGGAGCCGTGGCCGGTCGACTCGGCCGCGTCGTCACGGTCGAGCACCAGGATCCGCCCGTGCCAGGGTGCCAGGCCGAGCGTGACGCGTCGCGCGACGTCCGGGTCGTGGGTGACCAGGGAGCCGACCAGGCTGCCCTTGCCGCGGGCGGCCAGCTCGATGGCCTCCTCGACGGAGTCGTAGGTGAGCACGGTGCTGACCGGGCCGAACGGCTCGATGTCGTGCGGCTCGACGGCTCCCTTGTTCGCCCGCAGCAGTACCGGCGACATGAAGGCGCCGCTCTCGGCGTCCGCGCCGATCACGTCGACGTGGTCGGGGTCGCCGTACACGATCTCGGCGGAGGAGCGCAGCGCCTGCACGGCCTTGCGGACCTCCTCGCGCTGGTCGAGGCTCGCCAGCGCACCCATCCGGACGTCCGGGTGGGCGGGGTGTCCGACGGTGACCTTCGCCAGCCGGGCCCGGATCGCCTCGACGACCTCGTCGGCGATCGCCGCCGGCACGATGGTGCGGCGGATCGCGGTGCACTTCTGGCCGGCCTTGACCGTCATCTCGGTCACGACGCCCTTGACGAACAGGTCGAACTCCGGGTCCGCCGAGGTCACGTCCGGCCCGAGGATCGAGCAGTTCAGGGAGTCTGCCTCGACGCCCAGCTGGACGCCGCCGTGCAGCACCTGCGGGTGGTTGCGGAGCAGGCCGGCGGTGTGCGCGGAGCCGGTGAAGGCGACCGAGTCCTGGATGCCGAGCTCGTCGAGGAGGGTGCCGGCACTGCCGGCGAGGAGCTGGAGCGTGCCCTCGGGCAGGATCTGGGACTCGATGATCCGGCGCACCACCAGCTCGGTGAGGTACGCCGTCTGGCTGGCCGGCTTGACGATCGTCGGCAGCCCGGCGAGGAAGGCCGGCGCGAGCTTCTCGAGCATCCCCCAGACCGGGAAGTTGAAGGCATTGATCTGCACCGCGACGCCGGGTCGTG
>NZ_JBFIKK010000071.1:0-17650 GCF_041600255.1 Nocardioides sp. | reverse complement strand
TCGGTGCTCGAGCCCGGGATCACGAAGGTCGAGGACCACCTCGGCATCGAGAACCTCTACGAGTCGGCCAACACCCCGCTCATCTCGTTCCTGAACAACGCCATCAAGGCCAAGGAGCTGTTCCGCAACGACAAGGAGTACGTCGTCATGAACGGCGAGGTGCTCATCGTCGACGAGCACACCGGCCGGATGCTCGCGGGGCGTCGCTACAACGACGGCCTGCACCAGGCGATCGAGGCCAAGGAGGGCGTGACCGTCCGCGAGGAGTACCAGACCCTCGCCACCGTCACCCTGCAGAACTACTTCCGGCTCTACGACAAGCTCTCCGGGATGACCGGTACGGCCATGACCGAGGCGTCGGAGTTCGACAAGATCTACAAGCTCGGTGTGGTCCCGATCCCGACCAACAAGCCGATGCAGCGCATCGACCAGCCCGACCTCGTGTACCGCACCGAGGAGGCGAAGTACGACGCCGTGGTCGAGGACATCGCCGAGCGTCACGCCAAGGGCCAGCCGATCCTGGTCGGCACCGTGTCGGTGGAGAAGTCCGAGCACCTGTCCACCAAGCTCCGCGCCCGGGGCATCGCCCACAGCGTGCTGAACGCCAAGGTCCACGCCGACGAGGCCAAGATCGTGGCGATGGCCGGTCACAAGGGCGCCGTGACCGTGGCGACCAACATGGCCGGTCGCGGTACCGACATCATGCTCGGCGGGTCGGTGGACTTCCTCGCCGACGCCGAGCTGCGCAAGAAGGGCCTGGACCCGGTCGAGCACTCCGAGGAGTACGAGGCCGAGTGGCCGCTCGCGATCGAGCGGGTCAAGGCCCAGGTCGCCCAGGAGCACGACGAGGTGCGTGAGGCCGGCGGTCTCTACGTGATCGGCACCGAGCGCCACGAGTCCCGCCGCATCGACAACCAGCTGCGCGGGCGGTCCGGCCGTCAGGGCGACCCGGGCGAGTCCCGGTTCTACCTGTCCCTCGAGGACGAGCTCATGCGGCTGTTCAAGTCGGACTGGGTGGACCGCGTCCTCCAGGTGCTGAAGATCCCGGACGACGTCCCGATCGAGAACAAGCGCGTCACCGGCGCCATCGCCAACGCGCAGGGACAGGTCGAGTCGCAGAACTTCGAGTCCCGCAAGAACGTCCTCAAGTACGACGACGTGATGAACCGCCAGCGCGAGGTCATCTACGGCGAGCGCCGCAAGGTGCTCGAGGGCGCCGACCTCGAGGACCAGATCCGCACGTTCATCGACGACGTCGTCACCGGCTACGTCCTCTCGGCCACGCAGGACTTCGCCGAGCAGTGGGACCTCGAGGCGCTGTGGACGGCCCTGGGCCAGATCTTCCCGATCTCGCTCGACCACACGGTGCTGGAGAAGGAGGCCGGCGGTCGCTCGAACCTCGACCGCGAGACGCTGATCGAGGCGCTGAAGAAGGACGCGCACGCGGCGTACGACCGTCGTGAGGCCGAGGTGGGCGACGAGGTGATGCGCGAGCTCGAGCGTCGCGTCGTCCTGTCGGTGCTGGACCGCAAGTGGCGCGAGCACCTCTACGAGATGGACTACCTGCGCGAGGGCATCTACCTGCGGGCCTACTCGCAGCGCGATCCGCTCGTGGAGTACCAGCGCGAGGGCTTCGACATGTTCGCCGCCATCATGGACGGCATCAAGGAGGAGTCGGTCGGCTTCCTGTTCAACCTCGAGGTCCAGGTGGACGAGGAGGACGAGGAGGAGGTGGCCGCCGAGGCGGCCGCCGCGGAGCGGGCCCGTCGTGAGGCGCCGCAGATCCGCGCGAAGGGCCTCGACGCCCCCAAGCAGCCGAAGAACCTCTCCTACTCCGCGCCCACCGAGGACGGCGAGGTCGAGGTGAAGGCGGCGGCAGCCTCGCAGGCCGACGACCCGTACGCCGGGGTCGGTCGCAACGCCGACTGCCCCTGCGGCTCGGGCAAGAAGTACAAGAAGTGCCACGGTGCGCCGGGCGGCCCCACCGGGCTGACCACCCGCGTCAACGGCTGAGGTCGGCGCTCAGGCGAAGGCCAGGGCGCTGCACAGCCAGGGATCGCGGCGCTGCTCGAAGCGCGCCGCGATCGCTCGTGAGCGCTGCCCGTAGCGCACGTGCACCCCGACCTCGGCGATCGCCGGGGACAGGAAGCACGCGCGCACGCTGACCACGACCGGACGGACCGGTTGCACTCGGGCCAGCCCCGGTTGGTGTCCGCCTGCCCGGGCGACCAGCTGGGCGCGGCGCTCGAGGTCCAGGTAGACCTCGCGGGTCGACCAGCGGACCAGCTGGGAGACGGGACGGTCGCCGCCGACGATCTCCACCGCGGCCTGGGCGTACCGACGGGCCCACTGCTCGACCTGGCGCCGCAGCTTCAGGTCGGCGCCGACCGGGTCGGCCCCCGGGGCGAGCGAGGTGTCGTGCAGCGGGGGTGGGTCCTGGCGGGGCTGCAGGTCGAGCGCCAGGGTGCCCTGGACGCTGGCGATCGGCACCGGCGTCCTGAGCGGGACGACCTTCGGGTGGTACGGCGACATCACGACTCCTCTCGATGGGTGCAGCACTCGGTGGCCCCGTGCGCGGGGGACGGCAGGTGGAGGCGCTGGCCCGGCAGCAGCAGGTCCGGGTCCGGTCCGATCACGGCGGCGTTGTGGGCGTAGATCCGGTGCCACAGCGACGCGATCGTCGCCGGGTCGGCCGATGCGGGCAGCTGCTGCGCCGCGAGCCCCCAGAGCGTGTCGCCGGGGCGTACCCGCAGGGCGGGGGAGGGCGACCGGGCCGGCCCGCCTCCGGTGGCGCGCTCCGGCAACGGGAGGCCGTCGAGCAGGTGTCCCTCGACGGTGGGTGGGCCGGGCTCCGCGGGTGCGGCCTGGGCGGCGGGGCCCAGCACGGCCCCGGTCAGGGCCACCCCACAGGCGGCCAGGACGATCCGGCGCCATCCCTGGGGCACCCCCGGCCGCGGCCGGTGACCGTGGTGCCGCAGGGCGTCGACGACCACCAGCGCGGTGCAGAGCCACAGCCAGGTGGCGCAGATCAGGGCGAGAACGGCGCTGCCGCGGACCAGGAGCTCGGTGAAGGCGACCGGGCCGGAGGCGGCGGCGGTGGTGAGGTCGGCGACCAGCGGCCGCGCGACGGCCAGGAACCCGAGGGTCGCACCGGTCCCGACGAGCAGGCAGCGTCCTGCCCCTGGCCGGACACCCCTGACGGCGAGAGGCTGCCCGTGGCGGTCCTGTCGTGCGTTCATCCCGAGATCCTTGCGTTTGCGTCTGTTTGCATCAGTCAAGGAAGTTTTGCGACCGTCGTCAAGGCTTTCTCCACAGGTTTGGGCGGGTCCGGAGGAGGCAGGGTCCTGCCATGACGTGGGGTGTGCGATGAGCTGGGAGCGCGAGCTCTTCGCGTTCTTCGACGACCTCGAGCAGCAGGCGGACGCGCTCTACGACGCGGAACGCAGCGCCGAGCTGGCCGACCGGAGCCGGGCCGAGTACCAGCAGGTGACCCTGGCCAGCCGGTTGATGGCGGCCCTCGCCGAGCCGGTGCTGCTCGAGGTCGCCGGCGTGGGCCGGCTCGAGGGCGTGCTGGACCGGGTCGGGGCCGGCTGGTGCCTGGTGTCGGCGCAGGGGGGTGACTGGGTGGTCTCGCTGGCGGCCCTCGAGTCACTGCGGACCTCGACCACGCGTTCGGTGCCGGAGGTGGCCTGGTCGCCGGTCGCCCGACTCGGGCTCGGATCGGCGCTGCGCCGGCTGGCCGACGCCGGCCAGCCCTGCCTCGTGCACCGACGGGACGGCTCCGCGCTGGAGGTGGTGGTGCTCCGGGTCGGGGCGGACTTCGTCGAGGTCCGGCCGCTCGTCCACGGGTCGGGCACGGCCGGTCAGGACGTGCTGATCGCCTTCACTGCGCTGGCAGCGGTACGCAGCCGCCCCTGACGGGTGCGGTTCGGGCTACGTCGCGTCGGCGTCGTACGGCGGGATCTCGCCCTCGTCGAGCGGGCGCTGACCGCGCCGGTTCGGCTTGGCGGCGGCCTGGTCGGCGTCCTCCATCGCCTCGGCGATGTGCTTGCGCACGATGGCGCGCGGGTCGAGGTCGCGCAGCTCGAGGTCGGCGTACTCCGGGCCGAGCTCGCTGCGGAGCTCGTCGCGCGCGGAGTGCGCCAGCGACCGGGCCTTGCGGATCATGCCGCCGGCCTGCTTGGCCAGTTCGTGGAGCTTGTCGGGGCCGAAGACCAGGACCGCGATGAACGCGATCACGGCCATCTCTGGCAAACCGACCCCGAACATGGCTCAGAACTTACTGGACGGGGTGAGCCCCAACTGCATGCCCGCCAGGCCGCGGCCTCGCCCGGACAGCTTGCCGGCGATCGCGGTCAGCTCCTGCGCTCCGATCGCGGTGGGGTCCGAGTCGACGATCGGCTTGCCGGCGTCGCCGCCCTCGCGCAGCGAGACGTCCAGCGGGATGCGGCCCAGGACCGGCACGTCGTAGCCGAACCGGGAGGAGAGCGTGGACGCGACCCGGTCGCCGCCACCGCTGCCGAAGATCTCCAGGCGGTGGTCCGCGCTGCCGTCGGCCGTGCAGTGCGGGCACGGCAGGTAGCTCATGTTCTCGATGACGCCGACCACGCGCTGGTGCAGCATCGAGGCCATCGTGCCGGCCCGCTCGGCCACCTCGGCCGCAGCCTCCTGCGGGGTGGTGACCACGACGACCTCGGCGCCGGGCAGGTGCTGGCCCAGCGAGATGGCGACGTCGCCGGTGCCCGGCGGCAGGTCGAGCAGGAGGACGTCGAGGTCGCCCCAGTAGACGTCGGAGAGCATCTGGACCAGGGCTCGGTCGAGCATCGGGCCACGCCAGGCGACGACCTGGTCGCGGCGGGGCTTGAGCATGCCGATCGAGATGACCGAGACCCCGCTGGGGGTCGGCACCGGCATGATCAGGTCCTCGACCTGGGTGGGACGGACGTCGGCGACGCCCAGCATCGCCGGCACGGAGTGGCCGTAGATGTCGGCGTCGACGATGCCGACGCTGAGCCCCTGCTTGGCCATCGCCAGCGCAAGGTTCACGGTGATCGAGGACTTGCCCACGCCACCCTTGCCGCTGGCGATCGCGAACACCTTGGTCAGCGATCCGGGCTGGGCGAACTGGATCTCGCGCTGGGCCTGGCCGCCGCGGAGCACCTCCTGGAGGCCGGCGCGCTGCTCGGCGCTCATCACGCCCAGGGTCAGGTCGACGCCGGTCACGCCGGGGACACCCTCCACGGCCGTGGTCACGTCGCGGGTGATGGTGTCCTTGAGCGGGCAGCCGGAGACGGTGAGGAGCACCGTGAGCGTGACGGCTCCGGTGTCGCTGATCTCGACCGTGTCGACCATGCCGAGCTCGGTGATGGGGCGCTTGATCTCTGGGTCCTGCACGGTGGCGAGCGCCGCGTTGACCTGCTCGAGAGTGGGGGTGCTCATGATGCTCCAGCGTAGTTGGTCGCAGGTGAGGTGCGGCCCGCGGGCGGGGTGACGCTCAACTCACGCCGAGTCAGGCCGAGGCCGGGGTCTCGTCGTCGTCAGGACGGGAGCGCTCCTCGAGGTCGCTGAGCAGTGTCTTCAGTTCCGAGCGCAGGTAGTCGCGGGTGGCGACCTCGCCCACCGCCATCCGCAGCGAGGCCACCTCGCGGGCCAGGAACTCCATGTCCGCGTGGGCGCGGGCATTGGCCTGACGGTCCTGCTCGGCCACCACCTTGTCCCGGGTCTCCTGACGGTTCTGGGCCAGCAGGATGAGGGGAGCGGCGTACGACGCCTGGAGGCTGAGCATCAGCGTGAGGAAGATGAACGGGTAGTTGTCGAAGCGCCAATCGGCGGGCGCCGCGACGTTCCAGACGAACCAGAACAGCACGAAGGCCGTCATGTAGATCAGGAACCGGGCCGTGCCCATGTACCGGGCGAACTGCTCGGCGAAGACCCCGAAGGCGTCCGAGTCGTAGCTCGGCCGGCGCACGAAGCGGCGTCGGGTGTCCTGGGGGGTGTCCAGCCGCGAGCGCGGCGTCCGGGTCTCAGCCACTGCTCATCCCGTGGTGGGCGTCGCCGACACGGCCGGACCGGATGGCCTGGTCGCGCCAGTTCTCGGGGAGCATGTGGTCGAGCAGGTCGTCGACGGTGACCGCGCCCAGCAGCCGGTTGTCGTCGTCGACGACCGGCGCCGCCACCAGGTTGTACGTCGCGAGGTGCGCCGCGACCTGGTCGATGCTCGCCTGGGGACGCAACGGGTCCATCGAGCTGTCGAGCACCCCGGCGACCAGGGTCGAGGGCGGCTCGCGCAGCAGCGCCTGGATGTGCGCCACGCCGAGGAAGCGCCCGGTGGGCGGCTCCAGCGGCTGACGGCAGACGTAGACCAGCGCGGCCAGCGCCGTGGAGAGCTCGGGGTTGCGCACGTGGGCCAGGGCGTCGGCGATCGTCGCGTCGGGGCCGAGGATCACCGGCTCGGGCGTCATCATCGCGCCGGCGGTGTGTTCGGCGTACGACATCAGCCGGCGCACGTCCTCGGCCTCGTCGGGCTCCATCAGCTCCAGCAGGGTGGCGGCGGTCTCCGGCGGCAGGTCCTTGATCAGGTCGGCGGCGTCGTCGGCGGACATCTCCTCGAGCACGTCGGCAGCGCGCTCGGAGTCGAGCTGGCCCAGGATCTCGACCTGGACCTCCTCGGGCAGCTCCTCGAGCACGTCGGCGAGCCGCTCGTCGTCCAGGGCGGTCACCACTGCCATCCGGCGCTCGGTGGGCAGGTCACGGATCATGTTCGCGGCGTCCGCGGGGCGCATCTCGTGCAGGGCGGCGATCAGGTGGGTGGCCCCCTGGGCTTCCTGCCGTTGGGCCAACCCCTCGACGTCGCGCCACTCCACCACGTGGGTCTGACCGCGCCGGCGGAAGCCCTTCGCGGGCTCCTGGATGGCGACCCGGCTCAGCACCCAGTCGCGGTTGCGGGCCTGTTCCATCGCCACGTCGTAGACGGTCCCGGAGACGCCCGAGGAGGTGATCGTGACCTTCCGGTCGAGCATCTGGCCGATCACCAGGGTCTCGGTCGAACGCTGCTCGAAGCGACGCATGTTCAGCAGGCCGGTCGTGTAGACCTGCCCGCTGTCGATGTTGGTCACCCGGGTCATCGGGACGAAGATCCGCCGCCGCCCGAACACCTCGGCCACCATGCCCAGCACGCGGGGCTGGCTGGTGCCCGAGCGCAGAGTCACCACGAGGTCGCGGACCTTGCCCACCTGGTCGCCCTGGGGGTCGAAGATCGGCAGCCCGACGAGTCGGGCCACGAAGACGCGGGACGGCGTGGTGCTCACGAGCCCTGACGGTACCGGGCGGGGGAGGTCGGACGCGCGTAGACTCGGCGCATGAACGCGCGAGGATTCCTGACCGCCCTGGCACTTCCGCTCGTCCTCGTCGCCGGTTGCGGAGGTGGCACCGCCGACGTCGCGGAGGATCCGATCCCGACCGTCTCGGCGTCGAGCCCGGACCTGGGCGACGTGTCCGAGGCCCTCGACCCCCAGTGCGTCGACGTCTGGCAGGCGGGCGAGACGCTGCCCCGCACCTACCGCGGCTGCTACGAGGACGACGCCAAGGTCCGCGCCAACGGTCGGTACTGCGAGTTCGGCAAGCCGTTGATCACCTACGACGGCCGCTTCTACGCCGTCCGCAGTGGACGGATCGCCGAGGCGACCGAGCCCTTCGCCGAGGACGCCGGCTACCAGGACGTCCTGGCCAAGTGCAGCGGCTGATCCCCGCCTGACGTGACGGGGGTCGCCCCTGCCGGTCGTCGCGAAGACCACGGCGATATCCCCGTGCCCTGTTACGCTTTTTCGGGCGAATTGGCGTAGGTAGCCAGGGATCCCTCGTGACGCTCTCGGCGTCCTGACCTCTGTGCTCCAGATGAACGGAAGTGACCCCCGCGTGCGACGACACCCCGCCGCCACCGCCCTCGCCACCGCCCTCGTGCTGATGGGTGGACTGCTCGCGGGTGCACCCGCGACCTCTGCCTCCGTCGGCGCTGCGGCCTCCGCCCCCGCTGTCGCGCAGGTCGAGTCCCGCCCCAAGCCGGCCCCCGACGACTACACGCCGCGCGGCGGGGTCAAGTTCAACAACCCGCTCGCCGCCGCCGACTCGCGGCGCCGGATCATTCGCCACCTGCTGCGCACCGTCAACAGCGTGCCCGGCAAGGAGAAGATCCGGATCGCCAGCTGGAACTTCCGCAGCGACGAGCTCGCGGACGCGTTGATCCGGGCTCACCGTCGGGGCGTCTCGGTCCGGGTGCTGGTCGACCGGCTGAACTCCAACCCGGACAACCGCAACGACACCTTCATCCGGATGACCAAGGCCTTCCGCGGCGACAAGAATCGCAAGCCCGAGATGCGCAGCTTCACGCGTCGCTGCGTGAGCTCGTGCCGCTACAAGGGTGGCATCGCCCACTCCAAGTTCTTCCTCTTCAGCCGTGCCGGCAAGGCCACCGACGTGGTCATCCACGGCTCGTTCAACGCCACCGACCTGGCGTCGCACTCGCAGTGGAACGACGTGTTCACCGTGCGCGGGCGCACCGCGATCTACGACGAGTTCGTCCACGTCTACGACCAGATGGTCAAGGACAAGGCGGTCAAGCAGCCCTACCTGAGCGGCACCCACGGCAAGTTCACGTCGTACTTCTACCCGTACAAGGGCGAGGGCACCGAGAAGGATCCGCTGCTCAAGGAGCTGGCCAAGGTCCGCTGCCAGGGCGCGACCGGTGGGTCGGGCACCAACGGGCGCACCAAGATCCGGATCGCCCAGACCTCGATGCACGGTGACCGGGGCAAGGCGATCGCCGGCCGGCTCCGCCAGATGTGGCAGCGCGGCTGCGACGTCAAGATCGTCTACGCGGTCTTCGGCAACGAGGTGCTGCGCATCCTGCGCCAGACGAACCGCGGGCCGGTCCCGCTCAAGCAGATCGCCCAGGACTTCAACCTCGACGGCGTCTACGACCGCTACCTGCACATGAAGAACATGTCGTTGAGCGGCGTCTACGCCGGCGACAGCGCGGCCGAGGTGACCTGGAACGGGTCGGCCAACTGGACGTCGGTGGCGCTGGCCAGCGACGAGACGGTGATGCGGATCTTCGACCCCAAGCTGCGCCGTCAGTACAGCGACTGGGTCGACTGGCTCTATGCGAACCCGCCGGCCTACACCGCCCAGGAGCAGGCCGTCGTGAACGAGCGGCGGCGCGCCGCCGCGGCCCGTGGCGTCGTCATCGACCCGTACGCCCAGATGGAGCTCGACTGACCACCTGAGTGGTCAAGACCAGTGACGCGTTCCGGGGACCGAGCCGCCGCGCGTCCCCGGGACCGCCCCGGTCCGCTCCTACCCTGTGCCGGTGACCGGGCCGCTGAGACGACGCGGGACACAGGTGCTCGCGCTGGCCACGGCCACGGTGGTCTCTGTGTCCCTGGCGGCGACCGTGCTGCAGTCGGGCGCCGGCCCCCGGCCCGCCGCTCCTGACCGGGTCGTCCTCGGCGCCGCCACGGCCGCTGCGGTCGAGGGCTGTGCCGACGTCCTCCTCCTCGGCGCGGACGGCGCGGGCGAGCGCCCCGCCGCATCGGGCGGGCTCGGCTTCGGACCCACGGTCTCCGCCGTGGTCGAGGCGTACACGGCCCTGGCCGCCGAGGGTGGTCGCTCGGTCGAAGCCCGACGGGTGAACCTGACCGCCCCTCGCGCTGTTGCGCTCGTCGAGAGTCGCGACACCTCCACGCCGGCCAGAGACGCGGTCGAGCGCCCTCGGGCGCGCTCCTGGCGCAGCGGCGTCAACGCCGGTGTGCGGGAGGCCGAGGAGACCCTCGAGCAGGCGGCTCTGACCTGCCCGGACCAGCAGGTGGTCCTGGTGGGGTACGCCCAGGGTGCCGCGCTGATGCACCGCGTCCTGGTCCGCCGGCCCAGCGACCAGCCCGACCCCTCGCGCCTGGTCGGGGCGGTGCTGGTCTCCGACCCCGAGCGGCTCGCCGACAGCGTGGTCGGCCGACTCGTCGGCTCGCCGGCCGCGTCGAGGTCGTCGGTCGGCGTACTGCCGCCCCTGCTGCGGACGGCTCCCGACGTACCGGCGGACACCGAGACGTTCCAGGTGTGGCAGGTGTGCAACCAGGGCGACCTGCTCTGCAACCCGCGTCGCACCTCGGTTCGCGAGGGCCTCAAGGCGTCCCGCAGCTACCGCCGACCCGAAGGGTCCGGCGTGCTCGCGGAGGCGGCGGACGGTCTCTGGCGGCAGACCGTGCTGGTCCCGGTGCCGCGACCGCGGGTGCGCGTCGAGAGTGTGCGCAGCGGCCAGCCGGTCGAGGTGCGCCTCGAGGTCGACGTCGCCGACGAGGCCGCCGAAGGCGTGGTGTGGCAGGACGGCGCCCAGGTGCCGCCCGGGCTCACCCTGGACTCGACCGGGCTGCTCGCGGGCACGCCGACACGGGTCGGGACCTGGAACCTGACCTATCGGGTGCGCAACACCTCGCCGACGACCCAGTCGGTCACCGGCGTCGTCGTGGTCACCGTCCGCAGCGGTACCGAGTCGGTCAGCGCCGGCGGCCAGACCTCCTGCGAGGTGCGGGGCGACGGGTCGCTGGCCTGTTGGGGGGCCAACGGCCACGGTCAGCTGGGGGACGGCAGCCGCGAGCGCCGGACGTCGCCGGTGCGGGTCGGCAGGGCGACCGACTGGGAGTCGGTGAGCACCGGGGGCTCCACCACCTGCGGGATCCGCACCGACCAGACGCTGTGGTGCTGGGGGCTGAACAACTACGGTCAGCTCGGGATCGGTCGCGGCCCGGCCCGGAGCCGGCCCAGCCAGGTCAGCGACTCCGCGGCGTGGTCGAGCGTCAGCACCAGCTGGTTCCACACCTGCGGCATCCGGGTCAACGGCACCCTGTGGTGCTGGGGGCTCAACAACGCCGGCGAGCTCGGCGACGGCACCACGCAGGTGCGCGGGCGTCCCGTGCGGGTGGGGGAGGCCCGGGACTGGACGAGCGTGACGGCCGGCGGGTTCCACACCTGCGCGACCCGGGCCGACGCGACGGCCTGGTGCTGGGGGCAGAACGCCTTCGGCCAGGTGGGGAACAAGGACCCGGTGATCCGGACGAATCCCCAGCCGGTGGGCACGGCGAGGAGCTGGCTCCAGCTGACGGCCGGGTGGGCGCACACCTGCGGTGTCACCACGTCCGGCGAGGCCAGGTGCTGGGGCTTCAACGCGCACGGGCAGCTGGGTGACGGCAGCCGGCGCGCACGCAGGGCTCCGGAACGGGTGAGCGGCGACCAGATCTGGACTAGCCTTTCCACGGGCGATGCCTCGACGTGCGGCGTGGACAACACCGGTACGGCGTACTGCTGGGGCAGCAACCGCTACGGCCAGCTCGGGGCCACCGATGCGGGCGACACCCTCGAGCCCGGCCTGGTCACCTCGGGAGCCGCCTGGTCGTCGCTGGAGGTGGGCTGGTTCCACGCCTGCGGTGCGCTCGCCTCGGGAGCCAGCGCCTGCTGGGGCAACAACGAGGCCGGACAGGTCGGAAACGGCACGACGGCTGACCAGCCGCTGCCAGAGGAGGTCCAGTGACGGGCACGGACGAGGGGCCGGGGGGCGACGACGCCCCACGGTTCTCACCCGAGCGACTCAGCGCTCTGGCGACCGTCGGCGGCGTGGTCGCCATCGTGCTCGTCGTCGTCGCCGCCAACCTGCTCGGACGGCTCGGTGGTGACGAGGTCGTGGTCCCGCCGGCGGCCGCGAGCTCGCCCGAGCCCCGTCGGATCCCCGCCGACCAGCTCGCCACGATGGACGCCGAGGAGATCGCCGAGGCAGGCCTGGAGGATCGCGGGGCGATCGCACCGCAACGCGTCCCCACCGGTGCCCAGTCGTTGGCTCGCGCGGCCGAGAAGGCAGCGGGCGACCAGCCGTACTCGTTCCGCCTGACGACCTTCAACATCCTGGGCAGCCAGCACAGCGCGCCGGGTGGCGCCGCGCAGCGGTTCGCGCCGGGTCGGATCCGGACCGAGTGGGCGGCCAACCTGATCGGCGCCTACGGCTCCGACATCGTCGGCTTCCAGGAGATCCAGGCCGACCAGCTCGCCACCATGAACCGCGCCACCGGCGGCCGCTTCGAGTTCTGGCCGGGCACCTCGATGGGGGGCAGGGGCGTGCCGCAGAACCTCATGTGGCGCAGCTCGGTCTGGACGGCGACGTTCAAGGGGTCGATCACGATCCCGTTCATGGGCAGCACCCGCCCGCAGCCCGTCGTCCGGCTCCAGCACCTCGCGACCGGGCGCGAGATCTACGTGATGAACGTGCACAACTCCCCGCGCGACCGGCACGGCCGCGAGGACGAGCGCGACCGCGCGACCGAGATCGAGATCGCCGCGATCAAGGAGCTGCGCAAGGACGGGATCCCGGTCTTCGCGATCGGGGACTTCAACGAGCACGACGAGATCTTCTGCCGGATGACCTCGCGCACGGACCTGCGCGCTGCCAACGGCGGGTCGAACTCCGGCGGCTGCCGTCCGCCGCGGCCGATGCGGGTGGACTGGATCTTCGGCTCCTCCGACGTCGTGTTCAGCCGGTTCCTGATGGACACCGGCCCCCAGGTCCGCCGGATCACCGACCACGCCGTGCTCAGCACCACGGTGTCGGTGCCGTAGCCTGCGTCGTCGTGGGTGACAGGAACGTCCAAGTCGACGACACGGGTCTGCACTTCCCCGACGGGTTCCAGGGCTCGGCGGACGTACTCTTCGACGGCCACATGGCCTGGTCCTTCAGCGCCGAGCCGCGCCACCGGGTGGCCGGTGACCCCGCCGCCGTCTTCGTCCCCTGGCCGGCCCAGATGTCGCGCTGGCTGGAGGGGACCTCCGAGGTCCGGGTCGTGAACGGCGACGAGGAGCTCTTCGCCGACGAGATCGTCTTCGGGAGCGGCGAGGGTCGCGTCGAGTTCGTCGACAAGCACGGCATTCCCGTGATGATCGACAAGTGGGGACTGCTCCAACGACCCTTCTCGGCCCGTGACGCGAGCGTCGTGGAGCAGATGGTCGACGTCACCGACCGGATCATCGAGGTGATGGCCGCCGAGTGCGGCGTCCACGCGTGGATGGCCTTCGGCACCCTGCTCGGCGCCGCCCGCGAGGGCAAGGTGATCGGCCACGACTCCGACATCGACCTGGCCTACCTGAGCGAGAAGGCCACCCCCGCCGAGATGACCGTCGAGCTGTGGGACGTCGCACGTGCGCTCACCCGCGCCGGCCTGCGCGTGCTGCACAAGTCGGGCGCCTTCATCACGGTGGTGTTCACCTCGCCCGACAAGGCGATGGCGAGCATCGACATCTACACCTGCTTCTATGTGGGCGACCTGCTGCACGAGACCGCGACCGTGCGCCAGCAGGTGCCGCGCTCGGCGATCCTGCCGCTGATCGAGCTCGAGTTCGAGGGCCGGATGCTGCCCGCGCCCGCCGACCCCGACGCGATGCTCGCCGTCTCCTACGGCCCCGGGTGGAAGGTCCCCGACCCGTCCTTCCGGCATGAGCCCGGCCCCGAGATCACCGGTCGCTTCGACGGCTGGTTCTCCTCGTTGATGCGCCAGCGCCGGGACTGGGAGCGACACGTCGTCGACCTCGCCAAGGACGACAAGCACGGACCGTCCGACTTCGCCGCCTGGGTGGCTCCGCAGTTGCCGGCCGATGCCCGGGTGATCGACGTCGGCGCCGGGACGGGGGCGGACGCGCTCCACCTCGCCGGGACCGGCGTCCCGGTGCTCGGCCTCGACTACGCCCGCCAGGCCATCCGCCCCGCCAACCGCCGGGCGAAGAAGCGCGACGTGCCGGCGACGTTCACGCCGCTCAACCTCTACGACCTCCGCGACGTGCTGACCCGGGCCGCGCTGGTGGCCCGGGACCGTTCGCACCAGCCGGTCGTCTACGCCCGGCGACTGCTGGAGACCCTCGGGACTGATGGCGAGGACAACTTCTGGCGGTTCACCTCGATGGTGCTGCGTCGCGGTGGCCGTGCCTACCTCGAGGGGCTGTCGTTGTCCCGCGAGGACGCCGCCCAGTGGCGTGCCGAGCACGGCGGCGGCAGGCTGCGACCCGTGGACCCGCGTCTCGTCGAGGGTCGGGCCACCCAGGCCGGCGGACGGGTCGTCCACCGCGAAGGCTTCCGGGCCGGGGGAGCGGCCGTTGCCGGCGGCCCGCCGGCCGAGTGGAGAATGATCGTCGAATGGCCCGCCCCCGAGGAAGGATCCCGGTGACCCACCCGATGAGTCAGCGATGACTGCCCGCGTCTACCTGCACGTGGGGGCGCCGAAGTCGGGCACCACCTACCTGCAGCGCGTCCTCGAGCAGAACCGCACGGTGCTGGCGGACGCCGGTGTGCTGGTGGCGGGGGAGCGCCACCTGGACCGGATCCACGCCGCCATGGTGGTGCGCGAGGACGACCGTCTGGAGTCCCTGCCTCCCCGCGCGTCGGAGGCCTGGCAACGCCTGGTCACGGAGATCCGGGACTGGCGGGGCGAGGTCGCGATCCTCAGTTACGAGCTGTTCGCGGGTGCCTCCGCCGCGCAGGCGCAGGCCGCCCTGGCCGACCTCGACGGCATCGAGACCCACGTCGTGATCACCGCGCGCGACTTCGGTCGTGCCGTGCCCTCGGCCTGGCAGGAGCGACTGAAGTTCGCGCTCACCACCCGGCTCGAGGACTGGAAGCCCAAGCCCGGCAAGGCCGGTACCCGCAGCGAGTGGGGCTGGCGCACGATGGATCCGTCGGGTGTCGCCGCCCGCTGGGGCTCGGGACTGCCCCCGGAGCGGGTGCACGTCGTCACGGTGCCGGGCGAGGCCGGGGACGGTCAGGAGCTGTGGCGTCGCTTCGCGGCCGCCTGCCGGATCGACGTACCGGCCCTCGACCCGGTCGTGGAGCGTGCCAACGAGTCGCTCGGCGTGGTCGCCGCCGAGCTGCTGCGACGGGTGAACGAGAAGGTCCGGGCGCCGATCACCGGCAACCGGGAGCAGGCGCTCTGGCTGCGCGACACCCTGGCCCACGGCATCCTCGTCGACCTCGGGCGCGAGCAGATCGGGGTGACCGACGAGCAGTTCGCGGACGCGGAGAAGCGCAGCCGCAAGGCGATCGCTGCCCTCGCCGAGGCGGGGTACGACGTCCAGGGAGACCTGGCCGATCTGCGGGCCAGCCGTCCCGACGCCCGGCTCCCGGGGGACGCGACGCAGGCCGAGCTGCTCGACGCCGCCGTCGAGACCATCGTCCGGCTGCTCCTGCTGGTGCGCGAGCGCACCCACGAGCGGGACGCCAAGCAGGGCGTCCCGGGGGTGCTGGCCGAGGACGGATCCCGGCTGGCTGCGGTGGGCAAGGGCATGCTGCGTCGGGTGACCGCTCCTCGCCTGGAGCGCCGGGCCGACGACCTGCGCGCACGGATCGCCGACCTCGAGGCCGAGGTGGCCCGGTCGCGGGCGCTGCACCTGCGCGTCGCCGAGCTCTCCGACGTGGTGACCGAGCTGTTGCTGCCGGCCCAGGACACCGACGGACGGGTGACGGCCAAGGCCCTGAACACCTATCGGAACGACTCGTTGTGACCCCCCGGTCCCCTGCGCGACGCGTCGTCGGACGTGGCCGGGAGCTGGCCCGCCGAGTGGCGAGCGGCACCGGCATCCTCGACGTCGTCCACCTGGCTCGCCGCGTGGACGAGCTGGAGGTCGCCATCGCCGAGAACGCTGCGCTGGCCGAGCCGTTGGAACGGCGGGTGGCCGAGCTGGAGCAGCAGCTGGTCGGGCCGCTCGAGGCCCGGTCCCGAGTGCTCGACGACGACTGAGGCGTCCAGAAGTGGCGCACCTCATGGCGCACCCACCTACTGATGGGTAACCTTCCCTCGCCAACCTGCTCCACCGCACCTCCCGACACCAGCCCGACACCAGCCTGAAGGAGACAGACCATGGGTCGCCTCTGCGAGACCGACGGACTCACCGATGACCAGATCGAGATCCTCAAGGCGGTCCGGACGTTCGTCGAGGAGAAGATCCTCCCGGTTGCCACCGAGCTCGAGCACCAGGACGAGTACCCCACCGAGATCGTCGAGGGGCTCAAGGAGCTCGGCATCTTCGGCCTGATGATCCCCGAGGAGTACGACGGCCTCGGGGAGTCGCTGCTGACCTACGCGCTGTGCGTCGAGGAGATCGCGCGCGGCTGGATGAGCGTCTCCGGTGTCATCAACACCCACTTCATCGTGGCCTACATGCTGATGCAGCACGGCACCGAGGAGCAGAAGCGGAAGTACCTCCCGAGGATGGCGACCGGCGAGGTCCGCGGATCGTTCTCGATGTCCGAGCCGGGGCTCGGCTCCGACGTGGCGGCCATCAAGACCAAGGCCGTCAAGACCGACGCCGGCTACGAGATCACCGGCCAGAAGATGTGGCTGACCAACGGCGGCTCGTCCAACCTGGTTGCCGTCCTGGTCAAGACCGACGAGGGCGCCGACTCGGTCTACAAGAACATGACGACCTTCCTGGTGGAGAAGGAACCCGGCTTCGGCGAGACGGCCCAGGGCGTCACGATCCCCGGCAAGATCGAGAAGATGGGCTACAAGGGCGTCGACACCACCGAGGCCGTCTTCGAGGGGCACAGGATCGGTGCCGAGCAGATTCTCGGTGGCGAGCCGGGCAAGGGCTTCTACCAGATGATGGACGGCGTCGAGGTCGGCCGCGTCAACGTCGCCGCCCGGGCCTGCGGCATCGCGAACCGGGCTTTCGAGCTCGGCATCGCCTACGCCCAGCAGCGCGAGACCTTCGGCAAGCCCATCGCCCAGCACCAGGCGATCCTGTTCCGCCTCGCCGAGATGGCGACCAAGGTCGAGACCTCGCACTCCATGATGGTCCGCGCCGCCCGGCTCAAGGACCGCGGCGAGCGCAACGACGTCGAGGCCGGGATGGCCAAGATGGTCGCGGCGGAGTACTGCAACGAGGTCGTCCAGGACTCCTTCCGGATCCACGGCGGCTACGGGTACTCCAAGGAGTACGAGATCGAGCGGCTCTACCGTGAGGCCGCGTTCATGCTGATCGGCGAGGGCACCAGCGACATCCAGAAGATGATCATCGGCCGCTCCCTGCTCAAGGACTACAAGCTCTCCTAGACTCCAGCCATGGCGCAGCGTGTGGTCCTGCACGCGGGACTGATGAAGTCGGGGACGTCGTACCTCCAGAAGCGGTTGTCCGCCAACCAGGACCTGCTCGCCGAGCGCGGCGTGCTGTTCCCGGGGACGGTCTGGCGCGACCAGGTGCTCGCGGTCAGCGACGTCCTCGGCCGCACGCACTTCGGGAAGCTGTCCGACGGCACCTGGCGGCGACTCGTCGAGGAGATCGACGCCCACGCCGGCACCGCCCTGATCAGCATGGAGTTCCTCGGCCCGGCGCCCCCGGAGAAGATCGCCGAGGTGGTGGGGTCCTTCCCCGACGCCCGGGTCGAGGTGGTGCTCACCCTGCGCGACCTCGGCCGCGGCGTGCCGGCCATGTGGCAGGAGAGCCTGCAGAACGGCGGCAGTGTCGCCTGGGGCGACTACGTCCGACTGCTCGACGGCAAGCAGCGGCCGGCTCGCGCCTTCTGGCGCCAGCAGGGGATGGCGCGCATCGTCGGCAACTGGGTCGAGGGCGTGGGCGC
>NZ_JBFIKK010000070.1:0-17775 GCF_041600255.1 Nocardioides sp. | reverse complement strand
GTGAGAACGCCGCCGACCGCCAGCCCGACGACCAGCAGGGCGCCGACGATCCGACCGCGCGGTTCGTCGAGCCAGTCGATGATGCGCTGCACGCGACCACCCCTCCCGAGGGTGCACCCGGCGGATCCCGACCCCGCCCGAGGGAGTGCACCTTTACCTTGGCCCGGCCCTCGGGGTGTTGTCGATGGCCCATCTGGGCGGGTGCCGGGGCGTTAAGGGTTCGCGTCCGCTGGTGGGGCGACCTACATTGGAGTCACCCATGACGAATGCATCTGACTTCAATCTCGACGACGAGCTCGACGCCACCGAGGACTGGGACGACCCCGAGGCCGTCGAGGACACCCCTGAGCGTGACGGGGCCGACGGTGACGGGGCCGGCCGTGACTGGGCCGACCGTGACTGGGCCGACCAGCCCGACCCGGAGGAGGCCGAGCCCACCGCCGGCGCGATGGAGTTGGCCGAGCGGCACGCGCTGCGTCGCGTCGCCAGCCTCTCCACCGAGCTCGAGGACATCAGCGAGGTCGAGTACCGCCAGCTCCGGCTGGAGCGGGTCGTCCTGGTCGGCGTGTGGACCGGGGGCACCGTGGAGGACGCCGAGAACTCGATGGCCGAGCTCGCGCTGCTCGCCGAGACCGCCGGCTCCGAGGTGCTCGAGGCGATCTACCAGCGTCGGCAGTCGCCCGACCCAGCGACGTACGTCGGTCGCGGCAAGGTCGAGGGCATCCGGGAGATCGTCCAGGCGACCGGTGCGGACACGGTGATCTGTGACGGTGAGCTCGCGCCGAGCCAGCTGCGCAACCTCGAGGACAAGCTGAAGGTCAAGGTCGTCGACCGGACCGCGCTGATCCTCGACATCTTCGCCCAGCACGCCAGGTCGCGGGAGGCCACCGCCCAGACCGAGCTCGCGCAGCTCAACTACATGAAGCAGCGGCTGCGCGGGTGGGGTGGCCAGCTCTCCCGCCAGGCCGGTGGCCGGGTCGGCGCGGACGGCGGCGGCATCGGCGGTCGTGGCCCCGGTGAGACCAAGATCGAGACCGACCGGCGACGGATCAACACCAAGATCGCCAAGCTGCGGCGCGAGCTCAAGGAGATGAAGGGCACGCGTGACACCAAGCGGCAGGAGCGGCAGCGCCATGCCATCCCGTCGGTGTCGATCGCGGGTTACACCAACGCCGGCAAGTCCTCGCTGCTCAACCGGCTGACCAACGCCGGGGTGCTCGTCGAGGACTCGCTGTTCGCGACCCTGGACCCGACCACGCGGCGTACCACGACCAGTGACGGCCGGGTCTACACGATGAGCGACACGGTCGGCTTCGTCCGGCACCTGCCCCACCAGCTCGTCGAGGCGTTCCGCTCGACGCTGGAGGAGGTCGCCGACTCGGACCTGATCCTGCACGTCGTCGACGGCTCGCACCCCGACCCGGAGGGGCAGCTGGCCGCCGTACGTGAGGTCTTCGCGGAGATCGAGGCGTCGAAGGTGCCCGAGCTCGTGGTGATCAACAAGGCCGACGCGGCCGACCCGATGGTGCTGGCGCGGCTGCGTCAGCGCGAACCGCACTCGGTGGTGGTGAGCGCGAAGACCGGTGAGGGCATCGCCGAGGCGCTGGCGATCATCGAGAGCGAGCTGCCGCGCCCGGGTGTCGCCTTCAAGGCGCTGGTGCCGTACGACCGGGGCGACCTGGTCAACCGGATCCACCAGCAGGGTGAGATCGCGACGATGGAGCACACCGGCGAGGGGACGCTGGTCTCCGGTCGGGCGCACGAGGACCTGGCCGGCGAGCTGGCGGCGTACGCAGTCGACTGACCTGCCAGTTGTGGTTGGTCTCAAGCCGCTGACCTGCCAGTTGTGGTTGGTCGGGCGCAACCACAAGTGACGGGTCGGTGGATTCTGGCCAACCACAAGTGACGGGTCACCGATCATGGAGGGGTGACCTTCCGTCGACGCCACACCATCGCGGGCGGTGTGCTCGGGCTGCTGCTCACCGGGCTCCTGGCCGGCGGACAGCCCGGCCCGGCGGGTGGAGCCGTCGTGACCGGGTGCGAGCGCCACGCCGCTGCCTCGCTGGCGCGTGACGTCGTGGTCGGCGAGGGCCGTCGGGTCGTGGTGATCGGCGACTCCTGGGCCGTGGGCGCGGGACTCCGCGAGCCGACGCACTCCTGGCCGAGTCGGCTGCCGGGCGCCGTCCGGGTGGCCGGGTTCTCCGGCTCCGGCTTCAGCCGTACGGCGAGCCGCTGCGCCGGTGCGTCGTACGCCGATCGGTCGGCGGCGGCCCTCGCGCGCGGCGCCGACCTGGTGGTGGTCCAGGGCGGGCTGAACGACGTCGACCAGAGCACGGCCGCGATCGAGGCGGGGTTCCGGGACCTGGTGCGAGAGCTGCGGGGGTACCGGGTTGTGGTCGTCGGCCCGGCGATCGCGCCGGCCCGGGCTGCCGCCGTACCTCGGGTCAATGCAGTGCTCGGCCGGCTCGCCGATGAGCACGGGATCGCCTACGTCGATGCGACCGGCCGCGCGGACGACTACCTCCCGGACGGCCTGCACCTGACTCGGGACGGCCACCGGGCGTTCGGCGCAGCGATCGCTGCTGCACTGTCGGAGCTGCCCGGTCTCCGCTGACCTGCCACTTGTGGTTGATCAGCAACCACAACTGGCAGGTCGGCCCCCAGCGGAGCAACCACAACTGGCAGCTCAGCGCCCCAAACAGCAACCACAAGTGGCAGGTCAGGGGCTGTCCCCGGGCGCGGCTAGGGTTCTCTGGTGTCCGAGACCCCTGCCCGCCCGGCCAGCCCCACGGCCAGCCCCCCGGCCAGCCCCGCTGCCACCCCCACCGCCGGCGACGGGCCCGCAGTGCGCGAGGTGCGCGAGGTGCTCGCGGCCGCGGTGCGCGAGCTCGGCGGCCAGCAGCGCGACGGCCAGGTGCAGATGGCCGAGGCCGTGGCGGCCGCGATGGTCGACGGCACCCACCTGCTCGTCCAGGCCGGCACCGGCACCGGCAAGTCGCTGGCCTACCTCGTGCCGAGCCTGCTGCACCGCAAGCGGGTCGTCGTCGCCACCGCCACCCTCGCCCTGCAGCACCAGCTCGTCGAGCGTGACCTGCCCCGGTTGGTCGAGGCGGTCGGCGACGGCAGCCACGAGGGCGTCGACGCGTCGTACGCCGTGCTCAAGGGTCGCTCCAACTACGCCTGCCTGCACCGGGTCCGCGAGGGCGCCCCGGACGACCAGGGCGTGCTGGTCGAGGTGCCCGAGGGGTCGATGGCCAAGAAGGTCCTCGAGCTGCGCGAGTGGGCCGAGGCCGAGGCGAGCGGCAAGGGCAGCGGCGAGCGTGACGCCGCCCCGCGGCACACCGACCGGGAGTGGCGCCAGGTCAGCGTCGGCCACCGCGACTGCCTGGGGGCCGCCAAGTGCCCCTTCGGGCAGGAGTGCTTCGCCGAGCTGGCCAAGGAGAAGGCGGCCCGCTCCCACCTGATCGTCACCAACCACTCCCTGCTCGCGATCGACGCGATCGAGGGCGTCCCGATGATCCCCGAGTACGACGTCGTGGTCATCGACGAGGCCCACGAGCTGACCGCCCGGGTCACCCAGGCCGCCACCGACGAGCTCAGCGTCGGCGACGTCGAGCGGGCCGCCCGGCGGGCCCAGCGCTGGGTCGACGGCGACGAGGCCGACGAGCTCTCCGACGCCGCCGAGGCGCTGCGCGACGCGATCGCCGAGGCCAGGCCCGGCCGCTTCGAGATCGTCCCGCAGCAGATGAGCGACGCCCTGGTCCTGGTCCGCGATGCCGCCCGCGCCTGCCTCTCGGCGTTCCCGAAGGAGCCTGCCACCGGCTCCGGCGAGGCCGGCGGCGCGGACGCCGGCCGCACCCAGGCCAAGGGGTCGGTGCAGGAGATCTTCGTCAACGCCGAGCGGATGGCCGCGGACCTGGACTCCGACGTGCTCTGGCTCAGCGAGGGCGGCGACCGGATCCCGCCGCGGCTCTGCGTCGCGCCACTGCAGGTCTGGGGCCAGATGCGCGACAAGCTGCTGACCGACAAGACGGTGGTGTTCACCTCGGCCACCCTGATGCTGGGCGGCGACTTCTCGGCCGTCGCCACCAACGTCGGGCTCAAGCCGTCCGAGCGGGTGATCGACGACCCGCCCAGCCAGGCCGTCGACGCCCTGCCCTGGCGCGGGATCGACGTCGGTTCACCCTTCGACTACGGCCAGCAGGGCATCCTCTACCTCGCCCGGCACCTGCCGCCGCCCGGCCGCGATGGTCTGGGCCAGGCCCAGCTGGACGAGATCGTGGAGCTGGTCGACGCCGCCGAGGGCCGCACCCTGGGTCTCTTCTCCAGCCGGCGCGCCGCCGAGGCCGCGGCCGAGGCCGTCCGGGAGCGGCTGCCGCACCTGACCACGCTCGCCCAGGGCGACGCCCAGCTGCCCGAGCTCGCCAAGCAGTTCGTCAGCGACCCGCACACGTGTCTCTTCGGCACGCTCAGCCTCTGGCAGGGGCTCGACGTACCGGGAGCGACCTGCCAGCTGGTGCTGATCGACCGGATCCCGTTCCCGCGCCCCGACGACCCGCTGATGAGCGCGCGCCAGAAGGCGGCCGACAAGGCCGGCGGCAACGGGTTCATGCAGGTCGCCGCCACGCACGCCGCGCTGCTGCTCGCCCAGGGCGCCGGCCGCCTGATCCGGACGACGTCCGACCGCGGCGTCGTGGCCGTCCTCGACCCGCGCCTGGCGACCGCCCGGTACGGCGGCTTCCTCAAGGCCAGCCTGCCGCCGATGTGGACGACAACCGACCCGGCCATCGTCCGCAAGGCGCTGTCCCGGCTGGCCGCGACCGCCCGCGGCTGACCCGACTGTCAGATCAGCGCACGCCCGGGTCGGAGCCGGTTGCGCCCGTCCCAGCCACCCGGCGTACGACGGATCCCGAAGAACGCCGCGACCGTGGGTGCGACGTCGACGGTGTGGGCGCCCGCCGAGGAGTTCTTGCCCTGCGGCACGTTCGGGTGACCGCCGCCGATGAAGAACGGGATCCGACGGGTGGCGGGGTGCCCGTGGTTGCCGGGGATCGGGTTGGAGAGCTGATTGGGGTCGCTGAAGCGCCACCCGGCCTTGCAGAAGACGACCACGTCGCCGGCCTCGGGGCCCAGCCGCAGCCACGGCTTGTCGCGCCGGTGCGCGACGAGGACGCCGTCGACGCCGCGGGCGAGCTGGCGGATCCGCTTGATCGCCTGGTTGCGCTGGCTGTCAGGGCCGGTCCAGTAGACGAGGTCGGCGCCACCGTTGTCCTCGATCTGGATGTTCCCGGCCAGCAGCGGGTCGGCCTGCAGGACCGGCTGGAGGCTGACCAGGCGGTCCGGGTCGGACCAGTCCATCGAGTGGTCGGCCACCACGATCACGATCGAGTCCTCCCAGCGACCGCTGGACTTCAGCATGTCGACGAACCGGCCGACCAGCGCGTCGGTGTCCGCCAGGGCGACCTGGCGGGCGAGGCGCACGTTGGTGCCGGTGAAGTCGCTGTGCCCCATCCGGTCGATGTCGCCGAGGTTCACGAAGACCAGGTGCGGGTCGAACTCCTCGATCATCGACAGCGTGGCGTTCATCGTGAACAGGTCGGGGGCGTGTCCGGAGACGGGGATGATCGGCGCGGGCTCCCACCGGTGGGTGGGCCGCTCGCCGAAGACGCCGTACAGGTAGTCCTTGCTCAGCACGGTGCCCGTGGTGAAGCCACGCTGGTTGAGCTGCTCGATGACGGTGACGGCCTTGATGTCCTCGGGCCGGTCCATCGTGCGGCCCTTGCCCTCGGCGCGGTCGTAGATCGAGTTGGCCGGTACGCCGGTCCGGTCGGGCCGCACCCCGGTCATCATCATCACGTGGTTCGGGATGGTCTCCATCACCGGCATCGCGGAGGCCCGCGGGTGGTGCAGTCCGCCCTCGCGCAGCGCGAACAGGTGCGGCGTGACCGAGGCGGTGATCTCGTCGGGGCGGCAGCCGTCGACGACCAGGACGTAGGCCCGACGCTTCGTGTCGGGCCGCACCCGGGGTGCCGCACGGCGAGCAGCCTCGGCGGGCGCGGCGACCGCGGTCGAGAACAGCATCCCCGCCGCGCCGGCCTGCAGGAGGGTACGGCGACCGGTGCGGACCGCGGCCATCCCCTCGGCGAAGGCCTTGCCGGGCTCGTGGTTCGTCGGTTCACACATCAGGCACCTACCGGCTTGTCGACCTTGGTGACCCGGCCCGTGCCGGACTCGGTCTTGTACGAGGTGGACCAGGTGATCGGGGTGTCCTTGTCGGCCCGGTCGCCGATCACGAACCAGTCCATCTGGGCCCGGTCGGCGTTCAGGTCGAGGACCGAGAACCCGTGGCTGTCGAAGTCGAGGTACTTGATGTGGCGGTTGTTCGCCTTGATCCCTTCCTCGACGACCGTGCTGGTGACGCCGGAGGGGTCTCCGGTGATGTCCTTGAGGTTGTTCGAGGTGACCGAGGAGCAGACGAACTCCACGCCGGCGGAGTCGCCGACCGGGTACGTGGAGGTGTCGTAGGGCAGTTCGCACGCCCACCCGGAGTGGATGTCGCCGGTGATGAAGAGGGCGTCCTTCACCTGGTGGTTGCGGATCTGGTTGAAGACCTCGTGCCGGTCGTGGGTGTAGCCGTCCCACTGGTCGACGTTGTAGGGCAGTCCGTCCTCGGGCAGCAGTCCGGTGACGTCGTTGACCTGCTCGACGAGCCGCTCGGGAAGCGAGCCGAAGGTGACCGGGGCGATCATCACCGGGTTGCCGATCAGCTTCCACTGCGCCTTCTTCGACACCAGCGACTTCTTCAGCCAGCGCAGCTGCTGGCGGCCCAGGATGGTGCGATCAGGGTCGCTGACCCCGCCGTCGGGTGCGGGCACCGGGGGCGGCGTGGTGGTGTGCACCGGCTCGGAGCGGTAGGTGCGCAGGTCCAGCATGCTGAGCTCGACCAGGCGACCGAACTGCAGGCGCCGGTAGAGGCGGGCGCCGTCACCGAGGGCGGCGGTGTCGTTCATCCGGCACGGCATCCACTCGTCGTACGCACGATGGGCGCGGGCCCGGCGGACCAGGTAGTCGCCCTCGTCGGGCTGGTGGTTCTCCGCGCCGTCGTCCCACTGGTCGTTGGTGACCTCATGGTCGTCCCAGGTGACGATCCAGGGGTACTTCGCGTGCAGGTCCTGGAGGTCCTCGTCGCGCTTGTACTGCGCGTGCCGCTGCCGGTAGTCGGCGAGCGAGACCATCTCGTGGGCCGGCTCGTGGGAGCGGATGTCGACGTTCGACCGGCCGTAGCCGTAGCGCCCGGGTGCGTACTCGTAGAGGTAGTCGCCGAGGTGGACCACCGCGTGCAGGTCGTCGCGGGCCGCGAGGCCGCGGTAGGCGCTGAACCAGCCGGCCTGGAGGTTCGCGCAGGAGACGACGCCGAGGCGCAGGTTATCGGGCAGCGACTTGCGGGCCGGCGCGGTCCGGAGGCGACCGACGCGGCTGTGGACGCCCTTGAGCGTGAAGCGGTAGTGGTACCAGGTCTCCGGCTTGAGGCGGGTCACGTCGACCTTGACCGTGTGGTCGCGGCTGGCGCTGGTCACGAACCGGCCACGCCGGACGACCTTGCGGAAGCGACTGTCCTTGGCCACCTCCCAGGTCACGGTCACCTTCGGGCCGGCGCCGGAGCCGGGCGTGCTCTCGGGGGTCGGCGTGACCCGGGTCCAGATCACGCAGGCCCGGGGCAGCGGGTCGCCGGAGGCGACGCCGTGGGCGAAGATCGATGCGCTGCCCGGGCGGGCCGATTCGCTCTCCGCAGCCTGGGCGGTGGAGCTGCCGGCCAGGGTCGCCGCGCCAGCGATGCCGGCTCCGACGGTCCCGCCCGCCAGGACGGTACGGCGACCCAGGGGGCGCGCCAGGGGCGTGGTGGTGACGTCTGGGGGGATGCTCACATCGGTATTCAACGAGAGACCGCGGCGGAGGCTACTAGCGACACGGTGTGAGCACCGTCCGTTCACCGACCGGCGGCGCGACCGTCACCCGCGTCGATCCCTCTGGGCGGAGCCGGGACGAGCGCCCCTCAGACGCGCCGCAGCACCGCGGTGACCTTGCCCAGAATGGTGGCGTGGGTGCCGTCGATCGGCTCGTAGGCGTCGTTGTGCGGGAGCAGCCAGACCTGGCCGTCCTTGCGCTGGAAGGTCTTGACCGTGGCCTCGCCGTCGATCATCGCGGCCACGATCTCGCCGTTGTTGGCGGTGGGCTGCTGGCGGATCACGACGTAGTCGCCGTTGCAGATGGCGGCGTCGATCATCGAGTCGCCGGCCACCTCGAGCATGAAGAGCGTGCCGTCGCCCACCAGCGACTGGGGCAGCGGGTAGACCTCCTCGACGCGCTCCTCGGCCAGGATCGGGCCGCCGGCGGCGATCCGACCGACCATCGGGACGTACGTCGCGCTGGGCATGGCGTCGCCGATGCCGGTCTCGTCGTACGACGTCTCCTCGGCCGAGGAGATCGAGCGACGCGCCGCCATCACCTCGGGCAGGAACACCTCGAGGGCGCGGGGGCGGTTGGGGTCGCGCTTGAGGAACCCCTTCTGCTCGAGCACCTTGAGCTGGTGGGCCACGCTGGAGGAGCTGGTGAGCCCGACGGCCTCACCGATCTCGCGCATGCTGGGCGGGTAGCCGCGGACCTCGATGGCGTCCTTGATCGTGGCGAGCACGCGCATCTGTCGTGGGGTCAGTCCGGTGGCGTCGGGGGGGCCGTCGGGGAGCTCGCTGACGTTGCCGGTCGAGCCGGTGCCGGTGGTCCTGTTGCTGGCCATGCTGCATGCCTCCCGATCGCTGCCGTTCGCTCGGGATCGCCCGGGCTCGGTGCCCTCACGTTAGTGATGCGGGCGGCGCAATTCAAACATCTGTTCGAACGGCGTGTCGTCGACTCGCCGGTGGGACACGACGGGGTCTGGTTGACTCCGGCCATGACTGAGCCGAGGAGCACCAGCGTCGTCGTCACCGGGGCAGCCCGAGGGATCGGCCGGGGGATCGCCGAGCGGATGGTGGCCCGCGGCCACCGGGTCGTGGTGACCGACGTGGACGGCGCCGGCGCGCAGCGGACCGCGACCGAGATCGGTGCCGTCGCCGGCCTGGCCCACGACGTGCGGGACCCGGCGGCCCACGTCGCCGCCGCCGAGGTCGCGGCGAGCCACGGCGAGCTGGTCGCCTGGTTCAACAACGCCGGCGTCGGCGACGACGGCACCCTGGCGGAGATGTCGGAGGAGGTCGTCCGCCGTCTGGTCGAGGTCAACCTGCTCGGCGCCCTGTGGGGGATGCGGACGGCGGTGGCGGCCTTCGGCGCGCGTGGGGGCGACATCGTGAACACGGCGTCGCTGGCCGGACTCGGTCCGGTCCCCGGCTACACCGTGTACGCCGCCTCCAAGGCGGGGCTGGTCTCGGCCACGATGTCGGTGGACGCCGAGACCCCGGACGGGATCCGGGTGCACGCGGTCTGTCCCGATGGCGTGCAGACCGCGATGCTGGACGCGCAGACGCCCGGCGGGCTGGGCAACCTGCTGGTGCACTCCGGTGGGCCGATCCTCTCGGTGGACCAGGTCGCCGACGCAGCGGTCGGACTGGTCGGCAGCTCGCGGGTGGTGCGCAGCGTGCCGGGGTGGCGCGGTGGCGTCGTACGGATCGCGGCGCTGGCGCCGTCGGTGGCACGGCGAGGCACCGGCCTCTTCGCAGCGCAGGGTCGGCGGGCGCTGGACAAGCGCGCGGGTCGCTAGGGCTCCGAGAACAGGACCGCCCAGGGCCGGCGCGCCATCAACAAAACGCGCCGGCCACTGGGCTACGACCCCCCCCGGGTCGTGTCCATGGGTCCCGCAACACGGGGACCGTGAGGCGCTGGTCCTTCGGATGACCCCTGCTGTGACCGGCCGGTCAAGGGGGACTCTTCCGGCCGGTCACCTTGCGTGGGTCGCTCCGGGTGCCGGGCGCGCCTCCACGTCCTTTCTATCCTGTCCGATCGTCGCTGCGACATGGCCCGTTCGGGCCATCTCTGGCGCATCGACCGGACCATGACCATCCCCCGGGGGAGTCATCTCGGCGCATCCGGCGCTCGAACAGACGTTCGGCGTGTCGGGTTGTCGGATTCGAACACCTGCTCTAATGTCGCACACATGTTCGATCGAACGTCTGATCGAACGGCGGCGCCGGAGCGGGACTGTCGGTGGCCACCGTTAGACAGGTGATCGACGCAGGATCCACGGCTGACCGCCACTTCCCCAGGAGGTCCGATGAGCACCATCACGATGACCAGCCCCACCACCACCACGATGGCGTGGAGCGCCTCGGCGCCCCGCCGGCCCGGCCAGGTCCGACTGACCCGGCGCGGCCGCCTGGCGGTGTTCGTGCTGGCGCTGCTGGTGGTGCTCACGATCGGGATCGCGATCGCCAGCGTCTCCGCGGCGACCGACGAGGCCGGTACGCCCGAGCCCACCCGCGTGGTGATGGTCGGGACCGGCGAGACGCTGTGGGGGATCGCCTCCGAGGTGGCCGGTGACGGCGACGTCCGGGAGATGGTCGGCCGGATCGAGCGGCTGAACGCGCTCGAGACCACGATGGTCCAGGCCGGCCAGCGGCTCCGGGTGCCGCTGCAGCAGTAGAGCCACACAGACCTTCATCAGCCGACTCGACCCCGGCTGATGGGCCGGGGAAGACGGAGGGCGGGGCCCAGTGGCCCCGCCCTTCGCGGCATTTCTGGCCGGACCGCTGAGTCAGCGGGCGGCGCGACGCCCGCCGGGCAGGCGCGGCGGGGTGGGTGTCGCTGCCGTGGGGGAGTCGGGCGCGGGGTGGTCGCCGTTCTCGGCCGGCGGGGTCGGGCTCGGGGTGGCAGCTCCCAGGCCGAGGTGCCGGAACAGCCGGGCGATCAGCATCATCGCGATGAACAGGCAGGCGACGGCTCCCAGCGAGGCCAGCGCGAGGAACCCCCACGCGCCGGACTGTCCGCTGCGCGCCGAGGCGCCGAAGTCGATGGCGGCCTTGACCAGGTACCCCCAGGCGACCACCGCGAGGGTGACGCCCGCGGCCAGGCCGAGCAGGGGCACCGGGATCGCCGGGAGGGCGGGCAGGGAGCGCCTCGAGCGGGCAGCCTTGCGCGATCCCGCTCGCTTCCCCTGGTGCCCCACGCGGACATTGTGTCGGATGGGGCTCGTGTGTGGGGGAGTGACCCGCAACCCGTTCACCGCTCCGCGGCTCGTGCGGGATTCCTTTACCCTGAACGGGTGCAGGCTGACGGAAGGTCGACGGTGGCGGGCTCCTCGGCGAGCTCGCCCGCGTCTCCGGACGACGCCTGGCTACGGCTCGACCGGGCAGTGACGAAGGCCCCGGACCTGGAGACGCTGGCAGTCGGGGCGCTGGGTGCGCTGGCGTCGCTGCCGGGCGTCAGGCGGGTCGGCCTGGGGCTCTGCGAGGGTGGCGGGCGTCGGGTGCGCTTCCTCTCCAGCGACCGGCTCCATGATCCGCAGTGGTGCCACATCGATGCCTATGACGACGTACCCCTGACCGAGGTGGTGCGCACCGGGGGCACGATCTTCGCCGACCTGGCGGCTCTCGAGTCGCGCTTCCCGGGCGTGGTGGCGCGCCAGCGCGAGGAGTCGACCGCGGCGCTGGCCGCCGTACCGCTGCCGGGGACCGGCTCGGCGATCGGCGGCCTGGTGCTCTTCTACGACGAGCCGCAGGAGTTCGCCGACGACCAGGGGCAGCTGCTGCTGGCGTTGGCCGGGCGGATCGCGGACGCCGTACGCCGGATGCGGGCGGTGCGCGAGCCCGAGTGGGGGGACGGCCCACTGCCCGATCCCGGCGACGAGTTCGACGTGCGCCAGGCCGGCGTCGTCCTGGACGGCGAGCCCCGCTCGGCGGGGGTGGCGCGTCGTTTCCTGCGAGAGACGCTCGCTGCCTGGGGGGTCGACGACGAGACCAGCGACAACGCCCAGCTCTGCCTCTCCGAACTGGTCACCAACGTGGTGATGCACGCGCACAGCGGGGCCGAGCTGACCGTCCGGCTGGAGCGCGAGGTGCTGACGGTCGTGGTCCGCGATGTCGGCGGCCCGCGCAGCGTCGCGGAGGCGGTCGCGGCGCCGAGTCGCGACGAACTCGCGGTGTACGGCCGCGGGTTGCTCCTGGTCGAGGCGATCGCCGATCGCTGGGGGTCGCAGAGCGATGCGTCGGGGACCCGCGCGTGGTTCGCCCACGAGCTGTCCGGAGCGCGTCGCCCGAGCTAGTCCGTACCCCGGCGACACACCACCCGTTCGGACTATTTCCGCGGCCGTGCGAGCCGCTGACCTGCGGGTTTGCCGGGCGTGTGACCTGAGTCCCACCAATGTTCACCGAGCACTTGCGAAGCCGTCTGCTCGGGGCGTACGGTAACCACAACATCTAGTACTTACACGGGTGTAGTTATCCACATCTAGTTCACAGACCGGGTGGGGATGACTCACAGGTAACTGCTTGTTGTCCACAGTAAGACCCCTGATATCCACAAGCTGCAGGCCCTCCTGGGGGTCTCTGTGGCGACGCCTGAACTCGCGAGAGGAGCTCCCGTGCACTGTCCGTACTGCCGTCACCTCGACACCCGGGTCCTCGACTCGCGGGTGGCCGACGACGGCGGTTCGATCCGCCGTCGGCGTACCTGCTCGGTCTGCGCGAAGCGCTTCACGACCGTCGAGCAGATGCAGCTGACCGTGGTCAAGCGGTCCGGCGCGACGGAGCCCTTCACTCGGGAGAAGGCCGTCGCCGGCGTGCGCAAGGCGTGCAAGGGTCGTCCGGTCTCGGAGGACGACCTGGCCTGTCTCGGTCAGGCCGTGGAGGACGCACTGCGCGGTGGAGGTCTCGCCGAGGTGCCTGCTCACGAGGTGGGCCTGGCGATCCTGGGTCCCCTGCGCGTCCTCGACGAGGTCGCCTACCTCCGGTTCGCGAGCGTCTACCGCGCTTTCGAGTCGGCCGACGACTTCGAGGACGAGATCGCGATGCTGCGCGCCGAGCGCGCCCCGCTCGCCGAGCTCGTCACCACCCCCTCAGCCCCCAGCGGCTGACCCCGATCCGCCCGGCACGTAGTGGGGAAGCTGCGTGCCGGGCGCACCACCTGTCGGTGGTCCCGGGCAACCTGGACCTACCCCCAGCATTTCCCCGCACGAGCAGCCCTTTCAACGACAAACCCCCCAGCACGACCGACGATTTCAGTGACACGGGACAGGACAGAGGAGATTCCATGACCGAGACGGTGAGTGGCACGACCAGCGAGACCGACGGCGCCACCGCTGGTGGCCTGAAGATCGAGCGCGTCTTCAGCACCGAAGGAGTCCACCCGTACGACGAGATCACCTGGGAGCGACGCGACGTCGTCCAGACCAACTGGAAGACCGGCGCGGCCGTCTTCGAGCAGCGCGGGGTCGAGTTCCCCGACTTCTGGTCGGTCAACGCCAGCACGATCGTGACCACGAAGTACTTCCGCGGTGCCGTCGGCTCCGAGGAGCGCGAGTGGAGCCTGCGCCAGCTGGTCGACCGCGTCGTGAAGACCTACCGCAAGGGCGGTGAGGACCACGGCTACTTCGCGACCCCCGCCGACGCCGAGCTCTTCGAGCGCGAGCTGACCTGGCTGCTGGTCAACCAGTACTTCTCGTTCAACTCTCCCGTGTGGTTCAACGTCGGCACCCAGTCCCCGCAGCAGGTCTCGGCCTGCTTCATCCTCTCGGTCGACGACTCGATGGACTCCATCCTGAACTGGTACAAGGAGGAGGGCTTCATCTTCAAGGGCGGCTCCGGTGCCGGCCTGAACCTGTCGCGGATCCGCTCGTCGAAGGAGCTCCTCTCCTCCGGTGGCACCGCCTCGGGCCCCGTCTCCTTCATGCGCGGTGCGGACGCCTCCGCCGGCACCATCAAGTCGGGCGGCGCCACGCGTCGTGCGGCCAAGATGGTCGTCCTGGACGTCGACCACCCCGACATCGTCGAGTTCGTCGAGACCAAGGCGCGTGAGGAGGACAAGATCCGTGCGCTGCGTGACGCCGGCTTCGACATGGACCTCGGCGGCGCCGACATCACCTCCGTGCAGTACCAGAACGCCAACAACTCGGTCCGCGTCTCGGACGAGTTCATGCGCGCGGTCGAGGACGGCGCCGAGTTCGCGCTGCGCGGTCGCAAGAACGGCGAGGTCATCGAGATGGTCGATGCCCGCGAGCTGTTCACCAAGATCTCCCAGGCCGCCTGGGAGTGCGCCGACCCGGGTCTGCAGTACGACGACACGATCAACGACTGGCACACCAACCCCGAGACGGGCCGGATCACCGCGTCGAACCCCTGCTCGGAGTACATGTCGCTGGACAACTCCTCGTGCAACCTGGCCTCGCTGAACCTGCTGAAGTTCCTCAAGGACGACGACACCTTCGACGGCGAGCTCTTCGCGAAGGCCGTCGAGGTGATCATCACCGCGATGGACATCTCGATCTGCTTCGCGGACTTCCCGACCGAGTCGATCGGTGAGACCACCCGCAACTACCGCCAGCTCGGCATCGGCTACGCCAACCTCGGCGCGCTGCTGATGGCGATGGGTCTGGGCTACGACTCCGACGGCGGCCGGGCGATGGCCGGTGCAATCACCTCGCTGATGACCGGTGTCTCCTACAAGCGCTCCGGTGAGCTCGCCGGCGTCGTCGGCCCGTACGCCGGCTACGCCCGCAACGCCGACGCCCACAAGCGGGTCATGCGCAAGCACCAGGCCGCCAACGACACCGTGCGCACGCTCGGCATCGCGGACAGCCAGGTCCACAAGCTCGCGACCAAGGCCTGGGCGGACGTCCAGGAGATCGGCGCGAAGAACGGCTTCCGCAACGCGCAGGCCTCGGTGCTCGCCCCGACCGGGACCATCGGCTTCATGATGGACTGCGACACCACCGGCATCGAGCCCGACTTCTCCCTGGTGAAGTTCAAGAAGCTCGTCGGCGGCGGCTCGATGCAGATCGTCAACCAGACCGTGCCGCGCGCGCTGCGCAAGATGGGCTACCAGCCCGAGCAGGTCGAGGCGATCGTCGCCTACATCGCCGAGCACGGTCACGTGATCGACGCGCCGGGCCTCAAGCAGGAGCACTACGAGGTCTTCGACTGCGCGATGGGTGCGCGTGCCCTCAAGCCGATGGGCCACGTGCGGATGATGGCGGCTTGCCAGCCGTTCCTCTCCGGCGCGATCAGCAAGACGGTCAACCTGCCCGAGGACGCCACGGTCGAGGAGATCGAGGACATCTACCTGCAGTCGTGGAAGCTCGGTCTCAAGGCGACCGCCGTCTACCGCGACAACTGCAAGGTCGGTCAGCCGCTCGCCACCGGCAAGGGCGACAACAAGGGTCAGGACTCCAACGCCGGCGAGGCTGCCGAGGTCGAGACCAAGGTCGTGGAGAAGGTCGTCTACGCCCCGACCCGCAAGCGCCTGCCGAAGTCGCGGGTCTCGCGCACCACGTCGTTCACCGTCGGCGGCGCCGAGGGGTACATGACCTCCGGTGCCCACGACGACGGCCAGCTCGGCGAGGTCTTCCTGAAGCTCGGCAAGCAGGGCTCGACCCTGGCCGGCGTGATGGACGCCTTCTCGATCGCGGTCAGCATCGGCCTGCAGTACGGCGTCCCGCTGGAGACGTACGTCGCGAAGTTCACCAACCTGCGCTTCGAGCCGGCCGGTCTGACCGACGACCCGGACGTGCGGATGGCGCAGTCGCTGATGGACTACGTCTGGCGCCGTCTGGCCCTGGACTACCTGTCCTTCGAGCAGCGTGCGGGCCTGGGCATCTACTCGGCCGAGGAGCGCCAGCGCCACCTCGAGACCGGCTCGTACGAGCCCCTCGAGGAGACCGGCTCCGCTGCCGAGCTGATCGAACTCGACTCGGTCGTCGAGGCCGCCCCCGTCGTCGAGGAGGCGCCGAAGGTGGTCCGCGAGGAGGGTGGCCAGGAGGCCCGCACCTCCGCCGAGCTCTTCGAGAAGCTCACCGGCACCGCGGTCGACTCGCCGCTCTGCATGACCTGCGGCACGAAGATGCGCCCCGCCGGGTCCTGCTACGTGTGTGAAGGCTGTGGGAGCACGTCCGGCTGCAGCTGATCCTGATGTGAACTGGCGAGAGGCCCCGGTGAGCGAGTGCTCACCGGGGCCTCTTGTTGCGCGCTCGCGAGGTGCGCTCAGAGGTCGGTTCGGAGAGGTCAAGTCTTCGAACGGGGTGCCGATACCCCTGGTGATCGCTTATTGCCGCATCTGTTGCTCCGGAGGAGCCTGTGTCTCGAAGTGCCGGAGCTCTGCTCCTGATCGCTGCTCTCATGGTGGGCGGCTCGGCCGCTGCCACTGGCTCATCCAGTTCCTCGGACGGAGCTGCGGGGGCTGATCGGCCGAGCTCGGCTTCGGCACGCCCCCGCGTGTCATTGCAGCTGCCGAAGGAGGCGGTGGAGGGCGGTCGGATGACCGTCACCGTCAAGGTCGGGTCGGCGGGCAAGGCGCGGTCGGTGCAGCTCTTCAAGGAGACGACCGACTTGTGGGGCGGAGTCAGTTGGACCGCTGTGAAGAAGCGCAGGGTCGCCGGAAGGAGTTCGCTGCAGTTCACCGTGGTCGCCACCGACCACAACGCCGAGCGATACCGCGCGTCCGTCGCCTACGCAACGGGCAAACCGGTGACGTCGCGGGCCGCTCGGGTGACGGTGTGGCGGTGGGTGAGGCTCGGGTCTTTCGCGTCGTACTACTCAACTCCCGGAACGTCATCTGCGGAGTACTCGTCCTTCGCCATGAACGGTGCGCAGTACAAGGGCTGGCACGGCTACGGCACTTACCCGACGTGGGAGTCCCGGCACACGCCCGGACGACACTGCCGGGCCTTCAGGGGCGACTTCGGGGTGACCGACAGCTCTGCCGACGGCTCCAGCGCCGAGATCACCCTCGTCGCGGACGAGACCACCATCGCCTGGACGTCATCGAGGCTCACGCCCGGCATGGTGGAGCAGGCCGAGATCGCCCTGGCGATGCCGTACCGGATCAGCGTGCAGGCCCGGAACACCTCACCGGACGGGGTCCGCGCGTACCCCGCAATCGGGCACCCCGAGCTTCTCTGCACGGGCATCTGAGGGGACGAGACGTGGCGGGGGAATCAGCACGTGAAGCGGCGCGTCGCATGCGCGCGAAGGGCGAGGCGCTGCAGCGCTCGGCTGAGCTCTGGGAACGCGGGGCGGAGGGTGAGCAGGCGACGGCAGATGTGCTGGCTTCTTTGCCGCGCCACGCCTGGACGGTCTTCCACGATGTTCGCTGGCCAGGTCGCCAGTACGCCAACGTCGACCACGTGGTGGTCGGTCCCACGGGGGTATTCGTCATCGACTCCAAGAACTGGTCCGGCTCGATCACGGTCCGAGAGAACGTCCTGCGACAGAACGGTCGATCCCGCGAGGCCGCGGTATTCGGCGCTGCAGAGGCCGCAATCGCCGTGAGCCAGGTGGTTCCAGTGGTGATCCCCCAGCACGTCTATCCGGTCCTCTGCTTCGTACGTCCGGACCCGCTCACCGGGTGGGCACGCGACGTCATCGTCACCTCGACCAGCAATCTGCTGGAGATGTTGACGAGTCGCCCGGTAGTCCTGCCTCCGCACATCGCCCAAGAGGCCTGCCTGCAGCTGGATGCCATGTTCCGATCGGCCACGAGGCCCCCCGCGTCTTCACAGCCGCCACCCCGCCGGCCGCAACTCCCACCGACCAATCCGCGGCAGCGCCAAGGGGCTTCACCGGGTAGCCGGGCTCGGCG
>NZ_JBFIKK010000069.1:0-17925 GCF_041600255.1 Nocardioides sp. | reverse complement strand
CGCCCCTGGCGGCGCAGGCCGACGACGGCCAGCAGCAGGGCGAGGACGGCCAGGGACAGGGCAAGTACGGCGAGGACGAGGATCAGCACGGCCCCGAGCCTAGAAGGGACGGCCCTCGGCCGACGACAGGCGCGCTCGCCACCCCTCGGTCGAGCACGCTCGGCGTCGCCGTACGCGTGGGAGCATGACGGCGTGAACGCGCGACGCATCGCCTATCAGGGCGAACCCGGCTCCAACTCCCACCTGGTCTGCCGCCAGCACTACCCCGAGTGGGAGGGCGTGCCGTGCGCGTCGTTCGAGGACGTCTTCGCGGCCGTCGAGTCCGGCGACGCCCAGCTCGCGATGATCCCGATCGACAACTCGCTGGCCGGCCGGGTGGCCGACATCCACCACTTCCTGCCCGGCTCGAGCCTGCACATCATCGCCGAGCACTTCCTGCGGATCCGGTTCAACCTGATGGCGCTGCCGGGCGCGGGCCTCGACACGCTGCGCACCGTGCACAGCCACCTGCACGCGCTGGGCCAGTGCCGCAAGATCATCCGCGAGCACGGCCTGACCCCGGTGATCTCGGGGGACACCGCTGGAGCGGCCCGCGAGGTCGCCGAGTCCGGCGACCCGACCCAGGCCGCGCTGGCCCCACCGTTGGCCGCCGAGATCTACGGCCTGGAGATCTTGGCCGAGGACGTCGAGGACGAGGACCACAACACCACCCGCTTCGTCGTGCTCTCCCCCGAGCTGATCGAGGCGGAGCCGGGCACCGGCCCGGTGGTCACCAGCTTCATCTTCAACGTGCGCAACATCCCGGCCGCGCTCTACAAGGCGCTCGGCGGCTTCGCCACGAACGGCGTGAACATGACCAAGCTGGAGAGCTACATGGTGGGCGGCGAGTTCACCGCCACCCAGTTCCTCGCCGAGGTCGACGGGCACCGACAGGACCCGGCCGTGCAGCGCGCGCTGGAGGAGCTGGCCTTCTTCACCACCGAGGTGAAGATCCTCGGCGTCTACCCCGCCGACCCGTTCCGCGCCTGAATCGTCAGGACGGGGTCTGCATCAGCGAGAACATGCCGCCCTGCGGGTCGGCCAGCACCGCCATCCGGCCGACCTCGGGGACGTCGAAGGCCGGCGCCACGGTGGTGGCACCCTTCGCCTCCGCCGCCGCGACCGTCTCGTCGACGCTCTGCACGTTGAAGTAGACGTTCCAGTGCGGGGGCATGCCCTCCATCGGCGGCGGCATCACCCCGGCCACGGCACGCCCGTCGACGTGCATGGTCGTGTAGGTCATGTCCGGCATCGGCGTCTCCTCCCAGGTGACCCCGAGGACCTCGCCGTAGAACGACTTGGCCTGCTCGATGTCCGGGGTCATCAGCTCGTTCCAGATCGGGGTGCCGGGCTCGTTGGCCCGGGCGGTGCCGACGTTGTCCTTGGCCTGCCACAGGCTGATCCGGGCGCCGGTCGGGTCCTGGAGCGCGGCCATCCGGCCGTGCTCGCCGATGTCGAACGGGCCGGCCTCGACCTTGCCGCCCGCGGGCTCGACCTTCGCCACGGCGGCGTCAACGTCGTCGACGGCGAGGTAGACGTTCCAGAAGGCCGGGTGACCGGCGAGCTCCGGCATCTGACCGCTCACGCCGGCGACGTCGTCGCCCTGGAGCCGGGCGGTGAGGTAGACCGACCCCTCGTCCATCTGGGTCTCGTCGTAGTCCCAGCCGAAGAGGTCGCCGTAGAAGGACCTGGCGGCCGACTGATCCGGCGTGATCAGCTCGACGTAGGTGGGCGTGCCCTGCTGGTAGCTCTCGAACTTCGGCATCTGCATCTCCTCGATGGCGAACGGTCGACCCCGACCTCTCGAGTCAACACCCGACCACCGACACCTGACCAGAGCCTGGGCCAGAGCCTGGAGCCGGAGCTGGGGCCGGAGCCTGGCCCGGGCAGCCTCAGTCGAGGTCGGCCATCAGGGCGAACATGCCGCCCTGCGGGTCGGAGACCACCGCCATCCGGCCCACGTCCGGCACGTCGAAGGGCCCACTGATGATGCGGCCACCGAGGTCGGCGACGTCGGCCACGGTGCCGTCGACGTCCTTCACGTTGAAGTAGACGCTCCAGTGCGGCGGGATGCCCTCGACCATCGGCGGGACCACCCCGGCGATGGAGCCGCCGTCCGTCGCGAGCGTGGTGTACGTCGTGCCGCCGATCTCCGAGGTCTCGGTGGCGAGGTCGAGCACGTCGACGTAGAACTCGGCCGCCAGGCTCGGGTCGGGGGTGGTCAGCTCGTTCCAGATCGGGGAGCAGGGCTCGCTGGCCCGCGCGGTGCCGACCATCGTCTTGGCCTGCCAGAAGTTGATCCGGGCACCGGTCGGGTCGACCACGGCCGCCATTCGGCCCAGGTCCATCACGTCGAACGGCGCCGCCTCGAGGGTGCCGCCGGCGAGCTCGACCAGCTCGGCCGCCTCGTCCACGTCGTCGACCGCGAGGAAGACCCCCCAGAACGCCGGCTTGCCCGCGTCCTCGGGGAGCTGGCCACCGATCCCGGCCACCACGTCGCCCTGCAGCTCGGCGGTGAGGTAGGAGTTGCCCTGGTCGTCGACCGGCACGTCGACCACGTTCCAGCCGAAGAGGGCACTGTAGAACCTCCGGGCCGCCTCACGGTCCGGGGTGGTCAGCTCGATGTAGCAGGGCGCACCCTGGGCGTAGGACTCGAACTGGGGCATGACTGCTCCTCCGTGGCGTACTGGTCTCCCGTGTTCACCCAACACTTCACCACCCCCGGGGGCAAGCAGAACACCGGTATCCCCCCGGTGCCGCCCAGCACCTGCTATCGGCACTAGATTCGGCCCCGATGAGCCTCACCGTGGTTGCGCTGACCTTCCTCGCGATCTTCGTCGTCGAGCTGCCCGACAAGACGTTCCTGGCCACCCTCGTGCTGGCCACCCGGTACCGCCCGCTCCTGGTGTGGATCGGGGTCTCGCTGGCCTTCCTGGTCCAGACCACCATCGCCGTCGGGCTCGGGCACGCGATCTCGTTCCTGCCCCGGACCCCGGTGCAGCTGGCTGCGGCCGCGCTCTTCCTGGCCGGGGCCGTCCTGCTCTTTCGGGAGGGCCGCCAGCACCACCGCGCCACCGAGGACGAGGTCGCCGAGGTGGCCGACGTGACGGGCTGGCGGGTGGTGCTGACCAGCTTCCTGGTGCTCTTCGCCGCCGAGTGGGGCGACCTGTCGCAGCTGCTGAGCGTCTCGCTGGTCGCGAGGTACGCCGACCCGCTCGCCGTCTTCGCGGGCGCGCTGGCGGCGCTGCTGACCGTGAGCGGTCTCGCGGTGATCGCCGGGCGAGGTCTGCTGCGGGTCGTCCGGCTCCACGTCCTGCACTACGTCGGCGCCGCGGTCTGCCTGATGCTGGCCACGATCACGCTGGTCGGGATCGTGCGTTGAGGCGGACGGGCCGAAGGCCTCTAGAGTGCTGCCATGGATTTCAAGCACGGGGCTGACAGCGAAGTCGGCACGCTCCAGACGGTCATGCTCCACCGCCCGGGCAACGAGCTGAAGCGGCTCACCCCGCGCAACAACGACAAGCTGCTCTTCGACGGCATCCCGTGGGTCGCCCGCGCCCAGGATGAGCACGACGCCTTCGCCGAGGCGCTGCGCGCCCGCAAGGTCGAGGTGCTCTACCTGACCGAGCTGCTCTCCGAGACGCTGCAGAGCGAGATCGCCCGCAACCACGCGATCAGCACCGCCCTCTCCGGTCTGCACCTCGGCGACACGATGCGCGACTACCTGGCCCGCTTCCTGCGCGAGGCCAGCCCCGAGGAGCTCACCGGCTACCTGACCGCCGGCATCCGCAACGACGAGGTCCGCGGCGGCTTCGGACTGGTCTCCTCGCTGCTGGCCTCCGACGACTTCCTCGTCGACCCGCTGCCCAACCTGCTCTTCACCCGCGACTCCAGCGTCTGGATCCGCGACCGGGTGGCCGTGACCTCGCTGGCGATGCCGGCGCGGGCCCGCGAGACCCAGCTGACCGAGCTGATCTACACCGAGCACCCGCGCTTCCGGGGCACCCGGAAGATCCACGGCTGGCACCACGAGCACGTCGAGGGTGGCGACGTGCTGCTGCTGGCCCCCGGCGTGATCGCCGTCGGCGTCGGGGAGCGTACGACGCCCGCCGGCGTCGAGCGTCTGGCCCGCCAGGTCTTCCACGCGGACCTGGCCCACACCGTGCTCGCCGTACCGATCGCCCAGGAGCGGGCGACCATGCACCTCGACACGGTCTGCACGATGGTCGACGTCGACAAGATCGTGATGTACCCGAACGTCGCCGACTCGCTGCAGGCGTTCGCGGTCACGATCGCCGACCGTGGCGCCCACGACAACGAGCTGGTCCTGCACGTCGCGGAGGCCGAGCCGTTCCTGGTGGCGGCCGCCAAGGCGATGGAGATCGACACGCTGCACCAGATCGACACCGGTCTCGACCCGGTCACCGCCGAGCGCGAGCAGTGGGACGACGGCAACAACACCCTGGCGCTGGCGCCCCGGGTCGCGGTCGCCTACGAGCGCAACGACGAGACCAACGACCGGCTCGAGGAGGCCGGCATCGAGGTGGTCCGGATCGCCGGCTCCGAGCTGGGCTCGGGCCGTGGTGGCCCGCGCTGCATGAGTTGCCCGATCTCCCGCGAGCCGCTGCCCGTCGGCTGATCGCACGCGCGACGGACACCGTCGCGGGGTGACATTCGTCGCCGGTCGGTTCGCTGGACACCACTGACGGGGTCCGCGAGGATCGATCCGGGAGCACCGACTGCGAAAGGCACCACCGATGACGTTCTTCGACACGTTCACTCCGCAGGAGGTCGCGCGGATCAGCGCCGCGGGCACCGCGGTCAAGGTCCCCGAGGGCTGGTCCCCGATCTGGGAGAAGACCGGTGCCGACAAGGCCTACATCCTGCTCTCCGGTCAGGTCTCGGTACGCCGGGGCGGCGAGGAGATCGCGCAGATCGGTCCGGGCGAGATCATGGGCGAGGCGGCGATCGTGAACCGCTCGCTGCGCACCGCCTCGCTGGTCGCGCTGACCCCGCTCGAGCTGATCCACTTCACCGCCGAGGCGGTCCGCACGCTGTGCGAGGAGATGCCGAAGTTCGACGAGGCCCTCAAGGCCGCCGCGGCCTCGCGGACGAACTAGCCCTGCGTGAGCACGACTCCTGAGGACGCGACCGAAGGCGAGACCCTCGACGAGGTGGCCGCCGATCCGGAGCTCGACTTCTCGGCGGCCCTGGAGTCGATCGAGGAGTACCTCCTCGGGGAGAAGCCGTCGCTGACCCGCACCGAGGTCTCCGCCCGGGCCGGCGTCTCGATCGAGCTGGCCAAGGAGCTCTGGCGGCTCTCCGGCTTCCCCGAGCAGAGCGACGACGCCGTCGCCTTCACCTCGGCCGACGCCGAGGCCCTGAGGAGCACCCAGATCCTGATGCGCCTCGGCGTGCTCGGGCCGGACTCCCAAGCAGCCCTGGTGCGGACCTGGGGGCGCAGCTTCGCCCGGCTCGCCGAGTGGGAGGCTGCCCTGCTCGGCGACGTGGTGCTCGCCGGCGCCGACCCTGAGGCGAAGCTCGGCGAGCTGGCCGCCGAGGTCATCCCGCGGGTGGACGCACTGCAGTCCTACATCTGGCGCCGGCACCTGGCGGCGGCCGCGAGCCGGATGCTCGACCTGAACGCGATCGGCTCCACCCGGGCCCAGCTGGCGATCTGCTTCGTCGACATCGTCGGCTACACCTCCCGCAGCAAGAGTCTCGACCAGAGCGAGCTGGTGGAGTGGCTCGAGCACTTCGAGCACGTGGCCACCGGGATGGTCATCGACCACGGCGGCCGGGTGGTGAAGACGATCGGCGACGAGATCCTGTTCGTGACCGACGATCCCACCGACGCCGCGACGATCGCGCTCGCGCTGACCGCGCGGGGTGCCGACGAGGAGGACGACTTCCCGGCCGTCCGGGCCGGCATCGCGTACGGCGAGGTGGTGAACCGCCTGGGTGACGTCTTCGGCCCGGTGGTGAACGTCGCCGCGCGGCTGACGTCGGTGGCGCGACCCGGCTCGGTGCTGGTCGACGTCGGTGCCTACGAGGCGCTCTCCGGTCGGACCGCCGACCCGGACCCGGCGGCCGAGTCCGAGCCCGCCGACGAGGCGGGGGCCGCGTACCGGTTCCGGCGCATGCGGCGTACGTCGGTGAAGGGCTACTCGCGGCTGCAGTCGTGGGTGCTGCGTCCGGCCCGCAGCGACGTCGCGGACTGACCGGGAGCGTCACCGGCAGCAGCGGAAGGGGCCCGAAATGCTGGGTGCCCAGCCGTTGTCGACGGGGGACACAACAACGGCCGGGCGAAGACCGAATCTACCTCCCCCGCCCGGGCGCCGACAAGGAATCGTCGGGACTGCTCGGCGTGATCCGCGACATGTTCGCAAAGACCCCCGGGCGCCAGGGCCGCACCTAGCGGATGGTGACCTGACGGTTGGCCAGACCCGAGCGGGCGGAGCGCTCCGCGGCGGTGAGCTCGGAGCCGTCGGCGAGGGCCGCGGCCAGGTCGTCGGCGAACCGCTTGGCCGGCTCCTCGAGCACCTCGGCGCCGGTGCCGACGGGCAGGTCCCAGACCGGGGCGAGCAGGCCGTGGGCGCGGAACATGCCGACGAAGCGGGAGCCGGGCGCGATGTCGTCCTTGCCGGCGACGTGCAGCCGGGCGAGGGCGTCGAGCAGCTCGTTCTCGGGCTCGGGCATCACCCAGCGCAGGTGCTCCTTGGAGCCGATGGAGGTCCAGTACGCCGCCTCCACGGAGGTGAGTCGCACGGTCGGGTTGGCGGCCGCGTTGGCCTCGTCCAGCGCGGACGCCATCGCGGAGGTGTCCTCGACGTCGGCCAGCCAGAAGTTGAAGCCCTCGTGCACGGTGATGTCGAGGGTGTCGCCCTCGACCAGGTCCTGCAGCCGCGGGCCCTCGCCCGGGGCGCTGGTCAGCCCGACGATGCCGGGCTCGGCGTCCAGGGCCGCGAGCAGCACCGCGGCCAGGTCGCGCGACGGGTCGCCGTACATGTGCTGGACCTGCAGGCCGAGCCAGATCTCGCCGCTGTCGCGCACCATCGCGGGCGCGGCGACCGGGAGCAGCGAGCAGAGGGTGACCGAGCGGTCGGAGTCCTTGAGCTTCAGCGGCGCGGAGGCGGCGGGCACGAGCTCGCGCATCGCGATGATGTCGCACTCCGACGGCAGGCCCTCGAAGGGCCGGCTGACGAAGACGTCCGGCGCGCCGCCCTTGGCGCCGTGGCAGGCCTTGAACCGGCGACCCGAGCCGCACGGGCAGGGCTGGCGGGGACCCACCTCGCCGGTGGTGGCAGTGGTGTCACGGGCCTTGGTGCGAGCGCTCTTTCCCATGACGGTGAACCTATACGCCGAGCAGTTCCAGCATGTACGCCGGCCGGTCGCTGATGACCGCCTTCACCCCGAGCTGCTGGCAGAGCTCGAGGTCGCTGCGGGTGTTCACGGTCCACACGTGCAGGTCCCGGCCGCTGGCGTTGATCTTCGGGCCGAGCTTGGGGTGGTCGCGCAGCTCCTCGATGCCGGGGCCGACGATCCAGTCGTCGCCGATCACCCGGCGCAGCATCGACCAGTGGTGGGCGCGCTCGAGCAGCATCACCAGCGGTACGGCGGGCGCCATCCGCTCGACGCGTTGCAGGGCGGTCCAGGAGAAGCTCATCACCCGGGCGGGCGAACCGGGCCGGTCCCAGCCGAAGTCCTTGAGCAGGTCGACGACGCGGCGCTCGACCAGGCCGCCGTACCGGGTGGGGTGCTTGGTCTCGATGGCGATCTCGATGCGGCGGTCGTAGTCGGCCGCGGCCTCCATCAGCGTGCGCAGGGTGAGCACCTTGCCGTGGCTGTCCTCGCGCTCGGGCGCCTCGTCGTCGAGGTCGGCCCACGGGTTCTTCCAGGAGGCGAAGTCGAGCTGGTCGAGGTCGGCGAGGTCCATCGTGGAGACCAGGCCGCGGCTGCTCGCCGTACGTCGTACGTCGCGGTCGTGCACGCAGACCAGGTGGCCGTCGGCGGTCAGCCGGACGTCGCACTCCAGGGCTTCGGCGCCCTGGTCCATCGCTGCGACGTACGCGCCCAGGGTGTGTTCGGCGTTCTCTTCACTGGCCCCCCGGTGGGCGACGACCTGCGGCCTCATGGGGACAGTCTGGCCGGTCGGGGGGTGCGGTGGTCGAATCCGGGCCGGTCGTCGCGGGTGGGAAACGTCCGGGCCGACTCAGGCGTGCTGGCGCAGGTAGCGCCCGAAGTGCGGCACGGTGAAGGCGATCCGACCACGTTCGCCGGAGTAGATCAGCCCCTTCTTCAGCAGCGCGTCCCGGGCCGGCGAGAGCGACTGGGGCCGCTTGCCGAGGGCGGCCGCGACGTCGGCGGTGGGCACGCTCTCGATGTCGTCGAGCGGCTCCTCGCCGCGCTCGGCGATCGCGGTGGCGGCGTCGGCCATCGCGCGCAGGTAGTCCCGCTCCCCCGGGGTCGCCCGCTCGAAGCGGCTGCCGAAGAAGCCGACCGCGAGCTCGCTCTCCGCCTCGGGGGCGGCGACCGCGACGTCCTCGGCGGTGATCGGCGAGGAGGGCGCGAGGTCCCAGACGACCTTGCCGTAGGCCTGGATGAAGTAGGGGTAGCCGCCGGTCGCGGCGTACATCGCGGCCAGCGCCTCCTCCTCGTACGCCGCGTCCTCGTCGAGGGCGGGCGCGCTGAGCGCGCGGTCGGCGGCGTCGCGGGCGAGCCGGTCGATCCGCTGGTAGCGGAAGAGCCGCTCGGAGTAGGACTTGCTGGCCGAGAGCACGGCGGGCAGGTGCGGCAGGCCGGCGCCGACGACGATCACCGGCAGGCCGGACTGGCTGATCTCGTGGCAGGCGGCGCAGAGCGCGGAGATGTCGTCGGGGCCGAGGTCCTGCATCTCGTCGATGAAGACGCCGATGCCCTTGCCGAGGTCCGCGGCCAGGCCGCCGACGTCTGTGAGCAGCTCGACGAGGTCGATCTCGATGTCGCCGGAGTCGGCGCGACCGCGGACGGCGGGCGCGTCGATGCCGGGGCTCCACTGCTCGCGGAGCTTGGCGCCGGAGCCGGCCTCGCGCTGGGCGAAGGAGCGGATCACGCCGAGGACGTGGTCGACCGCGTCGGCCTGCGGGTGGCCGAGCTCGCGAACGGCCTGGTGCAGCGCGCTGGAGAGCGGGCGGCGGAGCCGCTGGTCGGGGCGGGCCTCGAGCTTGCCGGTCCCCCACTGGCGTCGTACGGCGGCCGAGCGCAGGGCGTTGAGCAGGACGGTCTTGCCGACCCCGCGCAGCCCGGTCAGCACGAGGCTCCGCTCGGGGCGGCCCTTGGCGACGCGCTCGAGCACGACGTCGAAGGCGGCCAGCTGCTCGTCGCGGCCGGCGAGCTCGGGCGGGCGCTGGCCGGCGCCGGGGGCGTAGGGGTTCCGGATCGGGTCCACGATGGGACCGTATCCGGCTGTCTAGGCGAATCCGTAGATTGACCGGCCGAGCGCACGCGGCGCGTCGGCGGTGCTGCCTACACTGGCCGACGTGCCCGAGCTGCCCGAGGTGGAAGCGCTGGCCCTCGACCTGAGCGGCCGGCTGACCGACCGCGCCATCGTGAAGATCCACATCGCGACGTTCAGTGCGCTGAAGACCTTCGACCCGCCGCTCTCCGCGCTGGAGGGGACGATGGTCGAGGGTGTCACCCGGCACGGCAAGTTCCTGGACGTGCAGGCCTCGGGGTTGCACCTGGTGCTGCACCTGGCCCGGGCGGGCTGGATCCGCTGGCGCGACGAGGTGCCGTCGATCCCGCCGAAGCCCAGCAACAAGTCGCCGCTGGCGGCCCGGATCGTGCTGGACGACGGCAGCGGCCTGGACATCACCGAAGCGGGCACGAAGAAGAGCCTGGCGCTGTACGTCGTCCGCGACCCGGCCGACGTGCCCGGCATCGCCCGGCTGGGCCCGGACCCGTTGGACGACGCGTTCACGATCGAGGCGTTCGGCAAGATCCTCGCCGAGGCGGGGCGCTCGCAGATCAAGGGCGTGCTGCGCCACCAGGGCACGATCGCCGGGATCGGGAACGCCTACTCCGACGAGGTGCTGCACGCGGCCCGGATGTCGCCGTTCAAGCCGGCCTCGGGGCTGGACGAGGACGACGTCCGCACCCTGTACGACGCGATCCGCCGGGTGCTCGGTGAGGCGGTCGAGCGGTCGCGGGGGGTGGCGGCCAGCGAGCTCAAGGGGGAGAAGAAGTCGCACCTGGCCGTGCACGGCCGGGCCGGTTTGGCGTGCCCGGTCTGCGGGGATGTCGTGCGCGAGGTGTCGTTCGCCGACTCCAGCCTGCAGTACTGCCCGACCTGCCAGACCGGCGGGAAGCCGCTGGCGGACCGCCGGATGTCCAAGCTGCTCAAGTGAACGCGCCCGACCTGTTCCCGACTTCTGCGAGGCCCCGATGATCGAGATCCCCACCGTCGCCATGACCGGCGTGCCCGACCCGCTGCCCGAGGGCGTGGCGATCCTCGACGTCCGCGAGCCGACCGAGTGGGAGCACGGCCACATCGAGGGCGCCACCCACATCCCGCTGATGGACCTGCCCCAACGGCTGGCCGACATCCCGGACGTGCCGGGCGGTCAGGTGCTCGTGGTCTGCCGGATCGGCGGCCGCTCCGCCCAGGCCACTGGCTACCTGGTGCAGCAGGGCATCGACGCGGTCAACCTCGACGGCGGGATGCTCGAGTGGGAGGCCGCCGGGCGGGCGATGGTGAGCGAGACGGGGGCGCCGCCGCAGGTTGTGTGAGGGGCCGGCTTCGGGCTCAGCGCCCCAACTCGGTGAGGGTGAGCCACCAGGCGTAGTGCTCGTCGAGGCTCCGATTCGACACGGCGTACGCCACCACGTGGTATTCGCTGGTCGACCACGTGATCGCGGATGTCCCGTTCGGCAGTGTGAAACAGGCGAACTCTCCGCCCGTGCCTGCGTCGCTGTCCGACCACGACGTCCGCACCGGCTGACCCTGCGAGCAGTCGCCGGTCGTGGGAACGCCGGCGACCTCGGCAGCGAACCCTGCCGCGGTGGCGGGCGCATCGGCGTACTGGATGTAGAGCAGGCTGGCGGAGTCCGTGGGGAGCCAGCACTCGTAGGCGGCACGTGCCCCATCGCCGACGTCGGTCGGATCGGCGATCGCATCGCACTCACTGGCGACGTCGACCGGTAGGACCTCCGAGAGCGGGCTGACCTCCCGCGGTGCGGACGGACTCTCCGGGACGGGCCAGCCCAACGACTCCGCAGTGGAGGCCACCCAGCGCAGCGACTCGGCGGGCCAGAGCAGGCCGGCGCCGATGCTGGTCACCAGACACAGCGAGGAGACGGCGACGGCCATCGGCCCCAGTGCCCGTCCGGACGGGCGCGCGGATCGCCGCCGCTGCACCAGAGGGTCGAGCTGTCCCCCCGCGTCCCCGACCTCGGCGCACAACTCGTCGAACGCCCGCGGCTGGTACGCCGAGGCGAAGGCGAGCAGCTCGAGGTAGCGGTTCGGGACGTGCGGAGTGGCCCGAAGCAGCTGAGCGATGCGCAGCACCTTGCTTCGCCGCACCGCCAGCGCCTGTTCGACCAGGCCGGTACGCCTGAGCTGGGAGGCAGCATCCCCGCCGACCAGGGCGCGATAGACGGCCTGGCCGCTCACGGACAGATCACCGCAGCACACGTAGGCGATGCGATCACCGGTGTAGACCGTCGCCCTCAGCCAGGGCGTCACGAAGGGCCACGCGATCAGGTTCAACCTGAGTGCGTCGAGCAGCACGAGGAGGGTCGACCACCGGGCGTGCCGCGCCTTCAGTGCCCCCAGGTGGGTGGCCAGCACGAAGGTGAGTCTGCGGCGAGCCGCTTCGTCCTGGAGGTCCCCGATCACGGAACCCTCGAGGAGCACGACGTGCACCCCGAAGAAGCTGGTCAGGCTGGAGGTCCTGGTCTCGCCCGGGATGACCAGGGCCAGGCGGTCGACGATGAAGACGTCCACGCGCCCGGCGTACTGGAGACGGGTGCGGACGTCCTCGACGACCTGCGCCACGGTGGGCGTCGTTCCCGGGTCGACCTTGACGCCATCGGCAAGGAGCCGGACGCGCCACACCTGCAGGGCGAGCCACAGGATGAGCACCAGCACCAACGCACCGAGTCCCCACAGCAGCGCCCCTCCGAGAGCGACCGCGCTGATCACCACGAAGACGAAGGCGGATGCAACAACGGCCGAGCTGACCATGGCGAGAGCGAACCGGCTGGGTTCGTAAGGGTGCCGAAGCGCAGCCACATCGATCTCTGGCTTCGCCGGGGCGAGGGTCTCGTGCGGGCGCTCGGCGTCCGACACCACGCCACTCATGGTCCGCCCTTCCGCCGAGTTCGCCGGGTGCACGGTGACGCCACGCTGGACAGGTCGACTGTTGCCAGCAGGTGCTTGCCTGTCTCCTGGTCTTCTGCTGACCGCTAGGAGTCGGAAGGCGGCAGAGAGATACGCCCACTCCGCGTCGACCAGTACTCCAGGAGCGCGAACTGCATGTTGGTCCGGCAGTACTCCGCGGCCTTCTCGGCGACGAGTGCCTTCAGGCCGACGTTGCCGCCGTGCAGCGTGGCGGCATAGGTGGTCCAGCGTTGCCAGATGCCGGTGTCGCGGCGGTCGGACCGCTCTTCGGGGCACTCCTGGGCGACGGGCATCGTCCTGAACCACCAGGCCGCTGCGGGAGTCGACTCGGGGACGTTCTTGAGGTCCGCGAGCACGAAGTGCATGGTTGGCGGGACGCCGGTGCCGTCAGTTTCGGGCGTACTCCCGACGGGTCAGGTTGAACGTCGCGGTACCGATGTCGGGTGGTTCGGCGCCGTAGTCGGCCACCACGATGATCTGCTGGCGCCAGATCTCGCCTCCCCCTGCTTCGTCGGTGGTCATGACGTATCCGGGCATGGCGGCCTCGCCGGTGCCGCTGGCGCCGCAAGGGAAGCCGTCCTCGGGGGCGTGGTCGGTCACCGTGGTCACGTGGGTGCCTCGGCCGTGCCCGACGGCCATCTCGGCCTGGAGTTGTTGTGCGGTTCCCCCGGTGAAGATCGTTGGCACGGACCATCCTTCGGGTGACGGGTAGGCGGCTTCCGTCGCCCAGCCGACGCTACCGACGCCGTTGTAGTCGTACACCGTTGTGCACAACCTGTTCCAGTTGCCGCCGCCATGCCAGTTCTTCACGAACGTTCTCTGCCGGCCCGTCCACGTCCAGGTGTAGGGCTGCATCACACCCCAGGATATGAAGCTGGCCGGCCCGGGGGTCAGTGTCTTCACCACGGTGTGGTTCCAGTCGCTGCACGGCTCGTTGACGGTGTTGCAGTTGAGGGCGCCGTCGATGTCGCTGCCCTGGACACGGTAGGTGATGGTCCCTTCGTATCCGACGCACGGACCTCGGTGCAGGGTCACCGGTTCGGTGTCGAAGCGAGCGATGTCCAGCGAGACGTCAGGGAGGAACGGCACGAGCAGAGATGCCCCGAAGCTGAGGAACAGGGTGTTGGTGATGTCGGTACAGCGCGGCCCGGCGAGATGGCGGCCGTCGGGATCGGCGGACGGGTCGGGGGGCGCCAGGACGTACGACGCCCCGAGGGTTGCCGAGACCTCCGGGCCCAGCTCGACCTCGGCCAGCGAGGCGGGACCCAACGCGACCTTGAGGCCGATGTCCAGCATCGCCGACCCGGGGCCGAGTGCGGCATCGCTGGACGCGTCGGCGTTGAGCGCCCTACCGACGATCGGCTCGCCGCCGTCGTAGTAGAGGGAGGCGTAGAGCCGCTGCGTACTCGTGGCGGTCACTGTCGCCTGCTCGCCGTGCGGGTCGACGGTGAACGTCGCGGTCGGTCCGAGCTTGATCGCCACCGGGGTCGTTCCCAGCGGTATCTGGGCGAACTGCCTCTCATAGCTGCACGAGACGACCTGACTTCCGGACCATTCCGCCGTGCTCGTCAACTGACCCTTGATGCTGAAGTCGAAGGTGCCGGCGCTCAGGTTGACATCGAGGTAGGGGTCGCCGGAGAACGTCAGGTCGAACGCTGGAGCGGAGCCGCCGGCCGAGCACGACCAGTTCCCGAGGCCGAGCGAAGCGCCGAGCGCGCTGTTGACCGCGGCCCTCCCGGCTTGCCTCTTGGGGTGGGCCTCGGTGGCGGGTGGCCCGGTGGCGGTCCCGTACGTGAGCCTGATGTCAGCGAACGCCTCGGACAAGGTGGCGGGCGTGACCTCGACCGTCTGCCTTCCGGAACCCGCACTCCCCGTGGTCACCGCCTCCAGCGTGTAGGGCAGCCCATCGCTGCCCCGGACCTGTAGATGGTTCCCAGCCGCCACCGGGTCCGCCGTCCGGGCGAGCACCAGTGTGGTCCCTCGGAGGCTCTCGACGTCGCCCCATCCAAGGAGGTGGGTGCCGACCCGAGGTTCGAGCACCAATTGCTGGTTCGCGCGGTCGAGGTCGAAGCCGTGGGCCACCAGCCTGCTGTCAGCGGTGGTGCCGGTCACCCTCACGGCGATCTTCGCGCCGGGTGGGACCGGCACCAGGACCGAGGTGGCGGAGCCGTCCGCTCGCCAGTCGTGCACCGGGACACCGGTCCCGGTGGCGTCGCCCCAGACTCGTACCCGCGCCCCGGCAGGCGCGGTCAGGCTGGCCCAGACGTGCTGGGCCTCTCCCGGGACCCCCGCGGCGTCGGCGACAGGGACGGCCCGCGTCCTGCCCGCCCTGATCGTTGCGAGCAACCGATCGGGACGTGCGGTGAGGCTGCTGTCCGTCGGGCTCCACGCAAGGACCCGGATCGCGACGTCGGCCTGCCCTCGACTGGATTGGAGTCGGATCGCGCCGCCCTCGCCGACGGCGGCGACGTCGACGACCGAGCTCGTGCCCGTGCCGAACGCCAGGCCCTGCGCCGGCCGGGCCTCGCCGACAGCCCAGGAATGGAGCGTGCCCGAGCGTCGCGCCGTGCGCGTGAGCTGAAGGAGGACCGATCCCGCCTCGTCGGGCACCCCCGGCACCACCACAGTCCGAGGCGTGGTGCCGACCCGGGCCGACGTGCGCGCCGGGCCCTCGTCGACCCGGAACGAGGTCGTCTCGGGCAGCCAGGCCACGACCCGCACGGAAGCGGTCGGGGTGCCGCCGCTGCTGCGGAGCTGGATGCCACCGTCACGTCCGACCTTGACGACGGTGAGCCCCCTGCCTCCCGTCGGCCGGTACTCCAGGAGCGGGGCGCCGCCCGAGGTCGAGCCGCGAGGTCGGGCGAGGATGGACCCCGCCCCACGCGCCGTGCTCACGGTGCCGTCGAGCACGACGGCCGCGACCCCGTCGTCGGGCACGCCCGAGGGAGCAGTCACGTTGAACGTGCGCCAGGCACCGCCGACGACCCTGCTCGGACCGAGGCGCGCGGGGGCGCGCAGCGTGGAGATGTCGCCCCCGAGCACCAACTCGGTGCCGTTGGCGGGCGCCGCCGCGGCGCGATCGACGACCTCCGTCGTCTCGGCTTCGGCCGGCGTCCACACCAGCATCGGCGCCAACACCGACAGCATCAGGATCGCTACTCGTGCCCCCACGTTCGCACGCTACAACCAGCCACCCGGTGGCGGGCCGTTTCGACTCTCTGCCTTCGGATGCACCCGGACCAGGACGCCCCCTCCGCGCGGCGTGGCTCCTAGCCCGTGCCGGGCGGAAGGCCCTGCCCGAACGGCGATGGGCTGCGTTGGCAAGGTCGACACCCACGCGGCGCGTATCAGGCGCCCACCCCTCCCCTCCTTCTCGATGGAGGGCGTGCTGACGCGCACACGACCGCAGAGGGGATGCAGGCCATGAGGGTTCCGTTCGAGGAGGTGCCGCTCGACGTACGCCGTCGCGCTGCCCGGGCTGTCGCCACACTGGTCGGGGACAAACTGTCTCCGACCCGACTCCGCAAGGCAGAGCCACGGTTCGGGGAGGCCACCCCCGTCTACCGGCCGGACCTGCGCGACATCGCGTACTGGGAGATCGAGATCGCCGGGCTCTCCACCGCCCTGCCCCGACCGGAGGGCGACACCGGCCGCGCCGAGCAGGGGTTCATCCTGGTGTCCACCGGCGCCCACGACGTACCCGTGCCGCACTTCAGCCTCGACCTCGCCCCACCGAGCCGGCAGCTCGACGAGCTCGGCTCCATCCACCGCGTCCTCAAGCTCGACGCGCTCTGCTACGCCGGGGTCGACAGGCGCGGCAAGCTGATCGGCCACATCGGGTCGATGCCACCCAAGCTCGCCGGGGTGCCGAGGAGCCTGCCGCGGCAGCTGCCGGCCGGCCACGCCACGAGCGTCGCGACGGCCGAGCGCGGTACCGAGGACGGGGAGAAGGCCGAGGGCCAGCGGATCAAGCGGTCCCGGGAGAAGCGCCCGATCAAGCTCACCGAGTGGCGCTCGTGGGAGGAGCTGACCAAGGGGTACGCCGACACCTACCGGCTGCACCTGTCCGCGCTCGCCGAGCGGGCCGCCCGACAGTGGGAGACCGAGGAGCTCACCGACACCTACGGCGAGGGCATCCACTCCGGCACCACCCACACCGTCTGGCTGCTCGAGGAGGGCGAGTTCAGCCTCGAGGGGGCGGGCGCCGAGCTGGTCCGGGCCGAACTGATCGCGGAGCCGCTGCCACCGAAGCTCGTCCTGAAACCACGGGCCGACGTCAGCGTCGAGGACACCAACGTCGAGGTCCACCTGCGCTACGCCAACGGCGAGGAAGTGCTGCGGTACTTCATCGTCCCCGACCAAGCACCCTCGACCGCCGGCGCCAGCCTCGGTCCGCTCGGAGAGGAGCTCTGACATGAGCTGGAAGTACTTCTGGGCCGGCGGCTCGGGCGACCAGCCCCGCTACTACCAGTTCCCGTACGGCGGCTGCGCGGTCGGCTGCGGAGGAGTCGCGTGGGGCATCGCATTCGCCTGGGGCGACCGCCAGGCCGCGCAAGGCAACGCCTACTGGGCCGGTCGGAACGGGCTCTACCGGAAGAACGGCGGCCGCGGCATCGATGCCGTCGCACCGATCAAGCAGGACGGCGGCGTCCGCAACATGATCGCCGAGATCCGTGGCCACGTCGGCACGTTCTGTGTCTTCGGCGCCGGGGCCACGCCCCCCTGGACCATGCCCCGTGCATGGCGCTATCTCAACGGCCGGACCTACACCTGGATCGACACCCACTGGAACACCATCGGCATCCACGAGACCCGGCTGGCCAACTACGCGGCCCGGTCGATCGCCTACCGGCGTACGCCGGCGGTGATCGGCACCGGCTGGATGAACCACTACCCCGTCGCCTGGGGATACGCGTGGCAGCAGCGGATCGTCCGCAAGTCCTTCCTCTGGTGGGACTGGACCGAGACCGTCACCGACACGGCCTTCTACGTGAACAACGGCTGGGGCGGCGGCGGCAAAGGCGAGTGGATCGACGCGAGCACGTGGTTCGCGGGAGAGATCTACCCCTGAGGGAGCCGTCCGGGGCGGGGGAGGCTCTGCTCCTCCGCCCCGGTCCGGCGCTTCAGCCCACCCTGTGCGCCAGCCGCGCGACCGCGGCGGCCACGCGCGGCCCGAACATGACGGGGTCGTTGTGGTCGGCACCCGCGAGCACCACGCGCTCGGCCAGGGAGGGCGACTGGTCCGCGACGCGGGCGCTGAGCACGGAGGGGACGACCGAGTCGCGGTCGCCGTAGATGACCGTCACCGGCACGTCGCTGGTGCGGAGGTGCTCCAGGACGGGGTACCGGTCGCGCAGCAGCGCACGCACCGGCAGCCAGGGGTAGTGGTGCGCACCGACGTCGGCGAGCTCGGTGAAGGGCGAGCGGAGCACCATCCCCGCCGGCGGGTGCCGGGCCTGGAGAGCCGCAACGACGCCTGAGCCCAGCGACTCGCCGAAGTACAGGGT
>NZ_JBFIKK010000068.1:0-18246 GCF_041600255.1 Nocardioides sp. | reverse complement strand
GCGTTCCGTGCGCCTGTTCGGGCGCTGATCGTGTGGGTTCATCACGGTATGCAGCCGAACCTGCGGTTCCCATGGTGTGCAGAGCATGGGAAGCGCGGGGTGGGCATGGGAACCCAGGTTTCGCGCGCGACTGGGCCGGCGCGACTGCAACCACGACTCGGTCGACTCACCCCGACCCTCGTGTGACCGTCGCCCCTCCCGCCCGGGTCCACGGACCCTGTCCCCGCGCCTGCGCCGGCGCCAAGATCGAGACGTGGACACCCTCGTTGAACTGACTGCGGCCGAGTGCCGGGACCTGCTCACCACCGACACCGTCGGCCGCGTCGGCTTCGTGACACCCCACGGCCCGCGGATCGTCCCGGTCAACTACGTGCTGCGCGACGACGCGATCGAGATCCGCACCAGCCCCACCAGCGAGCTGGCGACGTACGGCCCCGGCGCACGGATCGTCGTCGAGTTCGACCACCTCGACACCGAGCGCCACCGCGGCTGGAGCGTGCTGGTCCACGGCACCTGCGGACCCGCCGAGGACCACCGCAACGGAGATGGACGCGAGCGCGACGTCGGTCCGGTGCCGTGGGCCGGGGGCGAGCGACCGATCTGGTTGCGCGTGCCCCTCACCGAGCTCACCGGACGCCGGGTCGGCGGCCCGCACTGGCCGCACCCCGTGGTCAGCGGCCGCGGGCGCGGCTACTGACCCTCCCCACACCACCCGCCCACACCATCTCGGGTGCGCCCACCCGCAGCCGGTAGGCACAATGGGCGCATCATGTCCGGCCCCGAACCCACCCCCGCGACGGCCGAGGCCGGACCCGACGTCCTGATCACCTATCCCGCCGAGCTGCCGGTCACCCAGCGGCGCGAGGACATCGCCGCCGCGATCCGTGACCACCAGGTCGTGATCATCGCCGGCGAGACCGGCTCCGGGAAGACCACCCAGATCCCCAAGATCTGCCTCGAGCTCGGCCGCGGGCGCCCCGGCAGAGGCGGCGGGCTGATCGGGCACACCCAACCCCGTCGAATCGCCGCCCGCTCGGTGGCCGAGCGGATCGCGTCCGAGCTGAAGACCGAGCTGGGCGACCTGATCGGCTACCAGGTCCGGTTCACCGACCGCACCTCGAAGGCCAGCCGGGTCAAGCTGATGACCGACGGCATCCTGCTGGCCGAGCTGCAGCGCGACCGCCAGCTCACCAGGTACGACACGATCATCATCGACGAGGCCCACGAGCGCAGCCTCAACATCGACTTCCTGCTCGGCTACCTGCGTCGGCTGCTGCCCAAGCGGCCCGACCTCAAGCTGATCATCACCTCGGCGACCATCGACCCCGAGCGGTTCGCCGAGCACTTCGCCGACCGCGACGGCACGCCCGCCCCGATCATCGAGGTCTCCGGGCGCACCTTCCCCGTCGAGATCCGCTACCGCCCACTCGTCGAGCTGCCCGAGGCCGACGAGGAGGGCGAGGCGGTCGTTCGCGACCAGACCGAGGCGATCGTCGACGCCGTCAAGGAGCTCTCCGCCGAGGGGCCCGGCGACATCCTGGTCTTCCTGCCCGGCGAGCGGGAGATCCGCGACACCGCCGACGTGCTGCGCGACCTGAACCTGCGCAACCCGCTCGAGGTCGTCCCGCTCTACTCTCGGCTCTCCGCCGCCGAACAGCACAAGGTCTTCAGCCCGCACACCGGCCGCCGGGTGGTGCTGGCCACGAACGTCGCCGAGACCTCGCTGACCGTGCCCGGCATCCGGTACGTCGTTGACACCGGCGTCGCCCGGATCAGCCGCTACTCGGCCCGCACGAAGGTGCAGCGGCTGCCGATCGAGCCGATCAGCCAGGCCTCGGCCAACCAGCGCTCCGGTCGCTGCGGCCGGGTCGAGGCCGGCATCGCCGTACGTCTCTACTCCGAGGAGGACTTCGAGGCCCGCCCCGAGTTCACCGACCCCGAGATCCTGCGCACCAACCTCGCCTCGGTGATCCTGCAGATGACGTCACTGGGCCTGGGTGAGGTGGCACGCTTCCCGTTCGTCGAGCCGCCCGACAAGCGCACGATCACCGACGGCCTCCAGTTGCTCACCGAGCTCGGCGCGATCCGGCCCGAGGAGGCACCCGGCGGCCCGTCCCGGCGGGAGGAGGGGGCTCCGCGGCCTACCACCCTCTCCGCTCCTTCGTCGCTCCGAGGGGGCCAGCCCCAACCACGGCCTACGGAGCCCCCTCCTTCCGCCGGCACGGGCCGCCGGTCGCGTCGTGGCCGCGCGTCGAGCGGCCCCCAGCTCACCCAGGTCGGCCGCCGCCTCGCCCGACTCCCGATCGACCCCCGCCTGGGTCGGATGATCCTGGAGGCGGAGCGGTTCGGCTGCGTCCGCGAGGTGCTGGTGATCGTGGCCGCGCTCTCGCTGCAGGACCCCCGCGAGCGGCCGGCCGAGCTGCAGGCACAGGCCGACCAGCTGCACGCCCGGTTCAAGGCCGAGGGCAGCGACTTCCTGACCTGGCTCAACCTCTGGCGTCACCTCAAGGAGCAGCAGAAGGAGCTCAGCAGCAGCGCCTTCCGCCGGATGTGCAAGAAGGAGTTCCTCAACTACCTGCGGGTCCGGGAGTGGCAGGACTTCGAGTCCCAGCTCCGTCAGGTCTGCAAGGAGATGAAGATCGACCTCGGCCACCCAGCCGACCTGCCCGACGCCGACGGCATCCACCAGGCCCTGCTCTCCGGGCTGCTCTCGCACATCGGCCTGCTCCAGGAGGTGGCGACCAGCTCCGGCAGCGGACGCCGCGGCCCGCGGGAGTACCTGGGCGCCCGCGGCTCCCGGTTCGCGATCTTCCCCGGCTCCGGCCTGGCCCGGAAGAACCCCCAGTTCCTGATGGCCGGCGAGCTCGTCGAGACCAGTCGGCTGTGGGCGCGGCAGAACGCGGCGATCAAGCCCGAGTGGGCCGAGCGACTGGGCAAGGACCTGGTCAAGCGCACCTACTCCGAGCCGCACTGGTCCAAGAAGCGGGCGGCCGTGATGGCCGTCGAGCGGGTCACCCTGTACGGCGTCCCGCTGGTCGCGGACCGGCCGGTCAACTACGGCTCGATCGACCCGCCGCTGGCGCGCGAGCTCTTCATCCGGCACGCCCTCGTGTACGGCGAGTGGTCGACCCGGCACACCTTCTACGCCACCAACCTGGCCCTGCTCGAGGAGGCCGAGGAGCTCGAGCACCGGGCCCGACGGCGCGGCATCGTGGTGGACGAGCACACCCTCTTCGACTTCTACGACGCCCGGGTCGGCGCCGAGGTGGTCAGCGGCGCGCACTTCGACCAGTGGTGGAAGAAGACCCGGCGCGAGCAGCCGGACCTGCTCACCTTCGACCCCGAGATGCTCACCCACGACCACGCGGAGGCGATCCGCGAGGCCGACTACCCCGAGGCCTGGCAGGCCCCGGGCGCCGAGGGGCTGACCTTCCCGATCAGCTACCACTTCGAGCCCGGAGCCGCCGAGGACGGGCTGACCATCGACGTGCCGCTGGCGACGCTGAACCGGGTGGTCGCCGACGACTTCTCCTGGAACGTGCCGGGGCTGCGCGAGGAGCTGGTCACCAGCCTGATCCGCAGCCTGCCGAAGAACCTGAGGGTGAACTTCGTGCCCGCGCCGAACACCGCCCGGGATTTCCTGGCCGCCGTGCCGGCGGGGGAGGAGCCGCTGCTGGACGCGCTGGAGCGGTACCTCCGGGCCAGCACCGGGGTCGTCGTACCCCGGGAGGCCTGGGACTGGTCCAAGGTCGCCGAGCACCTGCGCCCGACGTACCGGGTCCTCGACGACCAGGGCCGCGAGCAGGCCCGGGGCAAGGACCTGGAGGCGTTGAAGGAGCCGCTGCGCCCGACGTTCGCGAAGGCGATGGCCGAGGTGGCCTCCGACAGCGGGATCGCTCGCAACGGGGAGACCAGCTGGACCTTCGGGACCATCGAGGGGTCCTTCACCCAGAAGCGCGCCGGGCACGAGGTGCGCGGCCACCCCGGCCTGGTCGACGAGGGCGCCAGCGTGGGCCTGCGGGTCTTCGGCTCCGAGGCCGAGCAGGAGGCCCACCACCGCCTCGGCGTACGACGACTGCTCCTGCTCACCACCGCCTCGCCGGTCAAGGCCGTGCTGGCGCGCCTGGACAACGCGCAGAAGCTGACGCTGGCCGCGTCGCCGTACGCCTCGGTGTCCGACCTGCTCGAGGACTGCCGCGCGGCGGTGCTGCAGGACCTCGTGGACGCCGGGCCTGCCGTGCGCGACGAGGCGGCCTTCGAGGCGCTGCGGGCCACGGCCGCCGACCAGGAGGCCCGGGTGCAGGCCGTGCTGGCCGACGTGATCCGGGTGCTCGAGGGCTGGCGGCGGGTCGACCGGCTGCTGACCGGGCGCGCCGACATGGCGATGCTGCCGGCGCTGACCGACATGAAGGCCCAACTCGCCCGGCTGGTGCCGCGCGGGTTCGTCGGCGACGCCGGCGCCGGGCAGCTGCGCCGCTACCCGGTCTACCTCTCCGCGCTCGAGCTGCGCCACCAGAAGCTCGCCACCGGCGGCACCGCCTCGGTGAACAAGGACCGGGCGCTGATGGACCAGGTGGTCGGCCCGCAGGAGGCCTGGCTGCACCAGGTGGCCGCGCTGCCGAAGGGTCGCCCGCCGGGTCAGGCGTTGCGTCAGGTGCGGTGGATGCTGGAGGAGTTCCGGGTCTCGTTGTGGGCCCAGCAGCTGGGCACGGCGTACCCGGTCAGCGACCAGCGCCTGCGCAAGGCGCTGCAGGGCGCGACGTAGCCTTGACGAGGTGAGCGACCGACAGCACCACCGCCCGATGCAACGGGGGTCCTCCTTCTTCGAGACCGTCGTCGGCGGCAGCGACCCCGCGGAGGTCAGCGAGGCTGCCGACCGGGCCGCGAGCCTGCTGGTGCGCGGCGCCTGCGAGACCGACGACGCCGAGGTCGCCGAGCGCCTGCTGCACCTGGCCGACACCGAGGGGATCGAGGCGATCGCCGAGGTCTGGTCCGGCTCCCCGGCGGACTCGCTGGCCGGCTGCCTGTGGCGGCTCTTCCTGCTCCGCTCCTGGGTGTACGCCGACCCCGCCACCGTGGCTGCCGAGTACGAGGCCGGCCGGGCGCACGCCCAGGTCGCCCGGGTGGTCGCGGGCGTCGCCGATCCGCCGGGGCCCGACGAGCTGCGTGCGATGGTCGACGAGGTGCTGCGCGGGATCGCCGGGAGTGACTTCGCCGACGTCCTCTTCCGGGCGGCGGCCTTCGCGCGGGTGGTGGCGACGGGACGGGCCACGCTCGCCGGCCCCTCGGAGGCGCAGGTGCGGCGGATGCTGGTGCTGGCCGAACAACTCGAGAGCGCGGCTCACGCCGAGTTGGACCACGGGCTGGTGTAGCGGCCTACACTGGTCCACGCACGCCGGACCGCGGCAGCCCCGGGTCCCACAATAAGCCGCTACGAGCGGCCACGCGCCGTGAGGCGCTCCCGGTCCGGCGTGCACCACTTTCCCCACTCGGTAGCGTCCACCTCCGTGAAGACACGCATGCTCGGAGACGTCCCCGTCCACCCCCTCGGACTCGGCGGGATGCCGCTGTCGCGACCCGGGCGCGACGGCGAGCTGCCACCGCGCGACCGAGCGATCGCCACGGTGCACGCGGCGCTGGACGGCGGGGTCACGTTGATCGACACCGCCGACTGCTACGGACCGGACGGCCACCCCCGCGACGGCGGCCTGGGGCACAACGAGGAGATCGTCGCCGAGGCGCTGCGCTCCCGCTCCGAGCAGGTGCTGGTCGCCACCAAGGCGGGGATCCGTCGCGACGGCAGCGCCTGGCCGGTCGACGGCCGCCCGAGCTGGATCCGGCGAGCGGCGGAGGGGTCGCTGCGGCGGCTGGGCGTCGAGGCCATCGACCTCCTGCAGCACCACCGTCCCGACCCGACGGTGCCGTACGCCGAGACCATGGGCGCCTTCCGTGAGCTGTACGACGCCGGTCTGGTCCGCCGGGTCGGCATCTCGAACGCGAACGCGGAGCAGATCGTCGAGGCGCAGTCCGTGCTGGGCGAGGCGCTGGTCAGTGTGCAGAACCAGCTCAGCCCTGCCTTCCGCTCCAGCCTCGGCGAGCTCGAGCTCTGCGGCCGACTCGGGCTCGCCTTCCTGCCCTGGAGCCCCCTCGGCGGGATGACCGCGGCCGCCGGGCTGGGTGAGTCCCACGCCGCCTTCGCGGCGATCGCGGCGACGCGTGGGGTCAGCCCGCAGCAGGTGGCGCTGGCCTGGCTGCTGGCCCTGGGCGAGCACGTCATCCCGATCCCCGGGGCGAGCCGACCCGCCTCGATCCAGGACTCGCTGGGGGCGCTCGAGCTGGTGCTGGACGACGACGAGCTGGCCCGGCTCGACCGCGGCTGAGCAGTCCGCGGTCGGGTCAGTCCGCGGTCGGGTCAGCCGAAGGTGCGGGCGATCCGGCGTACGGCGACCCGGGAGGGGTCGCGACGCTGTGAGCGGTGGCCGGGCTCGAAGGTCACCTCGACGATCGACACGTGCCGACCGTCGCGCATGATGCCGAAGGCGGCGATCCGGTGCCGCTTGCGGGACTTCGGGCCGTAGGCCATCCGGTAGTTCTCGCCGGTGCCCTTGCGCACCGAGACCGCGCGCAGCGGCCCGACGTCCTTGCGGGCGTACTCGAGTCGGTCCTCGCAGTCCTGGCGCCACGATCGCAGGACCTGGTGGGCACGCCAGGCCGACTTGTCGTCCCCGAAGCGGGCCACCACCTGGGTGGCGTCCGCGACGTGGGTGCGCTCGACGCTGGCGGAGTAGGTACGTCGTACGGCCGTGACGGCGCCGAGCGACTCCAGTGAGGTCTTCTGGCACTCGCCGACGCTCTGACTGCCCTCCGGCCCGTCGGAGAGGACCTGCCAGGTCGCGTCCATGCCGAGCGCCGGCATCCGCTTGGCGGCGAGCAGGTGGGTGCCGACCGTGCGGCGTTGCAGCGGCAACAGGGGAGCGGTCTTGCCGCGGTTCGACCGCGAACGCGAACGCGGCTTCGTGGTCGAGGTCGCGGTCGGGTTCGGCTTGGCGGAGGGACGCGGGGACGTCGAGCGCTGCTCGGTGTCCTTCTCCACGCGCGGTGGCGGTCCGGCGAGGTCGGTGACGGGTCGCTGGTCGGCGCCACCACAGCTGCTGAGGGTGAGCGCGAGGGCGATGAGGGGGAAGAGCATTACCCGAGGCACGCCTGCATCGTAGGGGCGTTCGGTGTCCGCATCGCGCAGGACATGCGCGGTTCGAGTCGCCCAGTCGGTAGGGTGGCCGCCGTCGTGAGTGCCGTGACATGGGGTCGCGCAGCGGTGCGAAAGGGGATTGCGTGCGAGCGCGAAGCAACGCAACGTCGAGCATCGGTGGGCCTGCTGTGCCCCGGGACAGGGTGCGTCTGCGCGTGCTGCTGGGTGTCGGACTCCTGTCACTGGTTCTGACCGCCACCGGGTGCCAGGCCGAGCGTTCCCCGACCCCCGACCCCTCCCCGACGTCCCCGACCTCCGCGAAGCCGAGCGTGCTGACCTTCGGTGTCTTCGGCCCGCCCGAGGAGATCGAGGCGGTCCAGTCGGTCGTCGACCAGTACAACGCCGCGGCCGTCGGCTCCGAGATCTCGTTGCGCTCGTGGCCGGACCGGGCCGGCCTGATGGCCGAGGTGGAGCTCGGCGCCGAGGTCCCGGACGTCTTCATGGCGTCACGGCGCGACCTCGCCCAGCTCCGGGAGGAGCGCCTGCTACGTCCGGTGGACGACCTCCTCGACGCTCGGGGGGTCGACTTCGGCGACGGCTACTCCCGGGACGGGATGGAGGCCTTCAGCGTCGACAACCGCCTGCAGTGCATGCCCTACGGCATCTCCCCGATGGTCATCTACTACAACCGGGACCTCGTCGACTTCGAGCGGATGCGCGCCCGCGGCCTGAACGCCCCGGAGCTGGTGGACGGCTCCGACGTGCGGTGGAGCTTCGACCAGTTCGCCGCCGCTGCCCGCTTCGCCACCCGGCCGGCCAAGGGCACCCGTGGGCTCTACATCGAGCCGACGCTGCGGGGACTGGCCCCCTTCGTGTACTCCGGCGACGGCACGCTCTTCGACTCCGAGGCGGAGCCCACGTCGCTGGCCTTCTCCGAGGACGACAGCCGCGCCGCCCTGGAGCGCACCCTCGAGCTGCTGCGCGACCCGCACGTGAACCTGACCGACCGCCAGCTGGCCCGGGCCACGCCTCAGGAGTGGTTCGAGCGGGGTCGGGTCGGGATGATCGCGGGCTTCCGCGGGCTGGTCCCCGAGCTGCGCCAGGTCCAGGGCCTGAACTGGGACGTCATGCCCATGCCGAGTCTGGAGAGCCCGGCCACCATCGGGGACATCACCGGCCTGTGCCTCTCGTCCGGGAGCGCGGACATCTCCCGCGCCGCCGACTTCCTGGTGCACGCGACCTCGGCCCCCGCGGTCTCGACGGTGACCCGGGTCGGCTACCTGGCGCCGGCCAACCTCGAGGTGGCGCTGTCGGACGACTTCCTGCAGCCGGGTCGTCAGCCGCAGCACTCCCGGGTGTTCAACGCGAGCGTGCGCTCGATGGAGACGCCGCCGCTGATCTTTGCGTGGGACGAACTGGAGGACGCCGTGGCCGGTGCCCTGCGCCGGCTGGTGAGCGTGCCGGTGCTGGACCTCGACGCGCTGACCGAGCAGATCGACCGGATCTCGCAGCGCGTGCTGATCCCGGCCGATCCGGAGTCGACGCCCGACTCCTGACGCCGGACTCCTGACGCCCGACTTCAGACGCCCGAACTCAGACGCCCGTCAGTCCGGTGTGCTCGCGTCGGAGCCCGAGCCGGCGTCGGTCTCCAGTGACGGGTCGGCGTCGGCGCCGAGGATGGCCTGGGCCACGACCGGGGCAGCCAGCCCGATCTGCCAGCTGCGGGCACCGAGGGCCATCAGGGCGTCCACCACCGCGTCCAGCAGGGCGCCCGGGTCCCGCGTGGCCGGCGGGCTCCACAGGGTGCGGCGCAGGTAGTCGGGGGTGAGCACGTTCTCGACGGGCAGGTTGTTCTCCTGCGCCACCCGTGCCATCGACTCGCGGGCCAGCAGCAGCCGCTTGGCGGCCACCGGGTCCTTCTCCGCCCAGGCGCGCGGCAGCGGCGGACCGTCCCCGCGCGGCGAGCGGGCCGGCAGGTCCTCCTCCGGCAGCTGACGAGCCTCGTCGAGCGCGGCGAGCCAGCGCCCGGCGTACCGCTCGGCGCCGCGGCCGTGGAAGCCCTTGGTGCCCAGCAGGGCCTCCCTGGTCGTGGGCATCGCCTGGGCGGCCGCGACGAGTGCTGCGTCCGGCACGATCCGGCCCGGGGTCACGTCGCGCTGCTCGGCGATCTGGTCACGCATCTCCCACATCGCCTTGACCGCCGCCAGCCCGCGACGACCCCGGACACGGTGCAGCCCGGAGGTACGCCGCCACGCCTCCTGGCGGGTGGGCGCCTCGAAGGTGCGCAGGTGGTCGAACTCCTGCTGGGCCCAGGCGTCCTTGCCGGTCTCGACGAGCTCGGCGGCCAACACCTCGCGCAACTCGACCAGCACCTCGACGTCGAGGGCGGCGTACTCCAACCAGGGCGCCGGCAGCGGGCGCGTGGACCAGTCGACCGCCGAGTGCTCCTTGGCGAGACGGAACCCGAGCAGCGTCTCCACCAGGGTGGCCAGCCCGACCCGGGGATAGCCGAGCAGTCGTCCGGCGAGTTCGGTGTCGAACAGGGCGCTGGGCCGCAGGCCGACCTCGGCCAGGCAGGGCAGGTCCTGGGTGGCGGCGTGCAGGATCCACTCGCTGCCGTCGAGGACCGCCTGCAACGGGGCCAGGCTCTCGAAGCCGATCGGGTCGACCAGCCAGGTCGTGGAGCCGGCCCGGCGGAGCTGGATCAGGTAGGCGCGGGAGGAGTAGCGGTAGCCGGAGGCCCGCTCCGCGTCGATGGCGACCGGGCCCGTGCCCGCGGCCAGGTCGGCGCAGGCACGCTCCAGGCTCTCCGGGGTGTCCACGATCGTGGGCAGCCCGTCGCGCAGGTGCAGCATCGGCGGGGGCTCGGGTGACGCAGCGGCCCCCTCGTCGGGTGCGGACTCGTCGGCGGGAGGGGTGACGCTGGGGTCAGGGGCCATGGTGGTCAGCGACCCACGCCCCGCTGGCCTCGACGGCTCGGGATGACGCTCACGCCCTCGGGGACCGGCGGCAGGCCGACCGCGGTGCACAGCAGCTCCCCCCAGGCCTCGATGTGGGGCGCGAGGTCGAGGGCGACCGGGGACATCGGGTCGCCGGTCGGTCGAGGCGTCCAGGACGCCCGGATCTCGATCTGGGCGGTGCCGTGCTCGTCCGACATGCTGCCGAAGCTCTCGGTGGCCACGCGGGTGACCGTGCCCGACTCCGCGCCGTACGACGCGCCGTGGGCGTCGAGCGCCTCGGTCAGCCAGGACCAACCGACGTCGGCGAGCATCGGGTCGGTGATCAGGTCGAGGTCGATGTCGGCCCGGGCGTAGGCCACGCACCGGAAGGTGCCGTTCCAGGCGTCGTTGCCGGCCGGGTCGTGCAGCAGGATGATCCGACCGGTCCCGACATCGGTGTCGTCGACGGTGACGTCGGCCGACAGTGCCGCCGAGTACGGCGCGATCCGCTGCGGCGCCGGCATCTCCTCGCAGAAGATCTCCGGACGCAGCCGGGCGGCGCGCATGGTCGCCACGGCCTCCCGGAACTCCGGGGGACTCGCGGCCGCACCCGATCCGGGGTGCGTCTCCTGACGGACGACCATGGGTTCACAGTAGGTCGATCGTCAGCTGTCGATGTGCGAACACGCCGACTGACCTGCGAGGCTTCGTCATGTGACTGCTCGAGCCGACCTCCACGACAGCGCCTTCCTCCGGGCCGCGCGCGGCGAATCCGTGCCTCACACCCCGGTGTGGTTCATGCGCCAGGCAGGCCGCTCACTCCCCGAGTACCTCAAGATCCGTGAGGGCATCGGGATGCTCGAGTCCTGCATGGACCCCGACCTCGTCACCGAGATCACCCTCCAGCCCGTCCGGCGCTACGGCGTCGACGCGGCCATCTTCTTCTCCGACATCGTGCTGCCGCTCAAGGCGGTCGGTGTCGACCTCGACATCAAGCCGGGGATCGGCCCGGTGGTGGCCAACCCGGTCCGGACCCTGGCCGACGTCGAGGCGATCCCCGACCTGACCGCCGAGCACGTCGGGTTCATCACCGCGGCCGTGACGTCGCTGGTGAGCGAGCTCGGCGGCACCCCGTTGATCGGGTTCGCCGGGGCGCCGTTCACCGTCGCGTCGTACCTCGTCGAGGGCGGGCCGTCGAAGGAGCACGCGAAGACCAAGGCGATGATGTTCGGCGCACCCGACGTCTGGGACGCCCTGATGCGCAAGATCGGGGCGATCGCTGCGACGTACCTCGAGGTGCAGGTGGCGGCCGGTGCCAGTGCCGTCCAGCTCTTCGACTCCTGGGCGGGCGCCCTGACCCCGGCCGACTACGCCGACTTCGTGATGCCGCACTCGGCGCGGGTGCTGGAGCGGGCCGGTGCTCTCGGGGTGCCCCGGATCCACTTCGGGGTCGGTACCAGCAACCTGCTCTCGCTGATGGGCGACGCCGGCGCCGACGTGGTCGGCGTGGACTGGCGCACCCCGCTCGCCCACGCGATCCCGCTCGTGGGTGGCCGGGTCGTCCAGGGCAACCTCGACCCGACGCTGGTGTTCGCGCCGACCGACGTGATGACCGCCCGCGCCGCCGAGGTGATCGAGGCCGGCAAGGCCGCCAAGGGGCACATCTTCAACCTCGGCCACGGCGTCATCCCCTCGACCGATCCCGACCAGCTCAAGCGGCTCACGGAGTTCGTGCAGTCCCACCCGGTCTGACGGGTCCCGCTCAGGGGTTGCAGCGCGGGCAGCTGGCCGGCTCGGCCCCGCCCGCCGGGCGGGCCTCGGTGCTGATCGCCTCGTGGGGGCAGGCGCCGCAGGCCCACACCACGTGATCGACCGACGAGGTCGCCGTACCGCAGGCGCGACAGGGTGCTCCGCGCACCGTCCGCTGCGGGCCCCAGCCGGGAATGCCGCAGCCCGGGCAGAGTCGCGCCGCTCGGGCCGCCAGGTCCTCGGCTGCGCGCGCGATCACCTCGCGCCGGGAGGGGCAGACGTGGGCGCGCAGGTCGGTCTCAACCCGGGCGGCCCCCGACGGCGAGTGCTCGGCGGCGATCGCCACCGCACGGGCCAGGGCGCTGCGGCCGACGATCCCCTTGTGCACCGTGCCGGCCGTGGCCCGCGCGCCCTCGGGGCGTACGACGAGCCGGTGCCGCGGAGCGTCCGCGCGAGCCAGGACGTCGTCCAGGTCCGCGTCGGGCGCCACCACCGTGCTGAACGTGGTGGTGGCCAGGGAGGTCGCGTGACCGGTCACGGTGTGGCCGGTCTCGCGATCGAGGAGCACGACCAGCTCCTGGTCGACGGTCACGAACGGCACCTCGGGGTGCGGGCCGAACGAGCCCTCGGAGGCCAGCAGGAGTCGGTGGCCGCCCGCGGCCGCGCCCAGCCGCGCCTTGGCGAGCGCGGTCTCCTGCGGCCCGAGCTGCCGCTCGACCTCGCCGCTGAACGTGCCCAGGGCGTCGGTGTCTCCCGGGTGCGTGACCACCTCCAGACCCAGACCCGGGCGCAGCGCCCGGGCGATCGCGTAGGCCTTCCCGTGCCGGGTGGTGAGCACCGCCGTCAGGGAGTGCCACGGATGTCCGTGGTCCCCCCCGGATCGGCGCGCCATCAGTGGGCCGCCGCACTCGACCGCGGGTGCGACGCCCGGGCGACGCCGCTCGCCGCCAGGATGTTCCAGGGCTGCCAGGCCAGGTGACGGTCGAGGCGGTGGGCGCCCTCGGTGTCCACGACCACCAGGTCGATCCAACCGTTGCCGACCAACTGGTGCAGCACCTGGTGCTCCGTGACGATCCGTGCCGTCGCCGTCCGGTCGGCGGCGAGCACGACCAGGTGGCGCACCGGGTCGTGCAGGGCCGGCGACTCGGCGTGCGGCCCGGGGGCCGGCATCCGCTCGTGCAGCGACTGCCAGGGCAGGCCGATCCGCAGGTCACCGCTGGCACCGCTGATCACGCCGACGTCCCCGATCACGTTGTGGGTCGTCTTGTCGCCTGCCCCGAAGAGCTCCGGAGCCACCGTCGCGAAGCGGTAGGAGGCGCTGATCCACTGGGTGACCACCACCGGTGCGGTCAGGATCGTCGTCAGGATCTGGTGGTCGGTGTCCTGCTCGCGCTCGTAGGAGTGCAGGAACACCCGCCCGCCCAGATCCAGGTCCTGGGTGAGCGACCGCGGTCCGACCACGAGGGCCGCGTTCCCGGCCAGCCCCCACTCGGGGGTCGGCTGGGACCAGTCGGCCGCGCGGTGCGCGACCTCGGCCGTGGCGCTGCGCCGCGGCGAACGCCCGGGCAGGGTCGCAACCCGCTCCGTGGCCGTACGCCGTCCGGCCACGGCCAGGTGCTCCTCGATCTCGGCGAGGGCGGCCGCGGTGGTGGCGGGCAGGCCGGTCGCGTCGGGGGCGGCCAGCCGGACCACGTCGAGGGTGGTGTCGTGCACGCCCGCCACCGCCACCGTGTCGTCGGGAAGGACGATGCCGCGCTCGGCCAGGGTGCGCCGGACCTCGGGGTCGTTGAGGGCGTCGGCCAGCAGGTGGGCGTTGACCGTGCCGTCGTTGCCGCCGCAGGCACCGCAGTCGTACCCGCTGGCGTGGGCGTTGTTGGTCACCGTGGAGCCGTGTCCGACCACCAGCAGGACCGGGGCGAAGTCGTCCAGTAGGCCGACGGCGCGCAGGGCGCCTTCGGCCAGGCCGACCCGCTCGGCCAGCTCGGCCGCACTGGCCAGCCGGAGCGGCGCCGAACGCTGGTGCGGTCGGAGCCCGGTCCAGGCCCCGGTACGCCGGCGCAGCCGGGCGGGGACGGTGCTGCCGGCCAGCGCGAGCAGCCCGGCCAGGCTGCCGGCCCCCTCGGCGACGACCAGCGCGCCCAGGGGCGAGCGGGCCGGAGCCGTCATCGTCCGGTGCAAGGTGCGACGCAGGCCGAGCTGCCCGCCCTCCTCCCGGACGGTGGTGCCGGAGCGGACGAGTGCCGGGCACTGGTCGTAGGAGTTGGCGTCGGCGTCGAGGAACCGGACGACGGCGCCGAAGAACCCGGCGTACCCGTGGGTGCGGTGCGCGCCCTGGTGCTCGAGGTGGCGGCGAACCCGCTCGGAGCGGACGTCGATGCACCACAGCGAGTCCGACAGGGGGCGCGCCTTCCCGGTCGCGCTCGGCTGGGCCGGGGCGCTGCGCTCAGCGAGCTGCTGGACGAGCGCGTCGTGGGCGGCGAGCTCGAGAGCGCGCTGCCAGATGCCGGCGCAGCGCTCGACCAGGGCCACCTCCGTGGTGCTCTCCTGCGGGGCGGGCGGGACCGGCGCCGCCGGCACGGGTGCGCCGTCGGTCGCGGCGCCCGTGAGCAGGACGTCGAGGGCCACGCGGAGAGCGAGCAGCTCGACGACCGGACCGTGGTCGCCCTGGCGGCGGGCCCGCCAGCGTGCGTGCGCGGCCCAGCCGGGTGCCGCGACCAGGTGCGCGGTCAGCTGGCGCACCACGTCCGAGGCGGGAACCCCGGCACGGGCGAGGAGAGCGACCAGCGCCTGCTCGGGCTCCTCGGGGAGGGTGCGCACCTGGGCGGAGATGCCCCGCACTCCCGTCGCGCGGTCGTAGCTCGGGTGGGCGGCGGCGGCACGCCACAGCTGCCAGGGGCCGGTGGCGTCGTCCTGGGCGTGGGCCCAGGCGCGAGCGGTCCAGAGGCCGATGTGGTCGTCCACCAGTCGGGTGAGCCCGTCCGTCGCGGCGAGCTCGCAGAGCCGGGGTGCGCGGCCGGTGAGCGACGAGGCCGGCGTGTGGTCCTCCTCGAGGGCGGCGAGGGTGGCGCTGGTGGCGAGGAACTCGGTCACCGAGGCCGTGACCAGCGTGTCCTCCGGGGACTGGTGCGCGGCCTCGCGCAGGGCCCGCGCCAGGTGGGAGCGGGAGAGCGTGCCCCCGGAGAGGTTGCGGTGGTGGGCGTGGAGCGTGAGCCGCAGGGGAGTGCCGTAGGTCCGCGAGGCGAGCGCCAGGGCGTCCTCGACCGGCAGCATCTCCAGGTCGGCCAGCGGGTTGGCGGCCACCGACTCACGCAGCGGCCAGGCCGGCCCGACGAGCAGGCCGGCGGCGGCGACCGCCGTACCCACGTGCTCGGTGGGCAGCTCGGAGACGGTCTCCGCGGCGGGCCAGGCTGCGCTCCGACGCCGACCCAGCGGGCGGACAGTGGTGCGGGTGAGCAGGGTGGCCAGCGACGAGACGGTGGTCAGGTGCAGTCGTCCGGCTGCGGCGGCCGTGGCCAGAGCCGTGGCCACAACGATCGCGACCAGCAGGGCGGCCGTGCCGGTGGACCACACGGCGGTGGCCGCGCCGAGGCCCGTGAGCAGGTGCTCCCACCCGACGAGCAGCCAGACGTACGCCGCTGCCGCACCGCCGGCGGCCAGGGTCGCGACCCTCCGCGGCAGGGTGTCGACCCGGGCCAGCAGGCCGGCCTCCCAACCGGCCAGGCCGGCCACGAGCAGGGCAAGGGCGAGCGGGACCAGTCCGGCCGGCCCGGTGGTGTGCAGGAGGACGTACGCCGCGGGCGCGGCGAGTGCGGTCAGCACCGCGACGGCGCCCACGGTGGTGACGACGGACCGTCGGGGTGCGGCGGCGTGGCCGGGGGTGTGGCCGGGGGTGAGGTTGGTGGCGAGCCACGAGCCGCGCGTGCGGGCCACGGCGTCACCGGCGCGCAGGAAGAGCCAGGACTTGTAGGCGCCGTGACCGACCAGGTGCAGCAGGGCGGCAGCGGGCAGGCCGAGGGCCAGCTGCACCGACATGTAGCCCATCTGACTCGTGGTGGAGCAGGCGAGCCGGCCCTTGACGTCCGGTCGGACCCGGGCCGCCAGTGCGCCCACGGCGACGGAGGCGAGGCCGGCGACCAGCAGGAGCAGCAGGGCGGCGGGCGCGGCGCGCAGGACCGGCCACAGGAGCAGGGCCAGGATGCCGGCGCCGTTGACCACGCCGGCGTGCAGCAGGGCGGAGACCGGCGAGGGGGCCTCGGCCGTGTCGGCCAGCCAGCGGTGGGCCGGAGCCAGGCCGGAGCGGACGACCGCCGCGACCACCAGCAGCAGGGCGACCGCCGTGGTGCCGGCACTTCCCGGCAGGCCGGCGAGGTCGGCGCGGTCCAGGCTCGGCCAGCTGACCGCAGCGATGCCGACGGCCGCCCACAGGGCGAGGTCGCCGACCAGGAGGGTGCGGCGCATCCTGCGGGCGGCGGCGCGGGCGCCGGCGGTGCCGGGGTGGGAGACCAGGCCGGCGACGGCGAGGCCGCTCAGCGTCCAGCCTGCCGCGATGACCGGGAGGCTGGCGCCACTGACCATCGCGGCCAGGCTCAGCAGGGCGGCGCAGGCGAGCAGCTCGAAGCGGACCAGGCGGGGTTGGCCGCGCAGGTTGGTGCGGGCGTAGGTCATCACCAGCCAGCCGAGTGAGCCGATCAGCAGGAGGAGGACGACGGAGACCACGTCGAGCCGGAAGCCGTACGTGGTGCCCGCGACAGGCAGGCCGGTGGTGGGCGTGACGCCCTGGGCGAGGGCGACGGCACCCGCGAGCCCGACGAGGACGAGGCCGGCGGCCAGGGTGCGAACGCAGTGGAGGGCAGAGGTCATGCGCATGAAGTTACACGAAATATGATTCGTGTAATGCCATGCGCGTGTGTGAGTGTCGTCTCATCGACGGGGCCGGGCCGCCTATCCTGCCCTCATGCCCAGCCCCCCGACGAGATCATGGACCTTCCTCACCAACCACGGCCACGTGCTGGTGGCGCTGAGTCGTGATCCGAGGGCGCGCATCCGGGACCTCGCCCTCTCGGTCGGGATCACCGAGCGTTCGGCGCAGCTGATCCTGGCCGACCTCGAGGAGGCGGGCTACGTGACCAAGGAGAAGGTCGGTCGGCGCAACGAGTACCGCCTGCACCCGGACCGGCACTTCCGGCACCCGGCCGAGTCGGACATGCCGATCCGAGCCCTGCTCGACATCTTCGACAACGCCGAGGCGTCCCGGGAGTAGGCGTTCAGTCGCTCGCGGTGGTGGGTGCGGTCGGGGCCGCGGGTGCGGGTGCGGTCGGGGCCGCGGGTGGGGCGCTCGGCTGCCGGGCGCGCAGGCGTCGTACGGCGGGCCGCAGCAGCGGCCAGGCGAGGGCCGCCAGCAGCATCAGCAGGACCGTGAACGGCAGGAGCAGCCCGGCCGTCGTCGCGACCGCTGTCGCGAAGGCGGTCAGCCCGTCCCAGCCCGACCTCAGGCCGGCGACGAACCCCTTCTCGTCCGTCGGCTCCGTCGCGGACGCATCGGTGCGCTCGAGGTGCACGATGATCGTGGAGAGCGAGGTCTGGTCGGCGAGGTAGGCCTGCTGCTGCTCGAGCGAGTTCAGCTCGGCCTGGCGCTGGGTCAGCTGGTTCTCGATCGCGACGATGTCGCCGATGTCGTCGGCTCGGGCGAGCAGGGCCTGGATCCGCTGGATGCTGGCCCGCTGCACCTTGAGCCGCACCTCGACGTCGATCACCTGGGTCGTGACGTCCTCGCTGGTCCGCTTGGAGGACTCGAGATCGGCGACCTGCTCGAGCTCCTGGAGGGCGTCGCCGAACTCGCCGCTGGGAATCCGCAGCACCATCCGCGAGGTGTTGACGACGCCGTCCTCGTCGGTGGTGGTGGCCTCGTCGGACACCTCGCCGCCGAACTCGTCGACGACCTTCTGCACGTCGAACCGGGCCTTCGCCACGTCGTCGGCGCGCAGCGAGACCGTGCCCTTCGAGATCACCGCCTGTCGGGCCACGTCGGAGAGCTCACCGCGGGCGGCCTTGCTGGAGCCGCCGGTGGCGTAGTTGGTGGAGCCGCTGGTGGAGCCGCCCTCCTCGGCGCTGCCCCCCTCGGCGCTGGCGTCGAACGCGAAGCCGTCGAGCGCCGCACCCGAGTCCGGCGGGGCGCCCGGTGCGATCTCGCCCGCACTGCTCCGGTCGCCGCTCATCGTGGAGACGTCGGAGCCGGAGCAGCCGGCTGAGGTGAGCACGAGGGCGAGGACAGCAGGGGCGGCCCACACCAGGGCTGGGCGGTGGTGCTTGCGGGGCTGGCTCATGCAGGTGGGACGCCGGGGGTGCTGTGCGGGTTCCCGGCCGGGGGGG
>NZ_JBFIKK010000067.1:0-18548 GCF_041600255.1 Nocardioides sp. | reverse complement strand
GGCGGACGCACCGACCATCTGATCACCGACAACACCGACAACACCGAAGGCTCGCCCCCAGCAGGGGGCGAGCCTTCGTCGACGATGCGCAGGGGGTGAGCTCAGAGCTCAGGCACAGTCCTTGCAGATCATCTTCTTGGCGTCGTCGAGCTGCGAGCGGTGGTGCACCAGGAAGCAGCTCATGCAGGTGAACTCGTCGTCCTGCTTGGGCTTCACCTCGACCGCGAGCTCCTCGTGCGACAGGTCGGCGCCGGGCAGCTCGAAGGACTCGGCGGCCTCGGTCTCGTCCTCGTCGACCTTCCCGGAGTTCTTGTCGTGGCGACGGGCCTTGAGCTCCTCGATGCTCTCCTCGGACTGCTCGTCCTCGTTCTTGCGTGGTGCGTCGTAATCAGTGGCCATGCGTCACTTCACTCCCCTGGAACCCTTACAGACCGAAAACCGGCAATCGTCGACCGCGTCGGCGCCAGATTGTGCACCATCGAACTGCGCAGTCGCACACCGGTTCGCCGTCATGACCCGTGAACATCTGGTAACAGCCCGCTATTCCCGTGCTGCGGCGGGGCCTCCGGCCAGGAATCCCGCCTGCGCCACCGCTGCCCGGAACTCCTCGAAACCGTGCTCGGGGGCGCAGATCAGCAGGTCCCTGCCACCGGCGCCCGTGGTGAGTTCGGTGCGGGCCCCGGCGACCCGGGCGATCAGGCCGCCCGCCGCGTGGTCCCACTCGTGGACCCCTTCCTCCACGTAGGCGTCCAGCAACCCCTCGCCCACGTGGCAGAGGTCCAGGGCGCAGGAGCCCAGCCGGCGGAGGTCGCGGACCCGGGGCAGCAGCTGGACCATGGCGCGGGCCTGGATCTCGCGTAGTCCGGCGTCGTAGTTGAAGCCGGTCGCCACCAGACGGTGACTCAGCGGTGCGGGAGCACGGACGGCGAGGGGTCGGCCGTCCCGGGTCGCCACCCCGCCCGTGCCGTCATCGGCCAGGTGGGCGAGGTACTCGGTGCCGGTGGCGGCGTTGAGCACGACGCCCGCCACCACGACACCGTCGCGCTCGGCGGCGATCGAGACGGCGTACTGCGGGATGCCGTAGAGGAAGTTCACCGTGCCGTCGATCGGGTCGATGATCCAGCGGACCCCCGAGCTGCCCAGCTCGGTGGCGGCCTCCTCCCCCACGAGCCCGTCGTCGGGCCGGGCCTCGTGCAACAGCCGTCGGATCAGCTCCTCGCTCGCCCGGTCGGCCTCGGTGACGATGTCGATGTGGCTGCTCTTCGTCGCCGCGACCTCGACGCCGCGGGCCGCACGCCCGCGCACCAGCTCGGCGGCAGCCCGGGCGGTCTCGAGCGCCAGGCCGGCCAGCTGCTCGGGCGAGGTCACCGGTCCTGACCGCACAGCGCCGGCCGCTCGCCGCGCGGGTTGGGGCAGCAGCCCACCGGGCAGCGGTCCCACATCGGGGCGATGCTGCCGACGCTGGCCCGGGCGACCTCCTGGCCCCGCTCGACGCCGGCCCGCTCGAGGAGCAGGTCGCGCACCATCGCCACGAAGCGCGGGTCGACGCCGGCGGTCGCCGCGCGGGTGACCGGCAGGTCGAGCTTCTCCGCCGTGGCCAGGGCCTCGGTGTCGAGGTCGTAGATCACCTCCATGTGGTCGGAGACGAACCCGATCGGCACCATCACCGCCGACGGCGCGCCGTCGGCGGCCACGGCCTCGAGGTGGTCGTTGATGTCGGGTTCCAGCCACGGGATGTGGGGCGCACCCGAGCGCGAGCAGAAGACGAGCCGGTGCGCGTGCCGACGCCCGGTCTCCTGCCGGACCCGCTCCACGATCACCTCGGCCACGCTGGCGTGCTGCTCGACGTACGCCCCACCGTCGGGGCCGCTCGCGTCGTTCATCGACTCGGGGATGGAATGGGTGACGAAGGCCAGGTGCGCCTTCTCGCGTACGGCGTCGGGGAGCTCGGCCAGCGCGGCCAGGGTGGCGTCCACCATCGGCTCCACGAACCCCGGGTGGTTGAAGTAGTGCCGGAGCTTCTCCAGCACCGGAGCACCCTCGATCCCCTCGACCGCGTCGGCCAGGTTCTCGCGGTACTGCCGGCAGCTCGAGTACGACGAGTAGGCGCTGGTCACGAAGCACGCCGCCCGGGTCACGCCGTCGGCCGCCATCTGCTGGACGGTGTCGCGCAGGTAGGGGTCCCAGTTGCGGTTGCCCCAGTAGACCGGCAGGTCGATGCCCGCGCCGGCCAGGTCCTGGCGCAGGGCGGCGAGGAAGGCGCGGTTCTGGTCGTTGATCGGCGAGCGGCCGCCGAACAGGAAGTAGTGCTCCCCCACCGCTTCGAGCCGTTCGCGCGGGATCCCGCGACCCCGCGTGACGTTCTCCAGGAACGGCACCACCTCGTCGGGGGCCTCCGGACCACCGAAGGAGACCAGGAGGAGGGCGTCGTAGGGCGTGGCGTCACGGCTCACGGCAGGCTGCATGCCGCCATCGTAGGCAGCGCGACAATTCGCTCGGGCGTCCGCGTGGTCCTACGCTCGCGATCGTGCTGACCTCCTACCGCCGGGTGCTGACGGAGCCCGGCGCGCTCGCGTTCAGCTCCACCGCTCTGGTGGCGCGCCTGCCGATCTCCATGGTCGGGCTGGGCATCGTCCTGCTCGTCTCGGCCGCCACCGGCTCCTACGCGGTCGCGGGCGCCGTCTCCGCGGCCTACATGGTCGCCAACGCCCTGCTCGCGATCCTCCAGGGACGCCTGCTGGACAGCCTCGGACAGCGACGCGTCCTGACGGTCGCCGCCGTCGTGTTCGGTGTCTCCACCTCCCTGCTGGTCTGGTCCGTGCAGGCCGACTGGCCCCGGATCACCTCCTTCGTGATCGCGGCGGTCGCGGGCGCCACCCTGCCCCAGGTCGGCTCCTCGGTGCGGGCTCGCTGGTCGCACGTCCTGAGCGAGCCGCGTGACATCCAGAGCGCCTACGCCCTGGAGTCGGTGCTCGACGAGGCCGTCTTCATGCTCGGCCCGATCCTGGTCACCGTCCTCGCCACCGCCTGGCACCCGGTGGCCGGCATGGCCGTCGCCATCGTCGCCTGTGTGGGAGGCACCCTGGTCTTCACGTCGTTGCGGGCCACCGAGCCGCCGGCCACCGGCCCCCGCCGGACGTCGGGCCCGCGGCCACCGATGCCCTGGGCGACGATCGGACCGCTGGCCGTGGTCAGCGCGGCCCTCGGCACGCTCTTCGGGGCGGTCGAGGTGACCACCGTGGCCTTCTCGGGCGAACAGGGCAGCCAGGCGTACGCCGGGCCACTGCTCGCCCTCTATGCCCTCGGCAGTCTGCTGGCGGGCGTGATCACCGGGGCCGTCCACTGGCGACGCAGCGCCGACTTCCGGGTCCGCTGGGGAGCGGCGGCGATGGCCGCCACGATGCTGCCCCTCTACTTCGTCGACTCGCTGCTGGTGCTCGGTCTGCTGCTCCTGCTGGCGGGCTTCGCGATCGCGCCCACGCTGATCGCGAGCCTGTCGCTGACCGAGCAGGCGGTTCCGCGGGGACGACTGACCGAGGGCATGGCGATCATGCACACCGGACTGGTGGCGGGGGTCGCACCGGGCGCCACCGTCTCGGGCCTGGTGATCGACGCCCACGGCGCCTCCGCGGCGTACCTCGTCGCACTCGGAGCGGGCGTCGTCGCGGCCCTCGCCGCGCTCCTCCTCCCCCGCCGCTGAACCGAGCACTGTCAGGGCGTGCGGGTCGGCGCCATGCCCGCGGACGCGGTCGAGCCGAGTGGCCACGCCTTCGAGACCGGCCACGAGTGGCTTGACGCAGGCACCCCGGTCAGACGCTGGCCGGCCCCTTCGGCATCGGGGCCTGCCAGTGCCGCCAGATGGCCAGCAGGCGCCAGACGATGCAGAGGCCCCCGCCGGCGAGCGCCACCACCAGCAACGGCAGGTCGGTCCGGTCGAGCATCACGGCGATGAAGGCCCCGGCCAAGGCCGGGGTCGCGTAGAGCTCCCCGCGGAAGATCTCGGGCACCCGGCCGGCGAGCAGGTCGCGCGCCATCCCGCCGCCGATCCCGGTCACCATCCCCATCAGGGCAGCGGGCACCGGGCCGAGCCCGTAGTCGACGGCCTTGAGGGCGCCGGTGACACAGAACAGCCCCAGCCCGAAGGCGTCGAACACGGTGACGGTGCGCTCCATCCGCCCGATCGCCGGGTGCCACCAGAACGTGAGCACGCCGGCACCGACCGGGACGAGCAGGTAGCGCCAGTCGGCCAGGGCAGCCGGCGGGACCGCCCCGATCAGCACGTCGCGCAGGAATCCGCCGCCCAGACCGGTGGTGCCGGCGAGCACCAGGAGCCCGAACAGGTCGAGCTCCTTGCGCACCGCGACCAGGGCCCCGGAGATCGCGAAGACGAAGATGCCGAGGAGCTCGAGGACCACCAGGGCGGAGGAGGGCTCGGGGGGCTGCACGAGTGGAGGTTACCGTCGCAAGCGGGGTTCCTCGATCGGAGCGAGGCACGCCGGGACACAGCGCAACCTGCCGCACCTTGCTGGCGTAGGCTCGGCGCACCGAAGACAAGACGCTGGACAGGAGCAGGACCACCCATGGCGCACCTCACCCTCAGCGGAGTGAGCGACGACGGGAAGCGCCTGCTCATGCTCAGCGAAGCCGGGGTCGAGTTCACGCTCGACATCGACCCGCGTCTCCGCGCTGCTCTACTCGGCGACACCGCCCGCCTCGGCAAGTTGGAGATTCAGATGGACAGTGCCATGCGTCCCCGCGACATCCAGGCTCGGATCCGGGCCGGAGAGACCCCGGAGGCGGTTGCGCAGGCCGCGCAGACCACCGTCGAGAAGATCATGGCGTTCGCCGCCCCGGTCCTGGCCGAGCGCCAGCACGTGGCGGAGCGGGCGCAGCGCTCGTCGGTGCGCCGCAAGGCCGTCGACGCGGGCTCGACCGGCAGCGCGCGCACCCTGGGCGACGCCGTCACCGCCCACCTGCGCTCGCTCAACGTCGACCCGGACTCCGTCGAGTGGGACGCGTGGCGCCGCGAGGACGGCCGCTGGACCCTCACCGGCGCCTACGCCGCCACCCGTCGTACCGGAGCGGCCCACTTCACCTTCGACATGCCCGGCAACTACGTCACCGCCGACAACGACGACGCCCGCTGGCTGCTCGGCGAGCTCGCGGCCCCCGCGGAGGCCGCACCCGCCGCCGACGACCTCGGCCAGGCCCGTCAGCGCCGCCTGAGCGCGGTCCAGGAGGAGGAGCTCCCCCTCGGCGACGACGCGATCGAGATGGTGGCCGACCCCACCCCGGTCCGCGAGCCGAGCCCGGCCCCGCCGACCCCCGTGCCCCACCCTCACGCCGGCTCCAGCGACGACGAGTCGACGTCCCAGGCACCCGGCGCCGACGCCCCGGAGCCCGCGACTTCCGAGCCCTCGGCGACGCCGGAGACCACCGACGAGCAGGCGGAGGACGAGTCCCCGACGCGGCGTCCGGTCAAGAAGAGCCGCGGCCGGGCCTCGGTGCCGAGCTGGGACGAGATCATGTTCGGCGGCGGCAAGAACGACTGAGCCGGGGTGGGCGAAAGTGCTGGGGAGCGCGCGGTGACCAACACCCTCGCTTCCGGGTAGGGTCCACCGCATGTCGTACTTCGTCACAGGCGCAACCGGGTTCATCGGCCGACACCTCGTCGAGGAGCTCCTCGACCACCGCGAGGGCGAGATCCACGTCCTGGTGCGGGAGAGCTCCCTGCCCCGGATGGAGATGCTCCTCCGGCGCTGGGGTTCCGACCGGGTGATCCCGGTCGTGGGAGACCTCTCCCAGCCGAACCTGGGGGTGGCCTCGAAGTGGGTCGCCGACCACACCGGTGAGATCGACCACTTCTTCCACCTCGCCGCGATCTACGACATGACCGCGGACGACGCCACGAACGAGGCGATGAACGTCGGCGGCACCCGCAACGCCGTCTCCCTGGCCAACGCGCTCAAGGTCGGCTGCTTCCACCAGGTCTCCTCCGTGGCCGCCGCGGGCGAGTTCGTGGGTCGCTTCGACGAGACCATGTTCGACGAGGGCCAGCACCTGCCCTCGCCCTACCACCGGACCAAGTTCGAGTCCGAGAAGATCGTGCGCGAGGAGCTGTCCACTCCCTGGCGGGTCTACCGTCCCGCGGTCGTCGTGGGCGACTCGCAGACCGGCGCCATGGACAAGGTCGACGGCCCCTACTACTTCTTCCCGCTGATGAAGATGCTGCGGGACAACCTGCCGTCCTGGATGCCGCTGGTCGGTGTCGACCTCGGCGACACCAACGTCGTGCCGGTGGACTACGTGGCCAAGGCCATGGACCACCTCGCCCACCTGCCCGGTCACGACGGCGAGGCGTTCCACCTGGTCAACCCCGAGCCGCAGCCCGTGGTCGACACGATCAACGCCTTCTGCTCGGCCGCCGGTGCCCCCCAGTTCGCCACCCCGATCGATCGCCGCGTCACCGGATCGCTGCCGTTCGCGCTGGTGCCGAAGATGCTGCGCCCCTCCACCGTGGTCGGCGGGCTGGTGCGCAACGGCGCCGTCCAGGCCCTGCTCGACCAGACCGTCGGCCGGTTCGGCGTACCGGCCGAGGTCCTGGCCCACACCTCGTTCTCCGCCGTCTTCGACTCCCGGCGCACCGAGAAGGCGCTGGCCGGCTCGGGCATCGGCGTCCCGGACCTCGAGTCCTACGCCGACACCCTGTGGAACTACTGGGAGGAGAACCTCGACGAGTCGACCGGTCGGGATCCGGCCGTCCGCGCTGCCCTGACCGGCAAGTACGTCCTGATCACCGGCGCCTCCTCCGGCATCGGTCAGGTGACCGCGCTGAAGGTCGCCCAGGCCGGCGGCATCCCCGTGCTGGTCGCGCGCGGCAAGGACAAGCTCGAGGAGACCCGCGCGATCATCGAGCTGCGCGGCGGCACCGCCCACGTCTTCCCCTGCGACCTCTCGGACCTCGAGGCGATCGACCGGTTGTGCGAGCAGGTCGCCGCCGAGCTGCCCGCCATCGACTTCGTGGTCAACAACGCCGGCCGCTCGATCCGTCGCTCGCTGAAGCTCTCCCACGACCGCTTCCACGACTTCGAGCGCACCATGCAGCTCAACTACTTCGGCGCGATCCGCCTGGTGATGGGTCTGCTCCCGAAGATGCGCGATCAGCGCAAGGGCCACATCGTCAACATCTCCTCGATCGGCGTGCAGACCAACCCGCCGCGCTTCTCGGCGTACGTCGCGTCGAAGGCGGCGCTGGACTCGTGGAGCAACGTGGTCGCCTCCGAGCTGGTCGGGGACGGCGTCACCTTCACCGGCATCCACATGCCGCTGGTGCGGACGCCGATGATCGCGCCCACCAAGCTCTACGACAAGTTCCCCACCATCTCACCGGCGCAGGCGGCCGACCTGGTCATCAAGGCCATGGTGGAGCGCCCCCACGAGATCAACACGCTGCTCGGCAACGTCGGTGCCGTGGCACACACGGTGGCGCCGAAGCTCGCCTTCCGGCTGCTCAACATGGCCTACCACGTCTTCCCCGACTCGGCGGCGGCCAAGGGCGAGGGCTCGACCGGCACTCGCGAGTCCGAGCAGATCATGCTGGCGAAGGTCTTCAAGGGCATTCACTGGTGACCGGGCGGCTCGGATCGGCGATCCAGCCGCTCCAGCTGCCCGGGTAGAGCGCGGCGGTGATCCCGGCGATCTCCATCGCGACGATGTCGTGCACCGCCGTGACCCCCGAGCCGCAGTAGGCCGCCACCCGGACCTCGTCGGCCTCGCTGGGTGTCGCGCCGACGGCGGCGTAGAGCTCGCGCAGCTCGGCCGCCGGCCGGAAGCGTCCCTCGGCGGTCAGGTTCTTCGCGGTCGGCACGTTGACGGCACCCGGGATGTGGCCGGCCACCGGGTCGATCGGTTCGACCTCGCCCCGGTACCGCTCGGCGGCGCGGGCATCGACGAGCACCGGCACGTCCAGCACGTTCTCGGCGTCCACCACGGGCAGGTGACCCGGGCGCGCGGTGAAGTCACCAGCACCGGGGACGGTGCCCGGGCCGGTCTCGACCGGGCCGTGCTCCGCCCGCCAGGCGGCCCAGCCGCCGTCGAGGATCCGGACGTCGCGGTGACCGTGGTAGCGCAGCAGCCACCAGGCCCGCCCCGCTGCATGCCCGGCCCAGTCGTCGTAGACCACGACCGGACGTTCGGAGCGAACCCCGAGGCGACGCGCCGCGGCCTCGAAGTCGGCCGGCGTGGGCAGCGGGTGCCGACCGCCCGGCCCGGGCGGTGCCGACAGGTCGGTCTCCAGGTCGACGTACACGGCCCCCGGCACGTGGCCGGCGGCGAACGCCGCGGGACCGGGCGGCCCACCCATCCGGTAGCGGACGTCGAGCACGCTCACCGAGCCCAGCAACCGGTTCAGCCCGGGTACGTCGATCAGGGGGTGGGTCGTCATGGCGTCATCATCGCGGCGCCGGGCGACCGGTTCAACGGCCCCGGCCGGCTCACCCGAAGGGCAGCGGCTCCGGGGCGAGCGAGACGGCCTTGGCCCGCGCGGCAGTGAGCGTCCGCCGGTGGTGCTGGCGGCAGAGCACCTCGTAGGCGACGTCGGCCGGCTGGGTGTGCTGCTCCTCGACGTCCCCGACGACGATCACCTCGCCCTCGGTCACCATCACGCCGTTCTCGGTGCGCGCGTTGTGCGTGGCCCGCTTGCCGCACCAGCACAACGCCTCCACCTGGAGCACCTGCATCCGGTCGGCCAGCTCCACCAACCGGGCGGCGCCCGGGAACATTCGGGTCCGGAAGTCGGTCAGGATCCCGAAGCAGAAGACGTCGATCTGCAGCTCGTCGACGATCTTGGCCAGCTGTTCGATCTGCTCGGCCGAGTAGAACTGGGCCTCGTCGCAGATCAGGTAGTCGACCCGTCCGCCCTGGGTCAGGGTGCGGACCACGAAGGTCCAGAAGTCGAAGTCCTCCCCGACCTCCTGGGCATCATGGGTGAGCCCCAGCCGGGAGGAGATCACCGGCACTCCGGCCCGGTCGTGGCTGGTGAAGATCTGCCCGACCCGTCCCCGAGCGGCGTAGTTGTGGTTCGTCTGGAGCGCCAGGGTGCTCTTCCCCGAGTCCATGGTGCCGGTGTAGAAATGCAGTTCAGCCACGAGGGAGCATCCTGCCATCCGGGGGCCGGGGCACGTCGCGCCGGGCCATCGGCACGGGCCTCAGTCGACCAGCATCGGGATGAGCATCTCGTCGGCGGTCAGCGACCCGTGCAGACCCACCAGCGTCATCTCGTAGGGGAAGTCCCGGCTCGACATCAGCGCGGTGTCGTCGGCGCAGGCCACCACCACGTCGCCGAGGCGGGGCAGCACCCCCGGCGCCACCGCGCCGAACCAGCCGCGGGCGATCACCTCGTCCCGGGTCAGCACGGTCGCCCGCTCCCCCAGGAACTCGCGCCAGGTCGCGGCCACATCGGCGACCGCGCCCTGCTGGCAGTAGACGTGCCGGAAGCGCGCCTCCCCGCCGAGCAGGGCCACCCCGTCGCGCAGCGCCGGGTGCTCGTCGACGTCGATGCGCCGGTCGTCGGGCGAGTCGATCATCCCGTGGTCGGCGATCACCAGCAGCCGGGTCGAGGACGGCAGCGTCTCGCGCAGCTGCTCGGCCTCGGCGTCGATCATCGCCAGCTGCTGCAGCCACTGGCTGGAGGTGACCCCGAAGCGGTGCCCGGTCCAGTCGAGGTCGCCGTCGTAGAGGTAGGTCAGCGACGGACGCTCGGTCGAAGCCGTGACGGCCGCCGCGAGCCGCTCGCCCACCTTGTCGGCGCCCACGAAGTCGGCGCCACGGTGGGCGGCCCGGGTCAGACCGCTGGTGGCGAACTCGCGTTTGTTCACCACGGTCGTGGTCACCCCGAGGGCCTGCAGCCGTGAGAAGGCGGTCGGGTTCGGCTGCCACTGGGTCGGGTCGATGTCGTGGTCCCACATCAGCGCGTTGAGCAGCCGGTCGGTCCCCGGGATGCGGGAGGTGAAGCCGACCAGTCCGTGCGTTCCCGGGCTCAGCGCCGTACCGAGCGAGGTCAGGCTGGTCGCCGTGGTCGACGGAACTCCGGCGGTGCCGGGCGCCTGGTCGACCAGCAGGCTGGAGAGGTACGGCGCCGCGTGCGCGTAGCGCTGCAGCAGTCGGGCCCCGAGCCCGTCGATCAGCAGGACCACGTACGCCGGGGCCTCGGGCAGCACCAACGAGGTCGGCCGGTCGTCGAGCGGCATCCCCAGGGCGAGGCCGACGGCCGGAACGACGTCCCCGAGCGAACGCTCCAGGTACGCCGGCTCGACGAAGCTCACGCGCCGTGGGTCCGGGCGGAGAGCGAATCGGTGAAGGAGAGCAGTCCGGCCACCGCGTCGGTGCCGTCGGCGGCGGTCGAGACCCGGAGCGAGAAGTCGTCGGAGGCGAACACCCCGGTGTAGCCGTGGTCGGCTTCGCACTCGGCGTCCCCGCAGGCGGCCGGCTCGAGGTCGATGCGGCTCACGCCACCCCACCCGATGGTCATCACGGCCTCGGCGGGGGGCGTCGGCCCGGAGGTCGGGTTGGCGATCATCCGGGTGACCACGACCGACTTGACCGCCGAGAGCCGGATCGCCTCGGTGGAGGTCGAGGTGTACGGCGCGGGCAGCAGGTCGTCGGCCGGGTGCTCGTCGGTGTGGGCCAGGATCAGCCGGCTCGGCGTCAGCACGATGACGCTGAGGTGCCGGCGCACCTCGTCACGCTCGAAGGTCGGTTCGTGGTGCACGAAGAAGGAGACCACCTGCTCGCCGGCGACGGCTGCCGCCACCCCGTCGGCGACGACCTCGGGGTAGTAGCCCGTGCGGTCGATGGCGTGCCGCAGCTCCAGGCTGCGGTCGTGGTCCTCGGTGGTGCGGCTGGGCATGAGCGCAGTCTGTCACGTGCCGCGTCGAGCTCCGTACTCCTGGCGTCACTCGCGAGCCGCGTACCTGATGGACTGCTCGCCCTCGTGGACTGCCCCCGCTCGATCGATTCACCGCACGGATGTGACCCGGTCACGTACTGTGCAGGTGGGAGAAGTTCGATGAACTGCTCGGCTCGGGCGGGCTCGCATGACCGCACGGTCAAAGGGGAGCACATGAACGCCACGTCGGACACGAGCGCGCTGGCACGGCTCGCACGCGCCTGCTCACGAGAGACGACCCGCAAGAGCGTGCTCGGAGCCGCCTTGCCGACGATGATGAGAATCGCCGGAGCCCATGCCGCCGTGGTGGTCCGCCAGGACAAGGACGGCCACACCACGCCCGCCAGCGCCGGGTACCCGGTGGACACCGGCTGCCTCACCCCGATGCTCGAGATCACCGACGAGGACGGGTGGAGCACCCCGCCGGTACCCGAGGCCTGGTCCGCGCTGGGCATCCAGCAGGTCCTCGCCCGTCGCCTTCCGGGCGCACCGGAGGTTCTCGTTCTCGCCCGCACGACCGCGCGCCAGGGCGCCGAGAGCGACGAACTCGAGGTGGCCGCCGCCCTGCTGTCCTCGGCCGTGGGCCGCCGCCAGTCCGAGGAGGACCTCTCCGACCTGGCCGCGAGGGTCGACAACGCCCAGAGCCTGGCCGGCATGGGTGACTACGACTGGGACATCGCCACCGACACCAACCGCTGGTCCGACCAGCTGTACCGGATCTACGGCCACGAGCCCCAGTCGTTCAACGCCAGCTACGAACGCTTCCTCAGCCTGATCCACGAGGACGACCGCGAGACGATCATGGGAATCCACCAGGCCGCCCTCGCCTCGGGCGAGCCCTACCAGATGATCGAGCGCATCATCCGGCCCACCGGCGAGATGCGCTACCTGTCCTCGAACGGTCAGGTCGTGATGAACGAGGCGGGGCAACCCGCCCGGATGCGTGGCACCTGCATCGACATCACCGACCGGGTCCTCGCCGAGGAGGAACGGGCCCGCAGCGCGGATCGCTTCGTGGCGCTGGTGCAGAGCAGTCCCGACATGATCCTCGTCGTCGAACACGGCCAGATCGTGCAGGCGAACCCGGCGGCCCTCGAGGTCCTCGGCGGCGATCCGGTCGGCCACTCGATGGACGAGATCACCGCGATCGACCAGCCGGTCGGTCGCGCGGTGCCGGCCACCGGGATGGACGGCCGCGCGCTGCAGCTCGACTACCGCACCACCCCGCTGGGTCGGCAGGACAACGACATGATCGCGGTCTTCCTGCACGACGCCGAGCCGCGACTGGCCCGCGAAGCGTTCGCCGCCAACCTGCGCGAGGCGCAGCTTCGGCAGCGTCAGGCGGTGGAGATCAACGACAATGTCGTCCAAGGACTCACCGCCGCCACGTACGCTCTCGAGTCCGAGGACCACGAGCAGACCACCGCCTACGTCCGCCAGACCTTGACGTCCGCCAGAAAGATGATGACCGACCTGATGGAACCACTCGACGGACAGGACGTGCACGCGGGCGACCTCGTCCGCACCACCGCCAGTGTCCTGGACGCGGGCGTCGAGGCCCCGCCCCCCTATGAGCCGGTCGGACACGAGCCCGGGGACGGCAACCCGCGGGTCCTCATCGTCGACGACTCCGCCGACCTCCGGACGCTGCTCCGGCTCCAGGTCGAGCGCAAGCTGATCGGCCACGTGGTCGGGGAGGCCGTCGACGGCCACGAAGGCGTCGAACTGGCCGAGACCCTGCAGCCCGATCTCGTGCTGCTGGACCTGGCCATGCCGCGCATGGACGGCCTGCAGGCACTCCCCCTGATCAGGAAGGTCGCGCCGCGCGCCAAGATCATCATGCTCTCCGGCTTCGACCAGCAGCGGATGTCCGAGCAGGTCCTGCAGGGCGGCGCCTCGCGCTACGTCGAGAAGGGCACCTCGATGGCGCGCCTGGTCTCGATCATCCGCGAGGTCTGGGAGAGCGACGCGACTCCGGCCAGCGCCTGAGTTCAGTCCACCTCGGCCGCGAGACCGTCCTGCACGCCGCCGATCTCACTGCGGAATGGTGTCCCCCGGGTGGTGCGGCATCCGGCGCACGAACCAGTCGCTGCGCTGGTCGACCACGGGGTCAAGCCGGGCACCGGCGGTGAGCACCGTGGCGCCGTCCGCGCCCGCGAGGACCAACGACAGCTCCAGCGAGCTCACCTGGGGGAGGTCGTTCTGCAGCTGGGCCACCCGCCGGATCAGCCGCTCGACCTCGGCGACGTCGACGACGTCGCTGCCCCGGTAGCCGAAGAGCATCGGAGCCGACTTGATCTCGCGCACCATGGCGGCCGCATCGCGGTCCCCCAGCGGCGGGATCCGGTAGGACTTGTCGGCCAGCAGCTCGATCAGCGGCCCCGAGATCCCGAAGGACACCACCGGCCCGAAGAGCGGGTCCTCGATGCTGCGGATCGCCACCGGGACTCCGGGCAGTGCGTTGCGCTGGACGACGAACCCGGCGAGCTCGGGACGGGTGATCCGCTCGTTCAACGACATCCAGGCGTCGGTCATCTCCTCGGCCGTGTCGATGTCGCGCCACACGTGCGCCTGGTCCGGGCGTTCGCGCAGGTGCTCGGCGGTGGCCTTGAGCACCACGTTCCACCCGAGGTCCTCGCCGGCCTGGACGGCCTCCGCGAGGGAGCTCACCGGGCGTGACTCACACAGTTCGATCCCGTACGCCGCCAGCAGCGCGGTCAGGTCGCCACGGGTGAGGTCGGTGCCGTCGGGGTGCTCGCGCAGCAGACCCTCGACCAGGCGCTTGGCCGAGCCCAGGTCCACCTCGTCCGGGCCGGGCGGCGGACCGTCCGGGGTGCGCAACCACACGGCGTACTCGACCACCCGGGCGAGCGCGCGGACGGCGGCCTCGACGGCCGGGTACGACGGGACCGATCCGCGCCCGGCCGTGGAGCCGGCCACGTCGGGCACGCGCAGCAGCTCGGGCACGCCCTCGGCGCCGAGGAAGGACGAGACCAGCGGCTTGTCCGACTGCTCCCCCACCGCGGCCAGGACGTTGGCGACGTCCTCACCCGAGACGTTGAGCGGAGGGATGTAGACAGCCACGACCGAATCGACCTCGGGGTCGTCGATGGCGGCGTCCAGGGCGTCCTCGAAGTCGGCGGCGTTCGCCTCGGCGCCCAGGGCCACGGACTTGTTCACCACCAGACCGACCGCGGCGGCGGCATCCGAGGCGAGCAGCCCCAGCGCGTCGGAGTTGCCGACGATCGCGACGCGCCGCCCGCGTGGCAACGGCTGGTGCGCCAGGAGCTGGGCGACGTCGAACATCTCCTCCAGCGTGTCGACCTGGATCACGCCGGCCTGGCGGAACATCGCGTCGACCGCCTGCGGCGGCGCCGCGATCTTGCGCACGGCGTGGCCCATCGGCACACCTTGCGTGGTCCGCCCGGATCGGACCGCGATGATCGGCTTGCTCAGCGAGACCCGCCGAGCGATCCGGGAGAACTTGCGGGGGTTACCGATCGACTCGAGGTAGAGCAGCACCACCTCGGTGGCGTCGTCCTCCTCCCAGTACTGCAGGAGGTCGTTGCCGGAGACGTCCGCACGGTTGCCGGCGCTGACGAAGGTCGACAGCCCGAGACCACGGTTGTTGACCTTCTCCAGGATCGCGGAGCCCAGCGCCCCCGACTGGCAGAAGAAGCCGGCACGGCCGCCCGCGGGCATCACCGAGGAGAGCGAGGCGTTGAGCGAGACCTGGGGGTCGGTGTTGATGATGCCCAGGCAGTTGGGGCCGATCAGGCGCAGGCCGTAGGAGCGGGAGAGCCCGACCAGGCGGCGCTGCCGCTGGCGACCCTCCTCGCCGGTCTCGGCGAAACCCGAGGAGATCACGACCAGGCCGTGCACGCCCTTGGCCGCGCAGTCCAGCACGACGTCCTCGACGGCGTCGGCGGGCACGGCCACGATCGCCACGTCCACGTCGTCGGGGATGTCGCCGACCGTGGCGTAGGCGGGCATCCCGGAGACGGCGTCCGCGGACTGGTTCACGACGTACACGCGGCCGGTGAAGCCGCCCAGCACGAGGTTGCGGACCAGGGCCCGACCGATCGTGTCCTGGCGCCGGCTGGCCCCGATCACGGCGATCGAGCGGGGGTTGAAGAAGCGTTCGATCGAGACCGACTCCGCGCGGTGCTCCCGGTTCACCATCACCCCGATCGCGGTGTCGGTGGGGTCGATCGGGAACTCGAGCACCAGGACGCCGTCCTCGTACTCGCTGGCCACGCGGTACCCCGCGTCACGGAAGGTCTGGATCATCCTGCTGTTGTCGGGGAGGATCTCGGCCACGAACCGCTCCACCCCACGTTCGCGACCGGCCTGGGCGAGGTGCTCGAGCAGGATCTGGGCGATCCCGCGGCCCTGGTGCTCGTCCTCGACGAGAAACGCGACCTCCGCCTCCTTGGCGCGTACGACGTCGTAGCGCCCGACCGCGATGATCTGGCCCGACAGGGTGAGCACGAAGGCCACCCGGCGGACGTGGTCGACCTGCGTGAAGCGGGCGACGTCGCGGTCGGAGAGGTAGGGCATCGGGCTGAAGAACCGGTAGTACTTGGACTGGTCGGAGACCCGGCCGTAGAACTCCACGAGGAGGTCGCCGTCGTCGGTCGAGATCGGCCGGATGTGCGCCGCCCGACCGTCGCGCAGCAGCACGTCGGCCTCCCAGTGGCGCGGGGCGACCGGGGCGTCCTCCCCCGGTTCGTTCGCGGTCTCGGTCTCCGTCACCCCTGAAAACTAGCGTGAACCCGGGCCCCGCGGCCCCTCGACGTCCATTCCGGGACGCTGGTGGCCCTCTCCCGGCGAGCCCTCGGGCGCCTCGCCCGGGGCACCGGGGAGAATGCACCCATGGCACGGCGAAGCACGAAACAAGACCTCCCCGACGACTTCGAGGAGCACATCCTCGACATCGACGTCGGCGACGAGATGCGGACCTCGTTCCTCGAGTACGCCTACTCCGTCATCTACTCCCGCGCCCTGCCCGACGCCCGCGACGGCCTCAAGCCGGTCCAGCGACGGATCCTGCACACGATGAACCAGATGGGGCTGCGTCCCGACCGCGGGCACGTCAAGAGCGCCCGGGTCGTCGGTGAGGTGATGGGCCGGTTGCACCCCCATGGCGACAGCGCCATCTACGACGCCCTGGTCCGGATGGCCCAGCCGTGGTCGATGCGGGTGCCGATGGTCGACGGCCACGGCAACTTCGGCTCGCCCGACGACTCCCCCGCCGCCATGCGGTACACCGAGTGCCGGATGGCCCCGGCCGCCGTGGCGATGACCGCCTCGATCGACGAGGACACCGTCGACTTCAAGCCGAACTACGACAGCCGCGAGATCGAGCCGACCGTGCTCCCCTCGGCACTGCCCAACCTGATCGTCAACGGCACCACCGGCATCGCGGTCGGCATGGCGACCAACATCGCGCCGCACAACCTCGTCGAGGTCGTCCAGGCCCTGCGCCACCTGATCAACCACCCGAAGACCGACGTCGACGGGCTGATGCGCTTCATCCCCGGGCCGGACCTGCCGACCGGCGGCAAGATCGTCGGCCTGGACGGCATCCGGGACGCCTACCTGACCGGCCGGGGCACCTTCAAGATGCGGGCCACCGCCCGGATCGAGTCGATCACGCCGCGACGCAAGGGCATCGTGGTCACCGAGCTGCCCTACGGCGTCGGCACCGAGCGGGTGATCGAGCGGATCAAGACGCTCGTCCAGGGCAAGAAGCTCCAGGGCATCTCCGACGTCAAGGACCTCACCGACCGGGAGAAGGGGCTGCGGCTGGTCATCGAGGTCAAGAACGGCTTCCACCCCGAGGCACTGCTCGAACAGCTCTACCGGCAGACGCCGATGGAGGACTCGTTCGGCATCAACACGGTCGCCCTGGTGGACGGCCAGCCCCGCACGCTCGGGCTCAAGGAGCTCCTCGAGGTGTTCCTCGAGCACCGCTTCGCCGTCGTACGCCGCCGCTCGTCGTACCGTCGCGGCAAGGCCGCCGAACGCCTGCACCTGGTGGAGGGGCTGCTCGTCGCGATCCTCGACATCGACGAGGTCATCCAGCTGATCCGCACCTCCGACGACACCGCGATGGCGCGCGAGCGGCTGATGCAGGTCTTCGACCTGACCGAGGTGCAGACCAACTACATCCTCGAGATGCCGCTGCGCCGGCTGACCAAGTACTCCCGGATCGAGCTGGACACCGAGCGGGCCGAGCTGTTGGCCACGATCGAGGCGCTGGACGCGATCCTCGGCGACGACGCGATGCTCCGCAAGGTCGTCTCCGACGAGCTCGCCGAGGTCGCGAAGACCTACGGCACGCCCCGGCGCACGGTGCTGCTGGAGTCGGCCGGCACGGCCGTCACCTCGGCTGCGGTACCGCTCGAGGTGGCCGACGACCCCTGCTTCGCGTTCCTCTCCTCCACGGGCCTGCTCGCCCGCTCGACCTCCGACGAGCCGCTCGGCTCGGGAGGTGCGCGCACCAACCACGACGTGCTCGTCTCGGCCGTGCGGACCACCGCACGCGGCGAGGTCGGCGTGCTCACCTCCGCGGGCCGGATCGTGAAGCTCTCCGTCCTGGACCTGCCCGCGATCCCGTCCTCGGCCAACGACCCCAACCTGCAGGGCGGGGTGCCGATGAGCGAGGTGCTGTCGCTGGAGGCGGGCGAGCGGGCGCTGGGCCTCACCTCGCTGCCGACCGACGGGCCCGGACTGGCGCTCGGCACCCGTCAGGGCGTCGTCAAGCGGGTCAACCCCGAGGTGCTCTCCCGCGACGAGTGGGAGGTCGTCTCCCTCAAGGACGGGGACGAGGTGGTCGGCGCGGTGGAGCTGCGCACCGGCGCCGAGACGCTCTGCTTCATCACCTCCGACGCCCAGCTGCTGCACTTCGGTGCCGACGGCGTGCGCCCCCAGGGACGCTCCGGCGGCGGGATCGCCGGGGTCCGGCTCAACGCCGGCGAGCAGGTCGCGTGGTTCGGGGTCGTGCACGGCGCCGACGCGGTCGTGGTCACGGCTTCCGGCTCCTCGACCGCGCTGCCCGGCACCGAGCCGGGGGCGGTCAAGGTGACGCCCTTCTCGGAGTACCCGCCCAAGGGCCGGGCCACCGGCGGCGTCCGCTGTCACCGCTTCCTCAAGGGCGAGGACGCCCTCGTCTTCGCCTGGGCCGGCGCCGCCCCGGCCCGCGCCGCCGCCTCCAGCGGCGCCCCGATCGACCTCCCGGCGGCCACCGGGCGCCGCGACGGCTCCGGCGTCCCCGGCAGTCAGGCGATCGCGGCCTGCGCCGGACCGGTGCAGGAGCGTCTGGGTGGGGACGCCGCCGAGCGGACGAGCCAGGCCGCGCCGACCGGCGATGTGACAGGCTGACCGCCATGCAGACCCGGACCACGGTGCGTCGGCGCCGCCCCCTCGCCCTGCTCGCCGCCGGTCTCCTCACGCTCGGCCTCGCCGCCTGCGGCGGCGAGGACTCACCGAGCGAGGCAGGAGCCACGCCCGAGGAGGTGATGGCCGCAGCCAAGGTCACCCTCGACGAGACCAGCGGGGTCCGGGTCGCCCTGATCACCGAGGACCTCCCCGAGGGTGT
>NZ_JBFIKK010000066.1:0-18698 GCF_041600255.1 Nocardioides sp. | reverse complement strand
GGCTAGGGAGAGCAGCACGATCGCCGGCCCGGACGCGACCTGGGCCTGCGTGGACAGCACGGCCGAGACCAGCAGGCCACCCACGGAGGCCAGGGTCCCCAACACCATCGCGGCGACCAGGGTGGTTCGGAACGAGCGGGTCAGCTGCTGGGCGGTGGCCACAGGCACCACCATCAGCGCCGAGACCAGGAGCAGGCCGACCGTCCGCATCGCGACCGTCACCGAGACGGCGGCGAGAACGGCGACCAGCACGTTGTAGGCGCGCACCTGCAGCCCGGCGACCCGGGCGAACTCCTGGTCCTGCGCGACGGCGAAGAGCTGGGGCGACAGCCCGACGGCGACCACGATGATCACGGCGGCCAACAGCATCGTCACCAGCACGTCGTTCCAGGACGTGGTCAGGATGGAGCCGAAGAGGTACTGCTGCAGGCTTGCCGCGCTGCCACCGTCGAGCCCGATCAGCAGGACCCCGCCGGCCAGACCGCCGTAGAAGAGCAGAGCGAGAGCGACGTCGCCGTTGGTGTGGCCACGCTCGCGGATCACCTCGATCAGCACTGCGCCGAGCACCGCCACGACGATCGCCGTCCAGGTGGGGGACGTGCCGGTCAGCAGTCCGAGGGCGACCCCGGTGACGGCGACGTGACCGATCCCGTCGCCCATCAGCGCCAGACGACGCTGGACGAGGTAGGTGCCGACGGCCGGAGCGGCCAGGCCGGTGAAGAGGGCGGCGAGCAGGGCGCGCTGCATGAAGTCCAGGCTGAGCAGGTCCGTCATCGTGCCTCCCCGGCGACGTCGAGGGGGGAGGCCACGTGGGGTGCATGGTCGTGTCGTCGTGACGACGGGTGGTGGTGGGTGTGACCCTCGCCGAACGCCGGGTCGTGCACCTCGTGGTCGGCCAACGGGGGACCGTCGTAGGCCACCCGGCCGTGGCGCATCACGATCGCCCGGTCGACGAGGTCGGCCAGGGGGCCCAGCTCGTGGGCCACCAGCACGATCGTGGCACCCCGTCGCTTGAGCTCGCCCAGGGCCTCGGCGAGTGCCTGCTGGTTCGGCAGGTCGACGCCGGCGGTGGGTTCGTCGAGGAAGAAGAGGTCGGGCTCCCCGGCGAGGGCGCGCGCGATCAGGGCCCGCTGCTGTTGACCGCCGGAGAGCTGGGCGACGCCGTCACGCGCCCTCTCGGTCAGACCCACGACCGCCAGCGCGTCGGCGATCGCGGCCTTGTCGGACCGGGAGAGGGGGCGCAGCAGGCGGCGCCGAGTGAGTCGACCGGACGCGACGACCTCCCACACCGAGGCGGGCACGCCGGACGTGGCGCCCATCCGCTGGGGCACGAAGCCGATCCGGTGCCACGCGTCGAACTCGTCGAACGGCGTGCCGAACAACCGCAGGCTCCCCGTCGCGAGCGGGCGCAGCCCGGTCAGGGCGCGGACCAGGGTGGACTTGCCCGATCCGTTGGCGCCCATCAGGGCGAGGAATTCGCCGGACTCGACGCGCAGGTCGATCGAGCGCAGGATCGGGCGACCGCCGATGGCCACGGCGCCGCCTACCAGCTCGATCGGCGAACTCATGTGCGGCAGCCGTTCGCCTTCGCCAGGGCAGCGAGGTTCTGCCGCATCAACGAGAGGTAGTCCTCGCCCGAGGTCTCGGGGCTGAGACCCTCCAGCGGGTCCAGGACGGCGGTACCGATCCCCATGTCGTCGGCCAGGCTCTGGGTCAGCCGCGGCGACGCGAGCCGCTCGGTGAAGACGGTGGTGATGCCCTCGGTGCGGATCAGGGTCTGCAGCTGGGAGAGGCCGGTGGCGGTCGGCTCCGCGTCGGGGGAGAGGCCGGCGACCGGGGCGAACTCGAGGTCGTAGCGGGTCAGGTAGCCGAAGGCGTCGTGGGAGACCACCACCGTACGGCGCTCGCAGTCCGCGAGCTCGCGCCGGTAGTCGGCGTCCAGGCTCTCGAGGTTGCCGCGCAGCTCCGCGGCGTTGCTCTCGTAGACCCCGGCATTGTCGGGGTCGAGCTCCGCGAGCCGGTCGGCGACGCTGTCGGCGAGCGTGGCCATCTCCAGCGGGTCCAGCCAGAAGTGCGGGTCGAGCTCGCCGTCGGGCAACCGGCGCAGGTCGACCGTGGCGGCAGCGTCGATGACCGCGCCGGTGGCGTTCTGCTCGATGGTCTCGTCCACGGCCGGCTGGAAGCCGGCCTGGTGGATCACCAGGTCGGCCCGGGCGACAGTGGCGGTCTGGCCGACACTCAACGAGAGGTCGTGCGGCTCGGCCCCGGGCTGCGTGAGGTTCTCCACCTCGGCCAGTCCGCCGGCGACCTGCTCGGCGACGTAGGCCAAGGGGTAGAAGGCGGTGGCGATGGTCGGCTCTTCGTCGTCCCCGGTCGTCGAGGAGCATCCGGCGGTGGCGAGCAGAGCGAGGGTCAACAGGAAACGCATGAGAATGATTCTCAGACAGAATGAGAATGGTTGTCAAAAATTCACTCACGCTAGGTTGTCCGCGTGCTGGTGGTGAGCAGGTTCCGCGTGGACGAGACGACGGTCGAGCAGTTCCGGGATGGTCTCGAGCGGGCCCGGGCCGCGCTCGCCGCGTGCGCCGGGTACGTGGAGGGGACGGTCGGACGCAACGTCGACGACCCCGGCCTGTGGACCCTGGTCACCCGCTGGGAGAACGTCGGGGCCTACCGCCGGGCCCTCTCGTCGTACGACGTGAAGCTGAACGCCGTCGCCGTGCTCAGCCGGGCCGTCGACGAGCCGAGTGCCTACGAGATCGTCGAGCCCGGAGGCGACCTGAATGTGCAGCAGAGCCGGTCGTTAGGCTGACCCCTCCAGACCGGCAAACCAGCCGGCCGTGAACGCTCAGGAGCACCCCGTGGCCAAGCCGCCGCCCACCGCCGTCGACCACGTCGTCTCGCTCGCCAAGCGCCGGGGCTTCGTCTACCCGTGCGGAGAGATCTACGGCGGCACCCGCTCCGCGTGGGACTACGGCCCGCTCGGCGTGGAGCTCAAGGACAACATCAAGCGCCAGTGGTGGAAGTCCATGGTGCAGATGCGCGACGACATGGTCGGTCTCGACTCCAGCGTCATCCTGCCCACCCAGACCTGGGAGGCCAGCGGCCACGTCGCGACGTTCTCGGACCCGCTGACCGAGTGCCAGTCCTGCCACAAGCGCTACCGCGCCGACCACCTGCAGGAGGAGGCCGCCGAGAAGCTGGCCAAGAAGGGCGGCGAGGAGGTCAACCCCGACGACGTCGACCTGACCACGCTGGTCTGCCCCAACTGCGGCACCCGGGGCGCCTGGACCGAGCCCCGTGAGTTCTCCGGCCTGCTCAAGACCTACCTCGGCGTGACCGCGGACGAGTCCGGCCTGCACTACCTGCGTCCCGAGACCGCCCAGGGCATCTTCCTGAACTTCGCCAACGTGGTGACCACCAGCCGGCAGAAGCCGCCCTTCGGCATCGCCCAGATCGGCAAGTCGTTCCGCAACGAGATCACGCCCGGCAACTTCATCTTCCGCACCCGCGAGTTCGAGCAGATGGAGATGGAGTACTTCGTCAAGCCCGGCGAGGACGAGGAGTGGCACCAGTACTGGATCGACGAGCGCACCAAGTGGTACGTCGACCTGGGCATCGACCCGGAGAACCTGCGCCACTTCGAGCACCCGACCGAGAAGCTGAGCCACTACTCGAAGCGGACCGTCGACATCGAGTACCGCTTCAGGTTCGCCGGCTCCGAGTGGGGTGAGCTCGAGGGCATCGCCAACCGCACCGACTTCGACCTCAGCACCCACGCCAAGCACTCCGGCGCCGACCTGAGCTACTTCGACCAGGCCAACAACGAGCGGTACACGCCCTACGTCATCGAGCCGGCGGCCGGTCTCTCGCGCAGCCTGATGACCTTCCTGGTCGACGCCTACACCGAGGACGAGGCGCCCAACACCAAGGGTGGCGTCGACAAGCGCACCGTGCTCAAGCTCGATCGTCGCCTCGCGCCGATCAAGGTCGCGGTGCTGCCGCTGAGCCGCAACGCCGACCTGTCGCCGAAGGCCAAGGCGCTCTCGGCCGAGCTGCGGGCCAACTGGAACGTGGACTTCGATGACTCCGGGGCCATCGGGCGTCGCTACCGCCGTCAGGACGAGATCGGCACGCCGTACTGCGTGACGGTCGACTTCGACACGCTCGACGACAACGCCGTCACCGTGCGCGAGCGCGACACCATGCAGCAGGAGCGGATCAGCCTGGACGGCATCACGTCGTACTTCGCCGAGCGTTTCGTCGGTTGCTGAGGGATTGCTCGTGCAGACTCGTGTCATGACGTCTGGTGTGCACCGCCTGGTCGGGCTGTCCGTGGTCGCCGTCCTCGCCCTGAGCGGGTGCTCGGGGGAGGACGACCCGTCGTCGGAGCCGTCGGCGACGGCCTCGGTGTCCGGATCGGCGTCGGCCTCGGTGTCGGCCAGCCCGGCGGAGCCGTACCTGCCGGTGCCGGCGGGCGTGACCCTGACCGACCCCGGCACCGAGCTCAGCGTGGGCGACGACGCCGTGGTGGCCTTCGAGCCGCGCCAGAAGAAGGTCGGCGTGCTGGACATCACGGTCACCAAGCTGGAGCAGACGACCTTCAAGAAGTCCTTCCAGGGCTGGAAGCTCGACGCCACGACGCGCCGGTCCACGCCGTACTTCGTCCAGGTGCGCGTCGAGAACGTCGGTGACTCGGAGCTCGGTCGCACGCCGATCCCGCTCTACGTCGTCGACGGCAACAACACGTTGATCGAGGCGTCGACGTTCGCGAGCACGTTCCGGCCCTGCCCGAGCAAGCCGCTGCCCCAGGAGTTCGCGCCGGGGGACCGGACGAAGGCCTGCCTGGTCTTCCTGGCTCCCGACCAGGGCGAGCTGACCTCGGTGACCTTCCGGCCGACCCAGCAGTTCAACCCGATCACCTGGATCGGCGAGATCGAGAAGCTCGGCGAGAAGAAGGGCACGAAGGACAAGAAGGGCGGCGCCAAGAAGAACGCCCAGAAGAAGGGCGGCACGAAGAAGGGCTGAGTGCGGTTTTCCGCATCGCCCGCCTCGCCGGGACAATGGAGCCATGTCCGTCCTGCCTTCGTCACTGACCCTGGGGTCGCTCACCGTCGACACGCCGGTGGTGCTGGCGCCGATGGCGGGCATCACCAACGCTGCCTACCGCCGGCTCTGCGCCGAGCAGGGCGCCGGCCTCTACGTCTGCGAGATGATCACCTCCCGGGGGCTCGTGGAACGTGACGAGACCACCCGGAACATGCTGGTCTTCGACGAGCTGGAGACCGTCCGGTCGGTCCAGCTCTACGGCACCGACCCGGTCTACGTCGGCAAGGCCACCGAGATCCTCTGCGCCGAGTACGGCGTGGCCCACATCGACCTCAACTTCGGCTGCCCCGTCCCCAAGGTGACGCGCAAGGGCGGGGGTGGAGCGCTGCCGTGGAAGCGGGGTCTGCTCGCCGAGATCCTGGCCGCCGCCGTCGCCGCGGCCGCGCCGTACGACGTCCCGGTGACGATGAAGACCCGCAAGGGGCTCGACGACGACCACCTGACCTACCTCGACGCCGGCCGGATCGCGCAGGAGGCCGGGTGCGCGGCCATCGCCCTGCACGGCCGGACAGTCGCCCAGGCGTACTCCGGTCAGGCCGACTGGGAGGCGATCGCCGCCCTGGTGGATCACGTGGACATCCCGGTGCTCGGCAACGGCGACATCTGGGAGGCCGCGGACGCGATCCGGATGGTCCAGCAGACCGGTGCCGCCGGCGTCGTGGTCGGTCGCGGCTGTCTGGGGCGCCCCTGGCTCTTCCGGGACCTCGCGGCCGCCTTCGCCGGCGAGGAGGTGGCCACGCTGCCGACCCTCGGCGAGGTCCGCGACGTGATGCGGCGGCACGCCGAGCTGCTCTGCCAGCACATGGGGGAGGAGCGCGGCTGCAAGGAGTTCCGCAAGCACGTCTCCTGGTACCTCAAGGGCTTCGCCGCGGGCGGCACGCTGCGGCGCTCGCTGGCGCTGGTGGAGACCCTCGCCGGCCTCGAGGTGCTGCTCGCCGAGCTCGACCCCGACGAGCCCTTCCCGGTGCTCGAGCTGGGCACGCCGCGCGGACGGCAGGGGTCGCCCCGCAATCGCGTCGTGCTGCCCGAGGGATGGCTCGACGACACCGACGGACGTGGCTCGCACCAGCAGGAGGATGCGACCGAGGTCACGGGAGGGTGACCGGGAACACCCATGAAATAAGGGGTCTCGATTGGCAGCCCCTTGTGAAGTTGTGTCACGGTGGGCACCGTTGCAGTTTCGTTACATAGCGGAACCGCCCCCTCGGAAGCCCTGTCGTCAACAGCAAAGGATCAGCGCTGTGGCCATTCGCCACAAGCGGGACACCAATGCCCGCCGTACCCCCAAGGCCGCTTACATCGCCGGCCCACTCGCAGCCCTGGCGACCGGAGTCACCGTCACCCTCGGTGTCGCCGGCGCCAGCCCCGAAGCAGCCCTCGACCTGACGACGGCTGCCGGCCTCGCGAACCCGGTCGACATCAGCGACCGCTCCGAGACCGTCTCGCGCGACAGCTCCCGCGAACGCGCCCAGTTCCAGCGGACGTTCGACAAGAACATGGAGCGCACGGCGACGATGAAGGCGATCCGCCGCGCTGACACCAAGCTCTGGACCACGGCTCCGCTGAACCTGTGGACCGACGAGACCAAGAAGGCCAAGAAGCTCGGCGTGATCAAGGCCGGCAAGAAGGTCCTGGTCACCGGTCGCAGCGCCGCCGGCCGCAACGAGATCGTGCTCGACGGCAAGACGCGCTGGGTGACCAAGGGTTACCTCTCGGAGAGCAAGCCCGTCAGCAGCCCGGGCGCTCCCGCGGCCTCGGCCAACTGCACCAACGGCACCTCCGTGCCCTCCGGCGTCAGCCCGAACATCGCCGCGGTGCACCAGGCCGTGTGTGCCGCCTTCCCGGAGATCGGGGTCTACGGCACCTTCCGCGGTGACGGTGAGCACGCCCAGGGTCGAGCCATCGACATCATGGTCAGTGGCAGCCGCGGCTGGCAGGTCGCCGAGTTCGTCCGCGCCAACTACTCCGCGCTCGGCGTCAGCTACCTCATCTACAGCCAGCGCATCTGGTCGGTGGAGCGCAGTGCTGAGGGCTGGCGCGGGATGTCGGACCGTGGGTCGACGACGGCCAACCACTACGACCACGTGCACGTCACGACCTACTGACGCGGGGTTGTCGGCGGGGCTGAGTAGTCTCGCCCCGATGAACTCCCTGGACCAGTACGACGCTGCCGCGCGTGAGCGCCTCGTCGACGAGCCACCCAAGCGGGTGGACGCTCCTGAGCGCACGCCCTTCGAGCGCGACCGGGCCCGGGTGGTGCACGCGGCGGCCTCGCGGCGGCTGGCGGCCAAGACCCAGGTGGTCGGCCCGCAGAGCGACGACTTCGTCCGCAACCGGCTGACGCACAGCCTCGAGGTCGCCCAGGTGGCCCGGGACCTGTCCCGAGCCCTGGGCAGCCAGCCCGACATCGCCGAGACCGCGGCCCTGGCCCACGACCTGGGCCACCCGCCGTTCGGGCACAACGGCGAGCGGGTGCTGGCCGAGCTGAGCGAGGAGTGCGGCGGCTTCGAGGGCAACGCCCAGACCCTGCGGCTGCTGACCAGGCTCGAGGCGAAGACCTTCGACGCCGCCGGGCGCTCGGTCGGGCTCAACCTGACCCGGGCCACCCTGGACGCCTGTACCAAGTACCCGTGGACCCTGGCCGACGCCGAGGACCCCCAGGGCGTGCACGCGGACGGCTCACCCCGGGTGATCCGGAAGTTCGGTGTCTACGACGACGACGTCCCGGTCTTCGCCTGGCTGCGCGCCGGGGTCGACGGGCGGGCCCAGTGCCTCGAGGCCCAGGTGATGGACCTGGCCGACGACGTCGCCTACTCGGTGCACGACATCGAGGACGGCATCGTGGCCGAGCGGGTGGACCTGACCCGGCTGGACCGGCCGGCGGTCTGGGCCACGGTGCGCGACTGGTACCTGCCCGAGGCCTCCGACGACCTGCTCGACGACGTGCTGGACGACTTGCGACGCCAGGGGAGCTGGCCCACCTCGCCGTACGACGCGAGCCGGCGGAGCCTGGCCGCGCTGAAGAACCTGACCAGCGACCTGATCGGCCGGTTCTGCGGGGCGGTCCAGGCGGCCACCTTCGCGCAGAGCGAGGGCCCGTTCGCGCGGTACGGCGCCCACCTGGTCGTCCCGGAGCGCACGGCGCTCGAGATCGGCGTGCTCAAGGGGATCGCCGCCTACTACGTGATGCAGGCTGACGACCGGGTCGAGGCGATGGGTCGCCAGCGCGAACTGCTGGCCGAGCTGGTCGCCCTGCTGGCGCACCGGGGCCCCGACGCGCTGGACCGGATGTTCGCCGACGACTGGCACGCCGCGGCCGACGACTCCGACCGGTTGCGGGTGATCATCGACCAGGTCGCCTCGCTGACCGACGCCAGCGCGGTCGCCCTGCACGCGCGGCTGACCGCACGGCCGTCATGACCGCGCCGCTGGTCTGGTTGCCCTTCGACCCGGCCCGACTCGGCGACCCACCCGACACGTTGCGGTACGAGGTCGTGGACCCGACGGTCGAGGTGCCGCCGAGCGTCGCCGAGGTCGAGTTCTACGTGCCGCCGTACGCCATGAACAGCTCGGTCGCCCGGGTCCTGTCGCAGACCTCGAGCCTGCGGGTCGTGCAGACCCTGACCGCGGGCGTGGACCACGTGCGCGCTGACCTGCCGGCCGGCGTCACGCTCTGCAGCGGCCGAGGGATCCACGACTCCTCCACCGCCGAGCTGACGCTCACCTTGATCCTGGCCTCGCTGCGCGGGATCCCCGACTTCGTCCGCGCCCACGATCGTCGCGCGTGGGCGCCCGCCTGGCGCCCGGCGCTGGCCGACAGGCGTGTGCTGCTGATCGGCTACGGCGCGATCGGTGCCGCGATCGAGGCCCGCTTGCTGCCGTTCGAGACCGAGGTGGTCCGGGTGGCCCGGCGGGCCCGTGCCGGCGTCCACGCCATCGAGGAGCTGCCCGACCTGTTGCCCGAGGCGGACGTGGTGGTGTTGATCGTGCCGCTGACCGAGGCGACCCGCGGGCTGATCGATGCGGCCGCGCTGGCCCGGATGAAGGACGGCGCGCTGCTGGTGAACGTCGCCCGCGGAGGAGTCGTCGACACCCCGGCGCTGCTGGCGGAGCTCGCCACCGGCAGGTTGCACGCGGCGGTGGACGTCGTCGACACCGAGCCGCTGCCGGACGACCACCCGCTCTGGGAGGCCCCGCAACTGCTGATCTCCCCGCACGTCGGCGGGATGAGCAGCGCGATGTGGCCCCGGGCGCACCGCCTGGTCCGCGACCAGCTGCACCGCTTCGCGGCGGGGGAGCCGTTGGCGAACGTGATGACCGGGGAGTACTGACCATCGGCGACCGCAGCGGCGCGCCGCCCGTAGACTCCGCCCCGTGGTAGGCCGGATCAAGGACGAGAGCATCGCCGAGGTGCGGGAGAAGGCGCGCATCGACGACGTCGTCTCCTCCTACGTCACGCTGCGCAACGCCGGCGGCGGCTCGCAGAAGGGGCTGTGCCCGTTCCACGACGAGAAGTCCCCGTCCTTCCACGTCACCCCCGCCCGCGGCTTCTACCACTGCTTCGGCTGCCAGGCCGGTGGCGACGTCATCAACTTCGTGATGCAGATCGACGGCCTGACCTTCGCCGAGTCCGTGGAGCGACTGGCCGACAAGTACGGCGTGCAGCTGCGGCGCGAGGAGGGCGACATCCGCCACGACCGGCCCAAGGGGCCGGCCCGTCAGCGGTTGATCGAGGCGCATCGGGTGGCGCAGGAGTTCTACGCCGATGCCTTGGCCGGCCCGGAGGCCCAGCTCGCCCGCCAGTTCCTGGTCGAGCGGGGCTTCGACCAGGGTGCCGCCGAGACCTTCGGGATCGGCTTCGCTCCGAGCGACGGTGACGCGCTGCTCAAGCACCTGCGCCAGAAGGCCTTCACCGACGAGGAGACCATCGCGGCCGGGCTGGTCGCGGTCGGGCGCTCGGCGTACGACCGCTTCCGGGGGCGGCTGCTCTGGCCGATCCGGGACTCCAGCGGCGACACGATCGGCTTCGGTGCGCGCAGGATCTTCGACGACGACCGGATCGAGGCGAAGTACCTCAACACGCCGGAGACCGCGATCTACAAGAAGAGCCAGGTCCTCTACGGCATCGACCTCGCCCGACGGGAGATCGCCCGCTCCTCGCAGGCGGTCGTCGTGGAGGGCTACACCGACGTGATGGCCTGTCACCTCGCCGGCGTCGGCACGGCGGTCGCCACCTGCGGCACGGCCTTCGGCGACGACCACTCCCGGGTGCTGCGACGTTTCCTGCACGACCATGAGGAGTTCCGGGGCGAGGTGATCTTCACCTTCGACGGCGACGCGGCGGGTCAGAAGGCGGCGCTGCGGGCCTTCGGCGGCGACCAGAACTTCGTCTCCCAGACCTACGTCGCGGTCGAGCCGACCGGGATGGACCCGTGCGACCTGCGGATCAAGTCCGGCGACGCCGCGGTGCGCGAGCTGGTCGCCCGACGGGTGCCGCTGTACCGCTTCGTGCTCAGCAACGTGGTCGGCAAGTACGACCTCGACCGGGCCGACGGCCGGGTGGACGCACTGCGCGAGGCCGCCAAGCTGGTCTCGAGCATCCGCGACAAGTCCAAGGTGGACGCCTTCTCCCGGGAGCTGGCGGGGATGATCGGGATCGACATGGAGGAGGCGCGCAGCGAGGTGCGTCGCGCCGCCAACCGGCCCGCGCCCAGCCCGCGCCCGGACCATCGGGCCGACCAGCGGGCCGAGCAGCGCGCGGCCGAGGCTGCCTCGGGCGCACCCCAGCCGCCGCCACGCGCCCAGGTGCCGGACCCGCGCGACCCCCGCTTCTCGATGGAGCGCGAGACGTTGAAGCTGGTGCTCCAGCACCCGATCGCGATCGGACGACTCACCAGCGAGATGGGGGCCAACGACTTCACCCACCCGACGTACCGGGCGGTGTGGGAGCTGGTGGAGGCGGCCGGCGGTCCGGTGGCCGGCGCCGGCGACCCGGGGTGGGCGACCAGTCTGCGGGCGACCGCGGCCGACCCGGCGGTCTCGTCGGCGATCAGCGCGCTCAGCGTGGAGCCGGTGCGCACCGCCAAGGAGCCCGACGCCGGCTACGTCGCCATGCACGTCTTCCGGCTGCTGGAGCTGACCGCGATGCGCCGGATCGCCGACGTGAAGTCGCGACTCCAGCGGACCAACCCGGTGGAGAACGCCGCCGAGTACAACCGCATGTTCGGCGAGCTCGCCGCCTTGGAGCAGCACCGCCGCACCCTGCGCGACCGCTCCGTGGGTGCCTGATGCGGCTGCGTCGTCGGGGGCCGGTCCTCGCCGTGGCTCCGGGGGAGAAGCTGCTCGCCTCGATCGAGGTCGAGGGCGGGGTCGTCGGTGGCACGAGGGACGCCTGCTACCTGGGCATCGGCGCCGCCGACGCTGAGCCGGTGCGGATCCCGTGGGAGCAGGTCGAGGCTGCCGACTGGGATCGCGACACCACCACCCTGCGGATCAGCGAGGTCGGCACGTGGGGGGTGCCCCGGCCGGTCCACGAGCTCGTCGTGCCCGAGCCCGGGACGTTCCTCCAGCTCGTCCGGGAGCGGGTCACGGCCAGTGTCGTGCTGCAACGCCACGTGCCGATCGAGGGCTCGCGAGGCGTCCGGGTGATCGCCCGTCGGGCTCCTCGAGGCGACCAGCCGGTGCAGTGGGTCTACGAGTTCGACGAGGGCGTCGACCCGTCACTTGTGGTTGTCCAGGAGGCCGCTGAAGCAGCGTTGCGGGCGGCCCAGGAGGAGCTCGGCCTCGGCTGACACGCCTCCGCAGGCCCACGGGGCATCCCGATTTTTCCTCGGGAACCGACCTTGCTAATCTGTGCGGGCTGCACCCGATCCCCTGTAGCTCAACTGGCAGAGCATTCGACTGTTAATCGGAGGGTTGTTGGTTCGAGTCCAACCGGGGGAGCAGATGAACCGGGCCCGACACGCGCATCGCGCAGGTCGGGCCCGGTTCTTTGTTCGTCGAGGTGAGTGATGTCAGAGCTGCGGCGTGGACGTCGCCCGCAGCCGCTCCTCGACACCCTTGACGCCGCACAGGACCGCAGCCGTGCCGGCGCCGATCGACATCAGTACGGCGACGGCCAGCCAGGCGCCGGTCTCACCGGTCCAGGCGGAGCCGTCGCGGAGCAGGTGGGCCATCCGCCACCAGGCCAGCACGCCGATCACGAGCGCGCTCCAGGCGAGCATCCACAGCTCGGAGGCGCTCAGGCCGGGGAGCGTGGTCGCGGTGTCGTCGTGGGGTCCGAGAGTCTCGTTCATGACGGCACAGTAGACCCGGGGGTGGCGGCTCAGTCGCCGTCCCCCGAGAGGGTCCGACGCTGCCGGCCCAGCACCCGCTCGAGGACGCCCGGCCTGCCGCGCCGCCTGGGCCGCGTCTCGGCGGGGCTGCCGCGCTCGGGGCTGCGTCCGTCGGGGTCGGCCTCGGGGTCCGACGACGTCTCGGGGCCGCGCTGGCGCCGGATGGCTCCGGCGGTCACCCCCAGGATCGCCTGGACGGCGGTGTCGATCGGGACCGTCACCGGCGGGGGTACGGCGGCGTCGTCGGCGCTCCCGGCGGCCGGGGTGCGCAGGTCCTCCAGGTCCCCGATCACCCGAACGCCGAGCCCGCGCAGCCCCTCGATCCGCCGGGCGCTCAACTCCTCGAGGAGGTCGGCGGCCCAGGCGGGCACCGGCGGCACCCGGTCCTCGCCCGCGGGGAACGGACGGTCGACCAGGGTCGGGATCAGGCCCCGGCTGAAGAGCGTGTGCCAGTCGACGTCGTCGTGCGGGACGTCGGCCAGGGCGATGTTGACCGCACGGACCAGCTCGACCTCCTGGTAGCTCATCGACCGGTTCGCTCGCGTGTCCTCGGTGCGCAGGACTCCGTCCGGCACGCCGAGCAGCGCCTCCATGACGGCGAGCAGCTGGCGTGGGTCCTGCTCGCTCTTGACGACGACGGTGAGGTGCTCGGCGCCGACCACGTCGGCCCACCGCCGCACGAGCGACACCGTGTCGTGCGGCACCCACACGCCGTGCGGGTCGGCGGATCCGGGGGGCCCCGCCTCCAGTACGGCGCGCAGCCAGTCGTCGTACGACCAGTGCTTGCCCGCCTTGATCCGTTGCTGCCACTGCGAGGGGAGCAGGCGGTCGTAGCGCCGGGCGACGGTCGCGACGTGGGGGCGCGCACCGCCGAGCTCCTCGACGACCCGACGCACGGCGCCGCCGGTGAGGCGGCCGAAGTTCTCGTAGCTGATGCACACGCGCTGATCGCCGATGTCGGCGATCTGGCGCTTCAGGGTCTCCCACTCGGCCGGCCTGGGCGGTACGGCGCCGCGACCCATTCCGAAGCCCAGCCCGGCACCGATCGCGCGCGTCGGCTTGAGCGCCGGCCCGGGGTAGATCACGCCGTGCTCGCGCAGCTGCTCGCGCGAGGCGTGCATCGCCGACTGGACGGCGGTCGACCCCGTCTTCTGCGGGCCGATGTGCAGCAGGTGCGTGCCGGCCGGGAGTGGATCGATCACGGGGGCGACAGTAACGGAGGGGCGCGCCCCTGTGCCGGGTCCGTCGTGGACGAACACCCTCGTCAGGAGCCCCACCCCATCGGGAACACCTCGAAGGCCGCCCCCATCGTGGTGCCCAGCCGCGCGCCGGTCGGACGGGCCATGCCTTCCAGGAACTCCCGGGCGTCGAAGTCCTCCCAGCCCAGGCCGTCGATGTAGGCGCGGTGGGCCTCCAGGGACGCCACGCCGGCGTCGAACGTGTCGGTGGTGTCGACGCCGTGCTTCGCGAGCGGCGAGCCGGAGGCCCAGACCGCGCCCACGTCGCCCCAGGGTTCGAGGCCGTCGACGAGCTGGTCGTGGAAGACCCACCGGTTGCCGGCGTCGCGGACCGCGTCGAGCACGGCCCGGCCGACCGCGATGTGGTCGGCCTGGTTGAGGTTCTCCCCACCCCAGGTGTCGCGGAAGTTGCCGGTGATCACCACCTCGGGCCGGTGGCGTCGTACGGCGCGCGCGATCACGGCCCGCAGCGGGACGCCGTACTCCAGGATGCCGTCGGGTTGGCCGAGGAAGTCGACGGTGTCGACGCCGACGATCCGGGCGGACTCGACCTGTTCGGCCTCGCGCAGGACCCGGCACTCCTCGGGCGGCAGGGCATCGATGCCGGCCTCACCGCTGGTCACCATGGCGTAGACGACCTGCTTGCCCTGGCCGGTCCAGCGGGCGATCGCGGCCGCTGCCCCGAACTCCAGGTCGTCGGGGTGGGCCACGACGCACAGCGCGCGCTCCCAGTCCTCGGGCAGGTGCTCCAGCTGGTCGGCCGTCGGCTCGCTCATCCCTCGAGGATGCCACTGCGCAGGCCTTGCCGGGAGGGGTCGGGGCCGGTTGTCTGGGATGCATGGCGAGGAACAGGTTCGCGTCCCTGACCGATCGGCTGCCGTCGACCACCGCACGGTGGGAGAGCCCGGAGTTCCGCCGGAGGTTGCACAGGTGGGTGACCGAGCAGGTGGGCGAGCTGACCTCGCTGGAGCCGGTGAAGACCCGCCCGTGGGCCACGGTGTGGCGTGCCGAGACGCCGAACGGCGTCTTCTTCGCCAAGCAGAACTGCGCCCCCCAGTCGTTCGAGGCGGCGCTGCTGACCGAGCTGGTGTCGCTGGTGCCCGACGCGGTGGTGCCGCTCGCGGTGACCGACCTGGAACGCGGCCTGATCCTGACCCCGGACCAGGGACCGGTCTTCGGGTCCGTCGTGGATCAGGACATCGACGCCTGGTCTCGGATGCTGGCGGCGGCGGCCCAGCTGCAGCGCGACGTCGCGCCGTACGCCGACCGGCTGGAGCGAGCCGGGGCCGTGCCGCTGCGGCCGTCGGAAACGGCCGTCTACGTGGGGGAGCGCTTGGGTGGGTTCGCAGCGCTGGCCGAGGACGATCCACGTCGAGTGCCCACCGAGCAGCTGGATGCCCTGCGCGACCTCGTGCCGCAGGTGGAGCGGTGGGCGGAGCAGGTGGGCGAGCTGGGGCTGCCGCTGACGCTCTGCCACAACGACCTGCACGGCAACAACGTCTTCGACCGGGACGGGCAGCTGCGGTTCTTCGACTTCGCCGACGCGATGCTGATGGAGCCGTTGGCGAACCTGCTGATCCCGCTGAACGTGCTCAAGCACGGGCTCGACGCGGAGCCGGACGACCCCCGGCTGTGGAAGGTGGCCGACGCAGCGTTGGGCGTCTGGACCGACATGAGACCGCTCTCCGTCCTTCGCGAGGCGCTGCCGGCGGCCCTCCAGCTCGCCAAGCTGGCCCGGGCCGAGTCGTGGATCCGGTGCACGGCACCGATGGACGACGGGGAGCTGGCCGAGTGGGGTGACTCGGGCGCGTACTGGCTCGGGGCCCTGCTGGACCCGCCGCCGCTGCGCCGGCTCGAGGACTGACGGGTCTTGGTCGGCTCAGTAGCGTGACGAGCATGAGCTACCGACTGAGCCGCCTGATGTCCACCGCCTCCGCCGGGTACGCCGGCTTCGCCCTCGCCAACCCGCGTCACCTCGGGGAGGCGATGCAGGTCGACTCCGACGACCTGACGGGCTACGACCTGCTGGCCCAGACGTACGGCGCGCGGGACCTGGCGATCAGCTCGCTCGGCATCTTCGGCCGCTCCGGCAAGACCGTGAAGGCAGCCATGCTGGCGCGGATCGCCTTCGACCTGGGTGACGCCGCGGTGCTGTCCCGGCGTACCGACGACGAGGACGTGCGCCGCAAGGTCCTGGCGGTGACCCTCGGCTGGGCCGCGCTCAACACCCTCGCCCTGCTCGTGGACTCCGCTCGCGCCGACGACTGATCGGCGCCCATCCTCGCTAAGGTCTGCCTCCATGAGCGGCCCGCTGATCACCGTGTTCACGCCGACGTACAACCGCGCCCACACGCTGCCACGCCTCTTCGCCTCCTTGGGTCAGCAGACCATGACCTCGTTCGAGTGGTTGGTCGTCGACGACGGTTCCACCGACGGCACCGAGGAGGTCATGGAGCGGCTCGCAGCCGAGGCCACTTTCCCGGTCCGTTACGTCAAGCAGAGCAATGGCGGCAAGCATGCCGCCACCAACCGGGGAGTCCGGGAGGCGGCCGGTGAGCTCTTCCTGACGCTGGACTCGGACGACTGGCTGCTGCCCGAGTCGCTGGAGCGCTTCGCGCACCACTGGGCGAGTGTCCCGGACCAGTCCCGCTTTGCCGCGGTCACGGGGCTCTGCCAGACACCCGAGGGTGAGGTGCTCGGCTCCCGTTTCCCGCAACCGGTCGTCGACTCGAACAGCCTGGAGATCCGGTACCGCCACGGGGTCACCGGGGACAAGTTCGGCTTCACCCGGACCGACGTGATGCGGCAGTTCCCCTTCCCCGAGGGCGAGCACGACTACGTGCCCGAGGGAATCGTGTGGAACGCCATCGCGGGCCGCTACCTCACGCGGTACGTCGACGAGCCACTGCAGGTCAAGGACTACCAGGCCGACGGGTTCACGACGGGTGGTCGAGCAGTCGGGGCCGAGGGCATGGCGCTGTACTACCGGGAGCTGATTCCGGTCGCCCTGCCGTACTTGTGGCGACAGCCGAAGGAGCTCCTGGTCTCGGCGAGCAACTACTCACGGTTCGCCCTTGTTGCGGGGGAGTCGGCATGGGGCGCCGTCGCCCGGATGCAAGGTCTTCTCCCGAGATTGGTGGTCGTGCTGACACTCCCACTCGGCTGGCTGCGGGCCCGCAGACAGGTGAAGCGTCAAGCCTCCTCGGGTGCCTGAACGTCTGCCGCACGCCCGGAACCGTTGTCGGCCCGGGCTCCGACTAGGCTCTGCGCCGCGGGGGTGACCCCGAGGGGCGGTAGCTCAGTCGGTTAGAGCAGAGGACTCATAATCCTTGGGTCGTGGGTTCGAGCCCCACCCGCCCTACAAATCTGACCTGCGGGGATAGGTCACGGTCTATGTTCAAATGAGAGGCGAGGGACTAACGAGGGACTAACCGGGCTGGATTTGCCCGCCAACCCTCGCCGCGCGCAGCTCAGCCCGCTGCTCCCTGGCCCTCCTGAGTGCCGTCTCCAGATCTCTCGACACCACCGCCGCCCGCCGACGCACGGTCTCGCGTCGCAGCCTTCGGCGGCGCCTCCCAACCAGCCGCGCCTTGATGAACGCGCACGGAGTTGAACGGGCCGCAGTGGACAACGCTGCGCTAGAAACCGTGCTCGAAGACGCGTTGCTCCTGGAGCAACGCGGTCGACTTGAGCTTCATGGTGCAAACCTCATGAGTGGTTCGATGTGTCCCGTACGACATCGGTTGTGGATCGTTCTTACCCGTCTTCGCCTCAACCAAGGCGGTCCAAGAACGCACGCCACGAGAGACACGGATGAGGCCGTCGGGGTAGCAGCGCTTGTCGCCGAGCATGAACGGCACTTCGATGAACGTTTCCCCGGTGCCAGAGATCGAGCCCAGTGGCGCAAGCACGGCCTTGCTGAATTACTTGACGACGCTCATCACGGCCAGTACCGCAGAGGTTACGCGCCGCTCTTGCTCCTCTGAACCTTAAATGCCGGATGTGGGAATGAGTCGAGCCTCGTGCCAGGTTTCGTCAGCCATCGTGGAGCCCCCCGAGAGCGGGGGATTGCGTCCAAGAACCTTAGTTCTGCGGTTCCTTTGGTCGCAGGATGATCCGTTCTTTCCTGGTTCGTCGCTCCTCCCAACGGCTTCATTCCGCTCGCTGGGACTTATTCGGCTCTCTTGAGGCTTCGGTGTCGACCTGTGCCACCATCCATCCGGTGATGCTGGCGATGACGGCTCCGACCGTCGCGATGCCCACCACCATCAAAGCCACCGCGATGAGTCGGCCAGCAGCGGTCACGGGGAACCGGTCGCCGTAGCCCACGGTCGTGACCGTGGTCGCAGACCACCAGAGCGCGTCGCCAAACGTCGTGATGTTGGCGCCGGCGGCGTCCTGCTCGACGTCCAGAACTGCGATCGCCGCGAGCACGGCGGACATGAGAGCGGCGCCCAGGACGTAGGTGCTGACCCGCCCGACCAGGGAGGAGGTCGCTGACCGGTTCAAGATGCGAGCCAGCGCCAGGAGTCTCAGCAGGCGTAGTGGTCGAAGCATTGGCAGGACGATCAGCGCGAGGTCGTACCAATGGGATCGCACGTAGGACCATCGAGTGTCGGCGAGCACGATCCGCACCAGAAAGTCGACTGCGAACGCCACCCATACCGACCAGCCGGCGACCTGCAGCATCGTCGCGAGATCTGCTGGAAGCCGGGGGTCGAGGACGGGCCAGGCGTACGCCACCAGAAAGGCGACTGCGAGGAGGAGAAGTGGAACTTCAGCACGTCGTTCCCAGCGTTCGACCCGAGTCATGGTTGGCAGGCTACGCCCGGCTGCGGCATCTTCAGCGAACTCCGTGGGCGGCGCGACTGCTACCTTCCGCCCATGAGAGGAGCGTCCATGACCTCGACGAACCCGCCGTGGCGCACGGTCCCCCTGGCCGGTGACTACGGACGGCCCGGCCCACGACCGCGCGGTGAGGTGGACTGGCACCAACACGCGCAGACCGTGCCGATCG
>NZ_JBFIKK010000065.1:0-18770 GCF_041600255.1 Nocardioides sp. | reverse complement strand
GAAGACGGAGGCGCAGGGGCGTGCCCGCGGGATCCAGCTGGATTGATTGGATCGCCTTTTCGGCCGGCGGCGCCTGTTCGGGTGCGGCCGGGACGGGAGGCAGGGCGGGGCGGGCTCAGCCGTGCAGGACGGCTCGCAGCCGCTGTACCGGGCTCTCCAACCCCCACTGCTCGGCCAGTCGGGCGAGTTCGTCCTCGTTGCGTGCCGAGCGGGGGAGTGCAGTGCTGGGGGAGCCGAGATCGAGGGTGCGCGCCACCGCGGTGACCTGGGGCGCGACGGCGAGGTAGTCGGCCGCGGACTTGATCTTGTTGCGAGGGCCGTTAGCCAGGTCGGACCCCGGGTCGTGGGCCGCCGCCAGGATACCCGGGATGTCGCCGAACCGTTTGAGCAGCGTCGCGGCCGTCTTCTCACCCACCCCGGGGACACCGGGCAGGCCGTCGGAGGTGTCGCCGCGCATGGTGGCGAAGTCGGCGTACTGGTGGGCGTCCACGTCGTACTTGTTGCGGACCCAGTCGTTGGTGACCCGCTCGTGGTTGCCGACGCCTCGGGCGATGTAGAGCACCCGGACCTCGGCCTCGTCGTCGACGAGCTGGAAGAGGTCGCGGTCGCCGGTGACGATGTCCACCGGTCGACCGGCGTCGGTGGCCAACGTGCCGATCACGTCGTCGGCCTCGTAGCCGTCCGCCCCCACCACGCTGATCCCGAAGGCCTGCAGGACATCGAGGATGATCGGGATCTGCACCTCGAGCGGGTCCGGGACCTCCTCCACGTCGGGGTCGGAGCCGGCCACCTCCTCGACCACGCGGTGCGCCTTGTAGGAGGGGATCAGGTCGACCCGCCACTGCGGGCGCCAGTCGTTGTCCCAGCAGCAGACCAGGTCGGTGGGCCGGTAGTCGGCGACGAGCCGGGAGATGAAGTCCAGCAGACCGCGGACCGCGTTGACGGGGGTGCCGTCGGGTCCGGCGATCTCCGGCACCCCGTAGAAGGCCCGGAAGTACATCGAAGCGGTGTCCAGCAGCATCAGGCGGTCAGGCTTGGTGTCGGTCACGTGCGGCATCCTGTCACGACGCGCCACTAAGGTGTGGGCCGTGACCGCGACCGATCTCGAAGCCACCGACCGCCAGATCCTAGAGCTGCTCGCCGCCGACGGTCGGATGTCGTTCACCGACCTGGGCAAGGCGACCGGCCTGTCCACGTCCGCGGTCCATCAGCGGGTGAAGCGCCTCGAGCAACGGGGGCTGATCACCGGGTACGGCGCCACGATCAACCACGACGGGATCGGTCTGCCGTTGGCGGCGTTCATCTCGATCCGACCGATCGACCCCTCCCAGCCCGACGACTCGCCCGAGCGGCTGCGCGGGATCCGGGAGATCGAGTCCTGCTGGTCGGTGGCCGGGGACGAGTCGTACATCCTGAAGGTGCGCGTCGGCACGCCCGGCGACCTCGAGGACCTGCTGGCCCGGATCCGGGCAGCCGCGAATGTGTCGACCCGGACGACGATCGTGATGAGCACGCCGTACGAGAACCGTCCCGTCACCTGACCCCCACCCTCGCTGCCGCTGGGGATGTCGGGATCCCCGGATCTCCGGGGATCCTGGCGCTTCACACGGGTTGCAACGCCCGAGAAGCGTAGGAAGAGCTGGGTAGGCCGAACGCCTCAGAGGGGCGATCCCGCGGCCAGCACCCGCCGGATCCGCTCTGCGGTTCGGGCCGGATGCTCCAGATCGGACCACATCAAGCGGATGCACCGCCACCCGGTGAGCTCGCGAATTCGTTCCTCACGCCGCTTCTCCCGCACCACGACCTCGGACGGCGACTCGCCCGGCCGCAGCAGGCGTTCGTACTTCACCCGGCCGTCGAACTCGAGAAACGCCCCATGTCCTGGCCAGGCGCAGTCCGCCACTGCCACCACGCGCCCGAACTCATCGGTGATCGGATACTGGAGCTCAGGCTTCGGCAGACTCTGACGCCAGCAGAGATAGCGAGTACGTGTCTCGCCCGGGGACTCGGAGCGACCGTCTGCCAGCCGGAGCACCAGGTCGGTCTTGAGGGTGAAGGGCCAACCGGTCATCGACGCGTAACGCTCGGCGAGGAGTTCTCGCGTCGTCAGACCGCGATGCAGGAAGTGGTCCATCACCACCAGGGCGGCCTCGGTCCCGAGCACGGTGCTGGCATCGAGCGCGGTGCGCGTCGGGCTGGTGATCAGCACCGTGCCGAACCGGACGAGGTCATCGGGAACGAGGTGTCCGACGTGCTGGCAGACGCCGGCCTCGCGTCGCCCACCGCGACCGTCGAGTCGGGTGAGATGGACGGTGCTCAGGTCGACACCCCAGTCCGGGGCTCCGTAGGCCCAGAGTGCGGAGACGTGCGAGAGGGCCACCTCGGCCTGCGCTTGGCGGTGTACGGCGTGCGCCAGCAGCTCGTGCTGCGTCATGGTGTCTGCGCCGCGCCACAGCTCGGCAGGCACATAGGCACCCCGACGGATCCGATGCCAGGCCCCCGTGCGCACCATCCGGGCGATGGCGCGATCGTCGTACCCCTCGGCCAGCGCATCACGCCGCAGGAAGACGGACTCGCCGGGGCGGGGGTCAATCAGAGGTTCGGTCACGCAGCAGAGGCTGCCCGCTCCCTCGGGTGCATGCTGCTCGGTGGTCCGAAACTGTGGAAGGTCGGTTCCTGGATCAGCTTCTGGAGGTTTCCTGGCGCTTCCAGGGCAATGCAATGGCCGGGAAGCGCAGGGATCCCCGGATCTCCGGGGATCCCTGCAGGGCCCTCAGTACGCCTGGAGGGCAGCCGTACGCCGCGACGCCTCGGCCATCTCGGCCGCCTTCAGGGCCGACTCGTCGAGCTTGCCGTGCTCGGCCCACCACGCCTGGCCCTCGGCCGGGAGCGTGTGGATCGGGTCGTAGTACTGGTAGGTCTTGCTGAGCACCTCGACCTCGCCGGCCTCGATCGAGGTCCGGTAGTTCTTCGTCCAGCCCGAGATCCCGCGCACGGTGTCGTACTCCGCGAGCTGGTGCACCCACCGCTTGCCCACGAACGGCACGTCGCAGACGATCCGCGGCGTCGCGAACCCGGGCAGGTAGCCCATGATGTGGTGCTGCAGCCGCTGCGCGTCGGCGACCGAGACCCGCCAGTGCTCCGAGTACGGGATCATGTCGCACATGTAGAAGTAGTAGGGCATGATCTGCGCCCCGTCGAGCAGGCCGAAGCACAGGTCGAGCAGGGCGTGCGGGTCGGCGTTGACGCCGTTGAGCAGCACGCCCTGGTTGCGGACGTCGCGGACCCCGGCCTCCAGCATCGCCCGCGTCGCCTCCGCCACCAGCGGCGTCACCGAGTTCGCGTGGTTGGCGTGCGTGTGAATCGCCAAGGAGACCCCCCGCGATCGCGCCAGAGTGGCCACCCGGGTCATCCCGGCGCGTACGTCGTCCTGGAGCCAGTGCTGGGGGAGTCCCACCAGGGCCTTGGTGGCCAGCCGGATGTCGCGGATGTTCTCGATCTCCAGCAGCCGGGTCAGGAAGTCCTCGAGCCGCGGCCACGGCATGTTCGCCACGTCGCCGCCGGAGACCACGACGTCACGCACGGACGGCGTACGGCGCAGGTAGTCCATCATGTCGCCCAGCCGGTCCACGGGCTTGCCGGTGAACTTCAGCTTCTCGATCACGGGCGTGGAGTTGCCGACCAGGTCCATCCGGGTGCAGTGCCCGCAGTACTGCGGGCACGTCGGCAGCAGTTCGGCCAGCACCTTGGTGGGGTAGCGGTGGGTGAGCCCCTCGGCCACCCACATGTCGTGCTCGTGCAGGGAGTCGCGGGTGGCGTGCGGGTGCGAGGGCCAGTCGGTACGCCGGTCCGAGAAGACCGGCAGCATGTAGTGCCGGATCGGGTCGGCGTAGAACGCCTCCGTCAACGACCCGGGCCCGGCCGGGGTCTCCCGCGGCATCATCGTGTTCATCATCTGCGGCGGCACCAGCATGGACATGGTGGCCCGCTCGGCCTGGTCCCGTTCGAGGTCGGCGTAGAAGCGCTCGTCGACCAGGTCGCCGAGCAGCTCGCGCAGCTGCTTGACGTTCTTCACGCAGTGCGCGCGCTGCCACTGCACCGAGGCCCACTCCTCGGCGGTCACGTCCTTCCAGCCCGGGAAGCGGGTCCAGTCGGGCTCGACGAGCTCGGTACGGCGGTAGGGGTAGGGCTGGTCGGTCTCCAGACCGATCGCGGTCTCGATGCTCATGTCTTCTCCCGGGTGGCGGAGGTGGGTGCGCGGCGGCGCGTTCAGTTGTGTGGGCTGCGCCACGCATGTCAGAGTACGAGGAGAACGTTCTGTTCGTCCAATACCGCGCCGTATATCTTACGGTTACACACTGTCACCACCGGAGGATTATCCGTCATGTTCGCCCGCGCCAGCGACCCGACCGGCCTGCACCGGGTGCTCGACGACGTCGTCGTCCTGCCCCAGGCGGCCCAGCGCCTCGACACCCGGCGCGAGCTCTGGTCCGACGAGGTCCGGATCCGCGTGCAGAAGCTGAACCTCGACGCTGCCTCCTTCCGCCAGCTGGAGCGCACGCACACCGGCCCGAACGGCGTCGACCGTGACGCCCTGCGGGCCGAGGTGCTCGACATCGTCGCCACCCGCGGGAAGATGCAGAACCCCGAGACCGGCTCGGGCGGCATGCTCGTCGGCACGGTCGAGGAGGTCGGCCCCGACTCCCGCCTCGGCCTGACCCCGGGGGACCGGGTCGCCACGCTCGTGTCGCTGACGCTGACCCCACTGGTGATCGAGGACGCCCTGGCCGGCTGGGACGCGACCAGCGAGCAGGTGCCCTGCGACGGGTACGCCGTCCTCTTCGGCCGCTCGATCGCAGCCGTCCTGCCCGACGACCTGCCCACCGACCTGAGCCTCTCGGTGATGGACGTCTGTGGCGCTCCGGCGTTGACCTCCCGCGTCGTCGAGCAGTACGACGCACCCTCGGTGGCCGTGATCGGCGGCGGCGGCAAGTCGGGCTCACTGAGCCTCGCGGCCGCCCGGCGCTCGGGTGCCGCGCGGATCGTCGGGGTCGTACCGCACGAGCGCGAGGCCGCGCTACTGCGCGACGCCGGCCTGGCCGACCACGTGGTGGTGGCCGACGCCCGGGACCCGATCGCGCTGCGCGACGCGGTCGTGGCCACCGGCGGCCCGGTGGACGTCACGGTCGTCTGTGTCGACGTTCCCGGCTGTGAGGGCGGCGCCGTGCTCAGCACGGCCGATCGCGGCACGGTGATCTTCTTCTCGATGGCCACCTCGTTCTCGGCTGCCGCCCTCGGCGCCGAGGGCCTGGCCGCCGACGTCACGATGCTCGTCGGGAACGGCTACGTCCCCGGCCACGCGGCGTACGCCCTCGACCTCCTGCGTGAGAACGCCGGTGTCCGCCGTCTCTTCGAGTCCCGACTGGAGACCCCCGCATGAGCACCCGCACCCCCCGGGGCAAGCTCGACCTCGACCCCGCCACCGTCCGGCAGGCCCGCGCGCTGGCCCGCAAGGCCGGCAAGCCGATCGTCTCCCTGGCCACCCAGCACACCACGGTGGCGGTGGAGCGAGCCACGCTGCGGCTGGCCGGCCTCCAGGGCGCCGACGCCGAGGGCACGCCCTGGGTGAACCGCCTCCTCGACGTGGTCCGCGCCGACCTCGATCAGGACGGGGGGCTGAGCCACGGTGTGGCGCTGCCGGTCTGGGACGCCCTGGTCCGCGGCGAGGCGGAGGACCTGGCCACCCTCGCGCAGAAGGCCTCCGCGGGGTCCATCCGCTTCCGACTGCCCGAGGGTCGCGACGCCACCCGGGCCGCCGCAGCCGCACGCAAGCAGGTGGGCGCGGGGATCAAGCTGATCGACCGGCGTCGCGCGGAGCGGGACCGTCTGATCAAGCGGATCGGTGACGCCCCCCGCCAGCCGTGGATCTACCTGATCGTCGCGACCGGCGACATCTACGAGGACATTCCGCAGGCCCAGGCGGCGGCCCGCGCCGGTGCCGACGTGATCGCGGTGATCCGCTCCACCGGGCAGAGCCTGCTCGACTTCGTGCCCGAGGGCGCCACGCGCGAGGGGTTTGCCGGCACCTACGCGACCCAGGAGAACTTCCGCCTGATGCGTGCGGCGCTCGACGAGACCGGCAAGGAGCTCGGCCGCTACATCCGGCTGACCAACTACGCCTCCGGGCTGTGCATGCCGGAGATCGCCGCGCTGGCGGGCATGGAGCGTCTCGACATGATGCTCAACGACTCGATGTACGGGATCCTCTTCCGCGACATCAACCCGATCCGCACCTTCGTCGACCAGCGGTTCAGCCGTCAGGTGCACGCCCGCGCCGGCATCATCATCAACACCGGCGAGGACAACTACCTGACCACCGCGGACGCCGTCGAGGCCGCGCACACGGTCACCACGAGCCAGCTCCTCAACGAGTACTTCGCGAAGGAGGCCGGGCTCGAGGACTGGCAGCTCGGGCTGGGGCACGCCTTCGAGATCGATCCCGACGTGCCCGACTCCTTCCGGATGGAGCTGGCCCATGCGCTGCTGGCCCGGGAGCTCTTCCCGAAGGCGCCGCTGAAGTGGATGCCACCGACCCGGCACATGACCGGCGACGTCTTCCGCGGCTACCTGCTCGACGGTTTCTTCAACCTGGTGGGCGCGATGACCGGTCAGGGGATCCTGCTGGTCGGGATGATGACCGAGGCGGTGGTGACACCGTGGATCTCGGACCGCGACCTCGCCCTGCAGAACGTGCGGTACGTGATGAACGCGGCCGGCAACCTGCACGAGGACTTCCGACCCACCCCCGACGGGTTCATCGCCACCCGTGCCCGGCAGGTGCTGGCCGAGTCGATCGAGCTGCTGGAGCAGATCCTCGAGCACGAGAACGGCCTCCTCGATGCCATCGCCGACGGCACCTTCGGGCTGATGAAGCGACCGGCGGACGCCGGTCGCGGCCTCGACGGGGTGGCCGAGAAGTCCCCGTCCTACCTCAACCCCGCCACCGAGATCCTGGAGGAGAAGTGACGGCCACCGCCGAGCCCGGCTCGATCATCCGCCCGTACGGCGACACCACCGGCGACGGCATGGTGCAGCTCAGCTTCACGCTGCCCATGCCGCACTCCAAGGTGGCTGAAGGCGCCGCCGCCCAGCTGGCCAACAAGATGGGGATGGACCCCGCGCTCGTCGTGCACGCCAAGCCGATGGGGCCCGACTTCACCTTCTTCGTGGTCTACGGCCGGGTGAACCACCTCGTGGATCCCAGCAAGGTGGAGGTCGTGGAACGCGACTACCCGTTGCTGACGCCCAAGGAGGCGAACGCGGCGATCAAGCGCAGCCTGCGGCGGCGCCTGGTGGTGGTCGGCGCCTGCATCGGCACCGATGCCCACACCGTCGGCATCGACGCGATCCTGAACATCAAGGGCTTCGCCGGCGAGAAGGGCCTGGAGTACTACCGCGAGGTCAAGGTGGTGAACCTCGGCGCCCAGGTCTCCGTGCCGCAGCTCGTCGACCGTGCCCGCGCGGAGAAGGCCGACGCTGTCCTGGTCTCCCAGGTGGTCACCCAGCGCGACGCCCACCTGCTCAACACCCGCGAGATGTCGGCCGCCTTCCGAGAGTCCTACCCCTCCGCCCGTCGACCGCTGCTGGTCGTGGGCGGACCGCGCTTCGACGAGTCGATGGCCGCCGAGCTCGGGGTCGACCGGGTCTTCAGTCGCGGCACCACCCCCGGCGAGGTCGCCAGCTTCCTCGTGCACCGGATCACCCACCGAGAGGCAGTCGCATGACGGCAACCGTCGGCACCCGCGTCGTCCACCGTCGCTACGTGCCCTACTCCCACGCCCACTACGCAGGGAACCTCGTCGACGGGGCCTACAGCCTCGGTCTGTTCGGCGACGTCGCCACCGAGCTCTGCATCCTCACCGACGGCGACGAGGGGCTCTTCGCCTCCTACTCCGACATCCAGTTCCGGGCTCCGGTGCGGGCCGGGGACGTGCTCGAGATCAGCGCCGAACTGGTCCGCGTGGGCACCCGGTCCCGGGTGATGGAGTTCCAGGTCCTCGTGGTGGCCCGCGGCGCGGCGACCCCCGAGGCCCCCGGGGCAGCGACCATGCTCGAGCCGGCGGTCGTGGCGACCACGGCCACCGGCACGGTCGTCGTACCGGGATGACCACTCCCGCCGCCCACGGTCTGGCCCGGGCGCTCTAGACACGTGGTGGTGCGCCTGGTTCCTTCGGGTGATCTTTTCCCGGGGGCCCCGGCGCTGACCTGCGGTTTTGGATAAACCCGCAGGTGAACAGGGTGTTGACAGTCCGACCTCGTCCGATCCAAGGTGTCCCGTCCGTCCATGCAGATCGTGGCAGGCGGGTCGACGTCCGAGTGATCGGGTCCGGAGAGTGGGGTGCCATTCACTCGTCCGACCTGGTTCGCGGAGGTTGGTCCGCTCCGCGAGGCCGGATACGGAAGGACCGCGTCGCCCCTAGACAACAGTCCGCCCTCGGCAGCCGGTCGTTCTCGGACTGGTCCGAAGGGTGCGGGGTCCTTCCGGAGCTCTGCATCTGCCTCCGCAACTGCGCCCGTGCCGCCTCGCCGGGCAGGACCCTTCGCTACCGTTGAGCCGTGCTGCTCCGGATGCTCCTGGCGCTCGCCGCCGGTGTCTCCCTCGCGCTGGCCTTCGAGCCTCTCGCCCTGTGGTTCCTCGTCCCCGTTGCCCTGGCCGGTTTCACGCTGACCACCCGGGGTCTTCCCGTCCTGCGCGGGGCAGTGGTGGGACTGGTCTTCGGCATCGGGTTCTACTTCACCCTCATCTACTGGATGCGCGCCGTCGGCACCGACGCCTGGCTCGCGCTGGCCTCGGTGGAGGCCCTCTTCTACGGGGTGCTCGGTGCGGTGGCGGCAGCCTTCGGCCGGCGCCGCTGGTGGCCGGTCACGATCGCCCTCGCCTGGGTGGCCATGGAGACGATCCGGAGCAGCTGGCCCTTCAGCGGGATGCCCTGGGGGCGGCTGGCCTTCGCCACCATCGACTCACCGGTCGCGCCCGCCCTCCCGTACGCCGGTGCCACCGGGGTCTCCTTCCTGCTCGCCCTCGCCGGCGTACTGCTGGCTGCGCTCGTGGTCACGCATGGACGACACCGCCTGGTGGCCTCGCTCGCCCTCACCGGGGTCGTCGCGGTGACCCTGCTGCCCGCACTGGTGCCCTACCGGTCCAGCCCGACCGAGCAGGTCACGGTGGCAGCGGTCCAGGGCGACGTCCCGGGAGACGGCAGCGACATCCTGCTCGACTTCCGGCAGGTGACCGCGAACCATGTGCAGGCCACGATCGAGCTCGCCGACGACGTGGCCGCCGGACGATCCCCGCGTCCCGACTTCGTGGTGTGGCCGGAGAACTCCACGGCGGTGGACCCGTTCGCCGACAGCGAGACCAACCGCGGGATCGAAGCTGCCTCGCAGGCGGTGGGCGTCCCGATCCTGGTCGGCGCCATCGTCGACGCGGGTCCCCGCCACGTGCTCAACCAGGGCATCGTCTGGCAGCCCGGGGTCGGCGCGGGGGACCGGTTCACCAAGTGGCATCCGGTGCCGTACGGCGAGTACATCCCGTTCCGCAGTGTCTTCGCCGGCACGTTCGGCCGACTCGCGCTGATCCCGCGCGACATGATGAGCGGCACCCGGCGTACGCCGCTGGACATCGCCGGGATCGCCGTCGCGAACACGATCTGCTTCGACGTCGCCTATGACGACGGGATCTACACCCAGATCTCGCACGGCGCGCAGATGCTGGCCGTGCAGACCAGCAACGCCCTGTTCATCCACACCGACCAGATCGACCAGCAGTTCGCGATCAGCCGGGTACGCGCGGTCGAGACCGGCCGGACCGTCGTGGTCGCGGCCACCAACGGCGTCTCCGGGATCATCGCGCCCGACGGCCGGGTCCTGGACCGGGCTGACATCCGGACCCAGCAGGTCCTGCTCGAGCGGGTGCCGCTGACCGACGACGTCCCCCCCTCGGTCCGGCTCGGCCAGTGGTGGGGCCGGGCCAGCGTGGCCCTGACGGCCCTGCTCATCGTGCTGGGCCTCGTCCCGTATCGTCGAGGGCAGCAACGGCCGCAGGACGCCGGCGTGCAGGCACGTCGCGTCGAGGCCCATTCCGAGCTCTGAAGGCGGCGCCGTGAACAGCAGTGGCCCGGGGCGCGTCGTGGTGGTCATCCCGACCTACAACGAGGCGGACAACCTCGCCTGGGTGGTCGGGCGTCTGCGCGCCGCGCATCCGGACGTGGACGTCCTCGTCGTCGACGACGGCTCCCCGGACGGTACCGGCATGATCGCCGACGACCTGGCCGCCCGGGACCCGGCGGTGTCCGTGCTGCACCGCACGGCCAAGGAGGGTCTCGGGGCGGCGTACCTCGCCGGCTTCCGGTACGCCCTCGACGCCGGGTACGACGTGATCGGCGAGATGGACGCTGACGGCTCCCACCAGCCCGAGCAGCTGCACCGGCTCCTCGACGCGCTCACCGACGCCGATCTGGTGATCGGCTCGCGCTGGGTGCCGGGCGGGTCGGTGGTGAACTGGCCGTTCACGCGCGAGCTGCTCTCGCGCGGCGGCAACCTCTACGTCCGGCTGCTGCTGGGGATCCAGGTCCGCGACGCCACGGCCGGCTACCGGCTCTTCCGGCGCAGCACGCTGGAGCAGATCGACCTGGCCGACGTCGTCTCCACCGGCTACGTCTTCCAGACCGATCTCGTGGCGAGGGTCCTCGCGGCCGGTCTGCGAGTCCGGGAGGTGCCGATCCAGTTCGTCGAGCGGGTCGCGGGGGAGTCCAAGATGAGCCGGGACGTGGCGCTCGAGTCGCTGAAGCGGATCACGTCCTGGGGAGTTCGCGAGCGAATCGGCCGCGCGCGCGGCCGCAAGGAGGCCCACGTATGAGCCGACGACGCGGGAGCGTCCTGTGGATGTTGCTGATCGCCTTCGTGGTGGTGCCCCTGGCTGAGATCTTCGTGCTGATCCAGGTGGGTCAGGTGATCGGTGCCTGGTGGACGATCGTTCTGCTGGTCCTGGACAGCGTGATCGGTGCCTGGTTGGTCAAGCGCGAGGGGGCTCGTGCCTGGCGCGAGCTGAGCGGGGCCCTGCAGACGGGTCGGATGCCGGCCCGCGAGATCGCCGACGGTGCCCTGATCCTGATCGGCGGCACCCTGATGCTCACCCCCGGGTTCGTCACCGACGCCGTGGGGATCGCCCTGATCCTGCCGGTCACCCGGCCGGTGGCACGGCGCCTGCTCACGACCGTGGTGAGCCGACGTCTGGTGGTCCTGAACGTGACTCGCCCCGGACCTGGATCCGAGGATTCCGTGGTCCGGGGCGAGGTCATCGACGAGTGACGCAACCCTCGTCGAGGGGTACGACGTGCGTCAGGCAGTTGCCTTGCGCTTGCGGGCGTTGGCCCGGTGCAGGTGCGCCGGACCGATCTCGCCGCCGCGGAGCAGCTCGAGCCGCTCCTTGAGGATGTCCTCGAGCTCCTTCTCGGAGCGACGCTCGAGGAGCATGTCCCAGTGGGTGCGGGCGGGCTTCTCGTTCTTCACCTCGGGGACGAGCCCCGAGATGCTGAGCCCCTCGGCGCCACAGCGCGGGCACTCCCACAGGGCCGGGACGTCGGCCTCGACCGACATCGTGATCTCGAACTCGTGACCGAGCTTGCAGCGATAGCCGACCTGCTGACGGGCAGCGAACTCGATACCGCGTTCGTCCTCGAAACTCTGGCCCCCGAGCCGGGCGCCACGTAGCGTGCGCTCTGCCATGAGCCACCTCCAGACTGGTTCTGTTTCCCCCGTTGACATGACCTGAGACGACGGAGCCGACGGCTCCACACGTGTGGGCGTTCTACCCGAACGGCCCTTGCCTCAACCTTCTCAACGGTAGTGGGGCGGGAAAGATTCCGACAATCTCGGCCGGTCTCGCTCCCTAGAGCACCTCGGGCACCTCGTTGCCAGCGTCCTCGATCCCGCGCCGGGTGTCCACCTTCATCAGCAGGGCACCGCCGATGACGAAGAACCCGATCAGGGCGAAGATCGCCGGCCGGTAGGAGCCGGTGAACTGGAAGACCAGACCGAACACCAGGGTGCCCAGCCACGACGTACCGCGCTCCATCGCGTGGTAGAAGCTGAAGTACTCGGCCTCCTTGCCGCGGGGGATCAGCAGCGAGAAGTACGACCGGGAGAGCGCCTGGGTGCCCCCGAGGACGATCCCGATCCCCGATCCGAGCACCAGGAACGGCACGATCGCGCCGGCCGGCAGGAACAGCGCCGCTGTCACGATGACCATCCAGCCGGTCAGGCCGGCCAGGATCACCCGCTTCGCGCCGTACCGGGCCGCCGCCCGACCGAAGCCCAGCGCACCGGCGACGGCGACTGCCTGGACGAGCAGATAGGTGGCCAGCACGGTGCCGGTGGAGAAGCCGAGCTCCTCGACGCCGTAGATCGAGGCCGAGGCGATCACCGTCTGGATGCCGTCGTTGAAGAACAGGTAGGCCACCAGGAACGTCAGGGCGACCGGGTACTGGCGGATGTCGCGCAGTGTCGCCCACAGCTGGCCGAAGCTCCGGGCGAGCACGTTGCCCTCGGTGGGCTCCACGTGGGCCGTCGGGTGGTTGCGCAGGCCTCGGAACGGGATGATCGTGAAGCCGGCCCACCACAGGGCGGCGGACAGCATGCTGATCCGCACGGCCATCGCCTCGGTCAGGCCGAAGGACTCGTGGAAGCTGACCAGGACGAAGTTCAGCGCCAGCAACAACCCCCCGCCGGCGTAGCCGAGGGCCCACCCCCGGGAGGAGACCTGGTCGCGTTCCTCCTCGTCGGAGATCAGGCACAGGATCGCGTCGTTGAAGACGGCCGAGGCACCGAAGCAGAGGTTGGCGACGATGAAGCTGACCGCGCCGAGCTGCCAGTTGTCCCCGGTGACGAAGAAGAGCAGCGCCGCGAAGGCGGAACCCACCCAGGCGAACCCGGCGAGCAACTGCTTCTTCTTCTCGGTGCGGTCGGCCACGGCACCCAGCAGGGGCAGCAGGACGGCGGAGATCACGGTCGAGGCGGTGATCACGAACGACGGCAGCGCGCCGGGCGCCACCGAGAGCCCCAGCACCGAGATCCGGTCGTCGACCGCCGCCTCCTCGGCGATCGCGATCAGGTACGGCGCGAACAGGACACCCGCCACGGTGGTGGCGAAGGCGCTGTTCGCCCAGTCGTAGAAGTACCAGGCTCGCTGCTCCTTGACGCGCGCGAGCCGGGTCAGGTCGGCGATCGGCCGGGGCCCGGATGTGCTCATGACGCGTTCCTCCCGTGGTCGAGCCAGCAACCGCGCTGCACGAGGAACTCCTTGAGCAGATCGGTGCGGTCGGTGATCAGTCCGTCGACGTCCTTGGCGAGGAGCTCGTCCATCTCCTCGGGGTCGTCGACGGTCCAGACGTGGACGTGCTTGCCGGCGGCGTGCGCACGGCGTACGAGGCCGGCGGTGACGACCACCAGCCGCCCGCGGCGGTGCGGCACCTGGAGCGCGCTGACCCGACCGCGGGTGACGAGGTCGGCCAGGCGACCGCTGGGCAGCAGCCGGAAGGCCGCCACCTCGAGTGGATGGGCCGATGTCGGGATCTGCCCACCCGTCAGCCTGCGGAAGGTGGCGAGCCGGCGACGCGAGAACGAGCCCACCATCACCCGGTCGTGGTCGGTCCGGGCGGCCAGGAAGTCGGCGAGACGGTGCACCGCCAGCTCGGACTTCACGTCGATGTTGAACCGGGCCTGCGGGAAGGACTCGAAGAGCTGCTCCAGGGTCGGAACGGGCTCGGTTCCGCCGATCAGGGCGCGAGCGACCTCGGCGTGGGTCAGATCGGCGATCGCGCCCTTGCGGTCGGTGACCCGATCCAGGGCCGCGTCGTGGAAGGCGAGCAGGACGCCGTCACGGGTGGCGTGCACGTCGGTCTCCAGGTAGCGGTAGCCCTGCGCCACCGCATGCGCGAACGCCGCCATCGTGTTCTCCAGCCCGGGGATCTCGGGGTGGAGCGCCCCGCCGCGGTGGGCGAAGGCCAGCACGGCGCCCGGTTGGCTCAGCACCTCGTCGAGGTAGGGCACACCGGTCCGTGGAGAGGTCACCGGGTCAGTATTGCCTGACGCCGGTCCCGACCGGCTGCAATCCAACGGGCCTCGGTTCGGCGCGGGCCCTCGTGCCGGCGGCGGGGGAGCGGTAGCGTCGAAGCATGACGACCTTGACCTGTCCTCGATGTGGAACCGACATGGTCACGCGGAGCCTCGGTGTGTCCGCGGGCGACGGCGAAGTCAGCAGGTGCCCCGAAGGGCACGGCGTCTTCCTCTCCCGTGCCGATCTCGGTTCGCTCATCGAGGCCGAGAACGACTGGCACCGCAACGCGAGTCAGCACACGGCGCCGCTGCCGCGGATCACCGCCGACATGCAGGCGCCGCCGAGCTCACGCACCCCGTCGCGGGCGTGGGTCGAGACCCTGTTCGGGGGCTGACCGGCCCGGGCGGGTCCGCGACTCAGATGTCGCGGAACGGCTCGATGTTGGCGCCGAGCAGGTTCAACCGCTCGGCGAGCTCCTCGTAGCCGCGGTGGATGACGTACGTCGAGCGGAGCACCGAGGTGCCCTTGGCCGCCAGCATCGCCAGCAGGATCACGACCGCCGGGCGCAGCGCCGGGGGACAGACGATCTCGGTGCCGGACAGGCTGGTCGGGCCCTCGATCATCACCCGGTGGGGGTCGAGCAGTTTGACCTGGGCGCCCAGCTTGTTGAGCTCGACGAGGTAGATCGCGCGGTTCTCGTAGACCCAGTCGTGCAGCAGGGTCTGCCCCTCGGCGACCGCGGCGATGACCGCGAAGAACGGCAGGTTGTCGATGTTGAGGCCGGGGAACGGCATCGGGTGGATCTTGTCCAGCGGTGCCCGCAGCGTGGACGGCTTGGTGGTGAGGTCGACCAGACGCGTGCAGCCGTTGAGTGCGTCGTACTCCTCGGTCCGGTCGTACTGGAAGCCCATCTCCTCGAGCAGCGCGAGCTCGATCTCGAGGAACTCGATCGGGACCCGGCGGATGGTGATCTCGGACTTGGTCACGATGGCGGCCGCGAGCAGCGACATGGCCTCGATCGGGTCCTCGCTGGGGGCGTAGTCGACGTCGACGTCGATGGTCTCGCGGCCCGTGACCGTGAGCGTGGTGGTCCCGACGCCGTCGATCTTTACGCCGAGCTTGCGCAGGAAGAAGCAGAGGTCCTGGACCATGTAGTTGGAGGAGGCGTTGCGGATCACGGTCGTCCCGGGGTGCAGGGCGGCTGCCATCAGCGCGTTCTCGGTGACGGTGTCGCCGCGCTCGGTCAGCACGATCGGGCGCTGCGGGACGACGGCCCGGTTGACCGAGGCGTGGTACATGCCGTCGGTGGCCTTGACCTCGAGGCCGAACGGACGCAGGGCCGACATGTGCGGCTCGACCGTGCGGGTGCCCAGGTTGCAGCCACCGGCGTACGGCAGGTCGAAGGTCTCCTGGCGATGCAGGAGCGGGCCCAGGAACATGATCACCGAACGGGTACGGCGCGCGGCATCCTCGTCGATCCGGTCCAGGTCGAGCTTCTTGGGCGGGATGATCTCGAGGTCGTTGTCGGTGTTGAGCCACTTGGTCTGCACGCCCATGCTGCCCAGCACCTCGAGCAGCCGGTTGACCTCCTCGATCCGGGCGACCTTGCGCAGCGTGGTGCGACCGCTGTTCAGCAGGGAGGCGCAGAGCAGGGCGACGCCGGCGTTCTTGGACGTCTTGACGTCGATCTCGCCCGACAGCGTGGTGGGCCCGCTCACCCGCAGGTGGGTGGGCCCGGCGCCGAGCGCCACGATCTCGGAGTCCAACGCAGCACCGATCCGGGCCAGCATCTCCAGGGAGAGGTTCTGGTTGCCCTTCTCGATCCGGTTGATGGCACTCTGGCTGGTGGCCAGGAGCTCCGCCAACTGGTGCTGCGTGAGACCCCGGTGCTTGCGGGCGTCGCGAATCAGATTGCCGATGCGGCCCTTGTAACCCTCACTCATGGCGATCACGGTATATCAAGTATGAGATAAGGCAACATCTCTGACTCCGTGTCGCTTCCATGATCTGTCAGGATGGCGCCATGCGTGCCACGACGATCCATGCCCCCCGCGAGATCCAGGTCTCCGACGTTCCCACCCCGACGATCACAGCCCCGACGGACGCGGTCATCAAAGTCACCGCAGGCTGCATCTGTGGCTCGGACCTGTGGCCGTACCGGGGGGAGAACGACATCACGCCCGGCAGCACCATCGGCCACGAGTGCGTGGGAGTCGTGGAAGAGGTGGGCGCCGAGGTCGTCTCCTTCAAGCCCGGTGACTTCGTGATCGTCCCGTTCTGCCACAGCGACAACACCTGCGCTCACTGCCGTGCCGGCATGCAGTCCGCCTGCGTGCACGGCGGCTTCACCCTCAGCGGCCAGGCGGAGTACGCGCTGGTCACCCAGGCCGAGGGCAGTCTGGTCAAGACCGACGGGATGCCGGACGCGTCGATGATCCCGTCGCTGCTGACCCTCTCCGACGTGATGGCCACCGGCTGGCACGCCGCCGTCGCGGCCGGCGTACGACGCGGCGGCACGGCCGTGGTCGTCGGCGACGGCGCCGTGGGCCTCTGTGGCGTCCTCGCGGCCCACGTGATGGGTGCCGAGCAGGTGATCGCGATGTCGCGCCACGAGCCGCGGCAGGCGATCGCCCGGCAGTTCGGGGCGACGTCGATCATCGCCGAGCGCGGCAAGGAAGGCTCCGCCGCAGTGATGGAGCTCACCGGGGGAGTGGGGGCCGACGCCGTGCTCGAGTGCGTCGGCACCGACCAGGCGATGAAGACCGCGTTCGCGATCGCCCGACCCGGCTCCACGGTCGGCTTCGTCGGCGTACCGCACGGCGTCGACCTTCCGATCAGCAAGATGTTCCAGAAGAACGTCGGGCTCGCCGGCGGCATGGCGCCGGTGCGCCAGTACCTGCCTGAGCTGCTCGAGCTGGTCCAGGACGGCACCATCAACCCCGGTCTCGTCTTCGACCTGACCCTGCCTCTCGACGAGGTCGCCGAGGGCTACCGGGCGATGGACGAGCGACGCGCGATCAAGGTCCTGATCCAGCCCTGAGCGCCAGTCCGGGATCGCTGTCTCGCGCCCCCTCGACGGCGGAGGCGCGGGCTCCTACCGTGGAGGGATGAGCGAGCAGCAGCTCGGTGGGTCGGCTCCCCGCAGACGGCCGCGCAAGCGAGGAGCCGAGGACGACCTCGAGCAACTGGTGGAGCAGCGCAGCAAGCGGAGTCGTCCCGCCGCCTCCCCGTCGGTCGCGGTGGCGCCGCTCCCGGGGCTCAGCACGGACACGCGGTCCCGGGTGCCCAAACGGGGAGCCGAGGACGACCTCGAGGACCAGGGGCAACCGAACAAGCGGTCCCGGAGCACCGGCCCGTCGTACCTCCTGCCCGACACGGGGAACCACCGACTGCCCAAGGACCAGGTGAAGTACGGCCCCGGTGAGGGGCTGGGCGACGAGGCCATGGGTCGGGTCCACCAGCACCTCTACGGCGCCTCCGGGCCGGAGCTGAAGAAGTCGGTGGTGAAGGAGCGGCTCACCCAGTACCACCCCCAGCACTCGACGTACGTCGAGGCGGCGCGTGCGGCCGGACGCGGGTTGACGGTCCAGGAGGCCGAGGCGGCGAGGACGGGGGAGAACGCCTCGAACGCCTCCATCAACCACGTGATCGCCTCGGGTGTCGGGCAGAACACGCTGAACACCGGGATCGCCCAGTTCACCCAGGCGCGGCGCGACTTCCCGGGCGTTCCGGTGGCCGGCGAGATGGACAGGCCCGCGGTCGCGAAGTCGCTGGCTGGCCAGGCCGCCGCGGTCGGTCGCCAGCAGATGTACTCGCGCGCGATCGCCGCCGAACAGGTCCGGGACGGAGAACCGCTCCAGGGGGAGGCCCTGCTCGAAGAGCGCCGGGGGCTGCTCACGACCACACTGGACGTCATGCAGGGCGGCGATCCCGCCACGCGGCTGTCGTCGTACCGGGACCTGATGAAGCAGACGTTCGACTCACCGGGGAATCTTCGGGTCGGCCACGCTCGGGCCAACGGTGCGGTCTCGACCGGCTTCGACACCGAACTGGACAGCAGACTGCAACCGACGGCGCGCAGCGAGCGGCTCCTCGAGGCGCACCGAGCGGCCGCGCCCGATCACGACGAGCAGCTGTTCACGACCGCCCGGGAGACCGGGGAGCGACTGTCCAGCAGCAGGACGGTGGACGACGACTGATCGTCGAACCACCCGGTGGGACGACCCTGTGGAGGACGGGGGCCAGGGGTGCGGACTGCGTCGTAGCGTCCGGGCATCATCCACCTCTCGGGAAGGTCGTCTCGATGTCCACGAAGCTCCGCCCGTTCCGCACGTCGTCTGCTGTCGCGTCCGTCATGCTCGCCGCCGCGCTGGTCGCGTCCTCCGGAGCTGCACCGGTGAGCGCCGCCGGTCCGGCACCTGACCGAGCGTCCGTCGAGAGCCGCTGTGCCTCCGATGCGGGCGCGGGCTGCCCGTCGAACGCGAAGCAGAGCCGGCGCAGGTTCCGGGCCGGCGAGTGGGGCCACAGCGAGGCGCCCCGACGTCAGTGGCCGACCCGTCTGAAGCGGCTGGTCAAGCGAGCGGCGATCAAGAAGGGCTACGTGCGGCGTCCCGGTGCGCGGACGACCGGATCTCGCGGTCAGGTGGGGCAGTCG
>NZ_JBFIKK010000064.1:0-18788 GCF_041600255.1 Nocardioides sp. | reverse complement strand
GCGGGCCTCGACGTCGGCCTGGCCGCCCTGCGAGATCACGAACGCGCGGTGGGCGATGGTCAGGCCGCCCAGGTCGCCGATGTTCTCGCCGACGGTCAGAGCGCCGTTCACCTTCTCACCCGGCAGCGCCCGCGGCTCGAAGCCGTCGTACTGCGCGATCAGCGCCTTCGACTTCACCTCGAAGGCCGCCTTGTCGGCCGGCGTCCACCAGTCGTTGAGGTTGCCCTCGCCGTCGTACTGCGCGCCCTGGTCGTCGAAACCGTGACCGATCTCGTGGCCGATCACCGCGCCGATGCCGCCGTAGTTCTCGGCCGGGTGGGCGTCGGGGCTGAAGAACGGCTTCTGCAGGATGCCGGCCGGGAAGCAGATCTCGTTGGTACCGGGGTTGTAGTAGGCGTTCACGGTCTGCGGGAGCATGTGCCACTCGTCGCGGTCGACCGGCGAACCGATCTTGGCGAGCTGGCGGTCGGTCTCGAACGCGGAGGCGGCGGCGACGTTGCCGAGCAGGTCGTCGCGGGTGACCTTGAGGGCGGAGTAGTCGCGGAACTTCTCCGGGTAGCCGATCTTCGGGCGGAAGGTCGCGAGCTTCTCGTAGGCCCGCTCCTTGGTCTCCTCGGTCATCCAGTCAAGCTCGGCGATCGAGACCCGGTACGCCGCCAGCAGGTTGGCGACCAGGTCGTCCATCAGGGCCTTGGAGGTCGGCGGGAAGTGCCGCGCGACGTACTCCTTGCCGACGGCCTCGCCGATCGCGCCCTCGACCAGCGCGACCCCGCGCTTCCACCGGGCCCGGAGCTCGGGGGTGCCGTTGAGGGTGCGGCCGTAGAAGTCGAAGTTGGCCTGGACGAACTCGTCGGGCAGGTACGGCGCCGCCGAGCGCAGCACGTGGATGAGCATCCACGGCCGCCACTCGTCGATGGTGACCTCGTCGAGCACGGAGGAGAGGTGCGCGAAGTACGACGGCTGGCGCACGCAGGACTCGGCGAAAGTCTCGGCGCTGCCGCCGAGGTTGGTGAAGTAGGCGTCCCAGTCGAAGGACGGGCAGTCCCGCTTCAGCTCGTCGGCGGTCATCAGGTTGTAGGTCTTCTGCACGTCGCGGGTCTCCGCGCGCTCCCAGTGGCCGCGGGCCAGCAGGGTGTCGATCCGCAGGACCGTCTGCGCGGCCTCCTCGGGCGCCTCCTGGCCGGCGAGGCCGAGCAGGGTGGTGCAGTAGGCGACGTACTTGTCGCGGATCTCGGCGAACTTGTCCTCGCGGTAGTAGGACTCGTCGGGCAGACCGAGCCCGCCCTGGACCAGGTGCAGCAGGTAGCGGTCGGACTGGCGGTCGTCGGTGTCGACGTAGGAGCCGAAGAGGCCGTGGCCGCCGACCCGCTCGAACTCGCCGAGGAAGGCGGCGAGGTCGCGTACGTCGCGCAGGTTCGCGACCGCGTCGATGAGGGGGCGCACCGGGCGCAGGCCCTTGGCGTTGACGGCGTCCTCGTCCATGAAGGAGGCGAAGAGGTCGCCGATCTTGCGGGCGTCCTCGTCGATCTCGGTCCCGTCGCCGGAGGTGACCGTGGCGGCGAGGTCCTCGATGATCTGGCGGACCTGCTCCTCGGCAGCGTCGGCCAGCTGCACGAACGGGCCCCAGCTGGAACGGTCGGATGGGATCTCCGTCTCGTCGAGCCACCGGCCGTTCACGTGGCCGAAGAGGTCGTCCTGCGGTCGGACGTCGAGATTCATGCCCTCGCGGGCGTCGTCGAGAGTGCTCACGCGCCCGACCCTAGCCGCCGGGAGGTCGTGCTTCCCAGCACGGGCGGGGCGGTTCCGAGTAGGTTCGATGGATGAGTGCACCGCTGCGCGTCGTCGCCACCATCCCCGTCACCGTCGAGTCGGTGGAGGCCGTCCGGGCCGGCCTCGCCGAACTGGCCGCGGCCAGTCTGCGCGAGGAGGAGGGCTGCTTGGCCTACGAGGCGTTCGAGTCGACCTCGACGCCGGGCACGTTCGTGACGATCGAGTCGTGGCGCAGCGCCGAGGACATGGAGGCGCACATGTCGACCCCGCACGTGGCGGCGGCGTTCGAGACGATCGGGCCGGTGCTGGCGGGGGATCTGGTGATCCACACGTTGGATGCTTTGGGGTGATGGTTCATCACGGTATGCAGCCGAACCCGCGCTTCCCCTGCTCTGTACGCCCCGGGAAGTGACTGCTGACCTGCATCCCATGATGAACCTGCGACACCTGGGACGGATCCAGACCAACCAGGCGGCCGACGCGGCATACCCAGCTCGCTGACGTGCCCTCCAGCGCCCGGATCCGCACCTCCCGAGCCCCAGGCCGAGGTTCCCACGACCAACCCGCGCTTCCCCTGCTCTGTACGCCCCGGGAACCGTTGGCTGACCTGCATCCCATGATGAACCTGCAGCAGCAACCCCTCAGTCACGCACCCGCACGACCGACTTCCCCAACGTCCGGCGCTCGTCCATGTCCACCAACGCCTGCCCGAACTCCTCCAGCGCGTACGACGCACCCACCGGCGGGCGGATCACCCCGCTGGCCATCATCGGCTCCAGCGCCCGCCACTGCTCCTGCATGTAGCCGGGCCGCATCATCGCGTAGGCGCCCCAGCCCACCCCCCGAACATCGATGTTGTTGAGCAGCAACCGGTTGACCTTGACCTCGGGGATGCCCTGGCCGGCCGCGAACCCGACCACCAGCAGCCGCCCCTGCGCCCCCAGCACCCGCAACGAGTCCGCGAACACCTCACCCCCGACGACGTCCATCACGACGTCGACGCCGCGACCCTCGGTCAGCGCCATCACCGACTCCTTGAAGCCGTCGACCAGCACCGTCTCGTCCGCCCCGGCCTGCCGGGCGATCTCGGCCTTCTCCTCCGAGCTGACCACCGCGATCGTCCGCGCGCCGTACCCCTTCGCGACCTGGATGGTCGCCGTGCCGACCCCACCGGCAGCCCCGTGCACCAGCACGGTCTCGCCCTCGCGCAGGTCGCCCCGCTCGGCGAGCGCGAACTGCGCGGTCAGGTAGTTCATCGGCAGCGCCGCACCCTCATCGAAGCTCAACGAGTCCGGCAGGGCGAACGTGAACATCGCCGGGTTGGCGACCCGGTCCGCGGCACCGCCGTACGGCCCGACGCCCGCGACCCGCTGACCGGGCTCGAAGCCCGGGCCGCTGATCACGGTGCCGGCGAAGTCCACCCCGAGGGTGAACGGCGGCTCCGGCTTGAGCTGGTACTCGCCCTTGCTCAGCAGCAGGTCCGGGAACGAGATGCCGACCCGGTGCACCTCCACCAGGACGTCGTCGGGGCCGGGGGTCGGCTCCGCGATGTCGCGGAGCTCGATGCCGGAGGGACCTGAGGTGGTGATGACCTGGACGGCGCGCATGACGCGAGGCTAGCCGTCCAGGTCCCCTCACCCGATCACGGTGCCGTGTAGGCCCACACGTACTGCAACCGGACCTCGCCGGCGTTGCCCAGGTTCGACCCGACGTAGAAGCCGTTGCTCTCCGCACCGTCGGAGTTCGCGCTCACTCCCGGGAACAGGTACGTCTCGTTGGGGTTCACGTTGATCACCGTGTCGATCACGTAGACGCAGAGCACACCGACGTCGGCGGTCGGGTTGGTCGCCGAGCCGGAGCACTTGCTGGTGTTGGACTCACCGCCGGCGGCCACCGTGGTGGGCGCACCGAAGTAGATGTTCCTGCCGCCGGAGTAGCTCAACGGCACCTTCGTGGTGAACGGCAGCGGCGAGTAGTTGCGCAGGTAGAGCGAGTTCGAGGGGGCCATCCCCTGCATGATCCCGCCGCCGACGATGGTCATCCCCTTCGGCGGGGGCGCGAACGGCCGCGACTTCCCGTTGATGTCCTTGAGGTGCAGCGTGCCGTTCTTGATGTCCTTGCTCGTGACGGAGTTGTTCTTGATCTGCTTGCCGGTGATCAGGCCCCCAGCGGTGGCGGCCCCGGCCATCGACAGGACCAGCGCCAGGATCGCGATCACGTACGCGGCGGTGGAGTGGGCGCGCCCCGAGCGTGCGATGTCGTCGTGGGTCATGAAGTGCTCCCTCATCCATGCCCCATGTCCGACCAGAGGTGGCCGGGATTCCTCTCGAACCTGTCACCGCCACCCGCTCGCCGCGGCGCTTCGGCCAAACCGTGTCAGCCGGCGAGACGCTGAGCGCCACCATCCGGACCGATCGGCGCGGACCGATCAGCGCGGGTCGATCAACGCATTCATCTCGAAGTGCATCGGGTCGGTGTAGCTCCAGTCGCCGCCCCAGGCGAAGCCCCACTTCTTGAAGATGGAGACGACCGTCCGGTCCATCTGGCCGACCGTGCCGCGCAGGTTGCCGGGCACGTTGAGGTCCAGGGCGAGGCCGAAGGAGTGGTTGGAGAGCTTGGTGCTACCCGCGATGAACCGCGGGTAGTAGCAGCCGGCGTACTCGTTGGGGTGGATCTTGTCCGCCAGTCCACGCTCCACGATCTCGCGCAGGGCGGCGGTGAGCTGCGGGAAGATCGCCCGGTTGCAGGTCACCCGGCCGAGGATCGGCACGGTGGCGGTGGCGATGTGCGAGGCGACCCAGGCGGGGTCCGGCGCGATCCGGCCACCGCCGAGGACGGTGTAGTTGAAGGTGCCCACCGCGTCGGCCACGCTGCCGACCAGGAACGCGGTCTGCTGCACGGTGATGTCGAGGTCGGGCCCGAGGATCTGCACCGAGGCCTCGTCGCCGGCGATCTGCTGGATCGGCTTGCGCACCGACTGCGGCGAGGTGATCCCGGTCGAGACGATCAACGCGTTGTCGGGCTTCATGCCCAGCGTCTCGATCCACGCGGTGTTGACCACCGCGTCGACCTGCGGGATCTGGGGGGCGAAGGCGCCGATGTGGACCCGGGGGGCGTCGGCCCCGTTGCCCAGGCGCAGGTAGCCCTCCTCGTCGGCGGGGATCTTCTTGCGCAGGTCGGGCAGGATGCCGAGTTCGCCGCCGGCGATCCGCTCCCAGGCCTCCTGCAGCTTGGCGCTCGCCTCGGGTGTGTAGCGCCGGTAGGAGCCGGGCGTCACCGCCGCCACGTTGATGACCTTGTTCTCGATCGCGACCTGCGCCATCGCCATCGGTTCCACGCTCACCACGCCCTTGAGTGCGCGGATCTTCCGGACCATCTCGGGGCTGAGCGGGTTCTGGCTGTAGACCAGCATGTCCGCCGGCAACAGGTGCTTGGTCAGCTTGCCCGGCGGATCGATGGCGTGCTCGGGGTCGGCCACGACCGCACCGGTGGCGGCGGCCGAGGGTGCACCGCCCGCGCCGGCTCCCGTGGTGACGCCCCGGCTGCCGTCCTTCGACGGCTCGGGGTCGGCGGTCTCGGTGGCGGACGATCCCGCGCAGGCAGCGCTCAGCGACAGCAGTGCCGACAGTGCGGCAGCCGCGAATCGTCGACGCAGGCGCATGTGAGTCCCTTCCCCGTCCAAGGGTAGGTGTGCGGTCCCAGCGACCGCGCGATGACCGCGGATTTCACCCGAGCGGGTTCCGGATCGTCAACCACGAGAAGATCCCGCCCACGACCAGCAGGAAGGCGCAGATCACCACCGCCTCGCCGTACGCCGCGTCCATCGCCGACGCCTCGGCGTACTCCGCCCCGCCCAGACCGACCGCGAGCGGCAGGGCGGCGACCGCGAGCAGCGAGCCGGAGCGGGCCACCGCGTTGTTGACCCCGCTGGCCACGCCGGCGTGCTGGTCGGGCGCGGCGGCCAGGACGGTGGCGGTCAGCGGAGCCACCAGCAGGGCCAACCCCAGACCGAAGACCGTGATCCCCGGCATCACGTCGAGCCAGTAGTTCACCTCGTCGTCGACCGCGAGCAGCAGCAGCGTGCCCGCGGCCATCACCAGAGGACCGACGGTCATCGGGACCCGCGGCCCGATCCGGGCGGCCAGCTCACCGCCCTTGGCCGCCAGCAGCACCATGCAGATCGTGATCGGCAGCGTGGCGAGCCCGGCCTGCAGCGGGCCGTAGCCCGAGACCGTCTGCAGCTGGATGACCAGGAAGAACAGCAGCGCGCCCAGGGCGGCGTACACCACGAAGGTCATCGCGTTCGCGGCGCTGAACGTGCGGTCGGCGAAGATGCCGAGCGGCAGCATCGGGTGGTCGCTGCGGCGCTCGAGCTGCCCGAACAGGACACCGGTGACCGCGGCCACCCCCAGGGCCACCCAACCGGGTACGCCGCCCCACTCGATCAGGGCGTACGTCGTGCCGCCGAGCGCGAGCGCGGCCAGGACGGCGCCGGCGACGTCGAAGTGCGGGGCCGCGCCGGTGTCGCGGGTCTCCGGCACCCAGCGCTGCGCGATCACCACGGTCAGCACGGCGACCGGCAGGTTGATCAGGAAGATCCACCGCCAGTCGGCGTACTGCACCAGCGCGCCGCCGAGCAGCGGCCCGACCGCGGCCGCGATCGCTCCCAGACCCGACCACGTGCCGATCGCCTTGGGCCGGTCCTCCTTGACGAAGGCGCCCTGGATCATCGACAGGCTGCCGGGCATCAGCAGCGCCGCACCCATGCCCTGCAGCACCCGCGCCACGATCAGCACCTGCGACGTGGGGGCCAGCCCGCACAGCAGCGAGGCGAGCGCGAACCACCAGGTGCCGATCACGAAGACGCGTCGCCGGCCGAACCGGTCGCCCAACGAGCCGCCGAGCAGGATCAGGCTGGCCAGGGAGAGCAGGTACCCGTTGGTCACCCACTGCAGCTCCGAGACGCCGGCGCCGAGGTCCTCGCCGATCGTCTTGAGGGCGACGTTCACGACCGTGCCGTCGACCAGGGTCATCCCGGAGCCCAGGGTCGCCGCAGCCACCACCGCCCGCCCCGGCGTCGTACCCAGGCGTACTCCGGCGGGACCTGCGCTCGAGGGGACGCTCACCCACCGCAGCGTATTCTTCCCAGATGCCGCCCGCTCCCGGATCCGCCCCCCGATCCGCCCCCCGTTCGGAACAGCGTCTCGTCGTGCACGTCGACCGCCTGGCCGCCGAGCACCCGCCCATCGAGCTCGACTCGGTCGACTTCACCGTGCACCGCCCCGACCTCCTGCGCGAGCGGTTCGGGCACGTCCTCGACTACATGGCCCGGGTCGAGCTCGAGGTGGACCGCAACGTCCTCGAGCTCACCACGATGCTGCCGAACCCGCCGGAGATCGACCGGCACTTCTACGCCGACGTGTGGCAGCCGCAGGAGATCCAGCACGGCCTGATCCTGGACAAGCTGCAGGTCGAGCTGGGTCGTCCGCCCGCCGACCCCGACCTGTCGTCGGTGGGCGCGAAGCTCCGGGTGCTGGGGGCGCTGGCGCACCTGAGCCCGATCCAGGACGTCGTCCGGATGCTCTACTACCTGACCGGTATGGCCACCGAGCGCTCGGCGGTGCTCGCCTACAACCTGTTGTACGACGGCGTGGTCGAGCTCGGCGAGGACGCGATCGCCAGCACGGTGATCGCGCCGATCCGGCGCCAGGAGCCCGGCCACTACGCCTTCTACCAGCTCTCCGCGCGAGGCCTGTGGGCCGAGCTGTCGGGGTGGCAGCGCTGGCTGGTGCGCCGGCTGCGCACGATCTCGTTCGCGCCGGTGGGGGCCAACAACCCCGGCCAGGCTGCGGACTTCGGCGACGTGATGGAGACGCTCGGCATCGCCGAGGAGTCCGACCGCTTCGCCGGCGAGATCTCCCGGGTCGAGCGCGAGCTGCTGTGGGCCCGCGACCGTGGGCTGCAGGTGCCGGAGTACGTCGCGCGCGCCTTCCGCGAGGCCGTCGAACTGGCCCGGGCCCGCGCGGCCTGAGTCCCCGGCCGAGGCCCGACTACTCGCCCAGGACCCGGGTCGCGATCCAGGCGATGTCGGCGGCGGTGTCGGCCGGCGAGGCCGTGGGCTGCATGACGTGGCTGAGCACGACCCGCACCACCATGTCGATCGCGGCGTCGAGGTGCCCGGGCTCGATCGTCAACCGGTAGGGCTCCAGCCGGTCGCCGATCACCCCCTTCGCGGCGGTGAGCAGCGACTCCGAGTGGGTGGTCAGCAACGGCAGCAGCTCGGTGTCGGCGCCGTGCGTGGCGGAGACGACCGCGTGCAGCAGGCTGTTGTCCTGGGAGAGCTCCAGCACGGCCTCGACGGCAGCCCGCAGAGCCGTGACCAGGTGGTCGGGGTGGGCGTCGAACGCGTCGTTCACCACGCGGAGGAAGCGGTCGAGCTCGTGCAGGATCATCGCCTCGGCGAGCCCTGACTTGGAGCCGATCTCGTTGTAGACGGTCTGCCGGCTGACGCCGACCTCGTCGGCGAGCCGCGCCATCGTGACCCGCGCCCAGCCCTCGTCGGTGGCCAGCACGACCGCCGCCCGGACGATGCGCTCGCGCAGTGCCGGCGCGTCGGTGCGGGGAGCAGTGGTGGTCACGCGACCCAGTCTAGGAACCGGTCCCCACGCGAGCGCGGGGACCGGTTGCCGGACCGTCAGCCGACCAGCTTCAGCGCCAGCACCGGACACGAGTTCACGGCTGCGAACACCTGCTGGCGGTGCTCCTCGGCGGGCGAGTCGTCCAGGACGTGCATGACCTCGTCGTCGTCGACCTCGAAGAACTCGTGCGCCATCGCCTCGCACATGCCCAGGCCCTCGCACCTGTCGCGGTCGACCTCGATCCGCATCAGGCCACCCGGCCCCGGCCGGTGTCGTACGACGGGTCGCACGGCACGAAGTCGACCTTCTCGCGCACCCCGCAGTCGGGGCAGCACCAGTCGTCCGGGATCTGCGACCACGGGGTGCCGGCGGCGAAGCCCTCGTGCTCGTCGCCGACCGCGACCTCGTAGACGTGGCTGCAGCCGGGGCAGCGGGCCGCCAGCACCTCGTCGGGCACGGCCACCGTGACGTCGGTGGCGTCCACGTGCGGCGCCTCGTCGGAGGGCGGCGGGTAGGCGGCCAGGATCCGGTCGCGCTTGCGCGGGTGCAGGTTGGCCAGGCGCAGGTCACCGTCGAAGTGGGCGAGCACGCGGGGGTCCATTACCCGGCGCCACAGCGGCGGCACGAGTGCCAGCACGATCATCCCGGCGTACCCGGTGGGCAGGACCGGGGACTCCTCGAAGTCGCGCAGGGTCTGGTAGCGACGGGTCGGGTTGGCGTGGTGGTCGCTGTGGCGCTGCAGGTGGTAGAGCAGCACGTTGGTGGCGATGTTGTTGGAGTTCCACGAGTGCGAGGGCGCCACCCGCTCGTAGCGCTCCTTGCCCGGCTGGCCGACCTTCTGGCGCAGCATCCCGTAGTGCTCCATGTAGTTGACGACCTCGAGGAGCGAGAAGCCCATGATCGCCTGGATCACCAGGTAGGGAGTGATGCCGATGCCGAGCCAGGCGATCATCGCCCCCCAGAGCACCGCCGACATCAGCCAGGCGTTCAGCACGTCGTTGCCGATCCGGAACGGGTGCTGCTGCTTGCGGGCGTAGCGACGCTTCTCCAACCGCCACGCGCTCTTCAGCGAGCCGATCACCGTGCGCGGCCAGAACTGGTAGAAGTTCTCGCCGAACCGGCTGCTGGCCGGGTCCTCGGGGGTGGCGACGCGGACGTGGTGGCCGCGGTTGTGCTCGATGTAGAAGTGGCCGTAGAACGTCGGGGCCAGCGCGATCTTGGACAGCCAGCGCTCGTGGCTCTCCTTCTTGTGGCCGAGCTCGTGGGCGGTGTTGATGCCGATCCCGCCGATGGCTCCGATGGAGAGGGCGAGGCCGATCTTGTCGACGGCGCTCAGCTCGCCCTGGAAGCCGAACGGGTCGCCGTTCGCGATCAGCCAGAAGGCGCCCACGAAGCCGACGAACTGGATCGGCAGGAAGAGGTAGGTGATCCACCGGTAGTACCGGTCGTTCTCGAGGGCCTCGATCACGTCGTCGGGCGGGTTCGAGCGGTCCAGCCCTGCGAACAGGTCGATGCTCGGCACGATCACGAGGATCACGACCGGACCGATCCAGAAGAACGCCCCGATGCCGGTGGCGGCCCACAGGCCGTAGGCGATGAACGCGAGGGTGGGCACCACCAGGCCGATCAGCCACAGGTAGCGCTTGTGGTCGGTCCACTCCTCGGTCGACCCGGCCGAGACCGTGCCTGAGGGAGTGAAGCCGGCCGGGGTCGAGCCGGGGGAGCTCGCGGACGTCTGGGACATCGGGCTGCCTTCCGTGGGGGACGGTCGTACGACGGTTTACATCACCATAGGGTTTGTAAACCGTCTTGACAAGACCCTTTGATTTGTAAAACGGATCGGTTGCGTCTCGCCCTCGCAGGCGAGAGGCTGGCCCGCATGCCCAGCCCGAGCAGCGCGACCGGTGAGCGGTGGCGGACGGCGCTGATCCTGGGGCCGCTGGTCCTGCTGCTGGTCGCGACGGGGGCGTACGGCGCACACCTGCTGCTGGCCGACCCCGCAGCCGAGCCGGCCCCAGCCGACGAGGCTGCCGTCGCGGCCGACAACACCCCCGCCTCGACCGACGATCCGGGCGTGACCTGCTGGGACGGCACCGTGGTACCGACCACAGAGGCGTGCACCCCGCTCGGCGGGCCGGACGCTCTCGCCTGGGTCTTCCCGTCGTTCGACCCGGCCGACGAGACCTGCCGGGACCGGACCCAGGAGTCCGCCGACGTCGATCGACCGCAGTGGTGGGAGTGCCGGGCGGAGGTGAACGACGACGAGGTCTACCTGACCTACGCGCAGTTCGGCTCGGTCGAGGCCGCCGTCGAGTTCTTCGGCCAGGAGTACGGCACCGAGCCGGGCGCCTGGAACGACTCCGGCGAGCCCGCGCGACGGCTGGTCTGGGACCGTCCGGTCGACGAGCACCACTCCCGGACGGTGCTGTACACACGGGCGCCGTACGCCGTCACGATCTGGGCGGTCGACGCCGAGCAGGCCGACCGGGCCCTGGCCGAGCTGGTCCGGATGCGCCCGCCCGGCCGGGTGGCCCGGCAGCCGCTGGAGCAGCCCGTCTAGGACTTGTCGCCGCGGATCGCGGCGGCCACGGCCTTCGGCACGTCGAGGTCGAAGACCGAGGGGATGATGAAGTTCGGGTTCAACTCGTCGTCCTGGACGACGTGCGCGATCGCCTCGGCCGCCCGGAGCAGCATCTCCACGGTGATCTCCGAGGCCCGCGCGTCCAGCAGGCCCCGGAAGACACCGGGGAAGGCCAGCACGTTGTTGATCTGGTTGGCGTAGTCCGAGCGTCCGCTGGCGACCACGGCGGCGTACTTCTCGGCCTCGGCCGGGTCGACCTCGGGGTCGGGGTTGGCCAGCGCGAAGACCACGGCGTCGTCGGCCATGTCGGCGATCCACTCGGCCTTCAGCAGCCCGGGGCCGCTGACCCCGATGAAGACGTCGGCGCCGGTCAGGCCGGTGCGCAGGTCGCCGCGGACCCGCCGCTTGTTGGTCCGCGACGCCAGCTCGGCCTTGGCCGGGGAGAGCGAGTCGTCGTCGGCGGACAGGCAGCCCTCGCGGTCCCAGACGATGACGTCGCCGGCGCCCCCGGCCAGCAGCAGGGTGACGATCGCCGAGCCCGCGGCGCCGGCGCCGGCCACCACGATCCGGACGTCGGGCAGGCTCTTGTGCACGACCCGCAGCGCGTTGGTCAACGCCGCGAGCACGACGATCGCGGTGCCGTGCTGGTCGTCGTGGAAGACCGGGATGTCGAGGCTGGCCCGCAGCCGGGCCTCGATCTCGAAGCAGCGGGGCGCGGCGATGTCCTCGAGGTTGATCCCCCCGAACCCGGGGGCGATCATCTCGACCGCCTTGACGATCTCGTCGGTGTCCTGGGTGGCCAGGCAGATCGGCCAGGCGTCGATGTCGGCGAACCGCTTGAACAGCGCGGCCTTGCCCTCCATCACCGGCATCGCAGCGCCCGGCCCGATGTTGCCCAGCCCGAGCACGGCCGACCCGTCGGTCACCACGGCCACGGAGTTGCCCTTGACGGTCAGTCGCCAGACGTCGTCGGGGGTCTCGGCGATCGCCATGCTGACCCGCCCGACGCCGGGGGTGTAGGCCATCGAGAGGTCGTCGCGGTTCTTCAGCGGAACCTTCGAGTTGACCTCGATCTTGCCGCCCAGGTGCAGCAGGAAGGTCCGGTCGCTGGTCTTGTGCACCTCGACGCCCTCGACCGCGTCCACCGCGTCCTTGAGCAGCGCGGCGTGGTCGGCGTCGCTGGCCGAGCAGGTGACGTCCACGACGAGCCGGTCGTGGCTCGACTCGGCGACGTCGATGGCGGTCACGATCCCGCCGGCGGTGGCGATCGCGGTGGCGACCGTGCCGACCACGCCGTGGTCGGGGGCGGTGTAGAGACGCATGGTGATCGAGTACGACGAGGTGGTGGCTGCCATGGGTCGACCCTCCTCCGAAGCCGTGGTTACCGGCAAGTCCGAGACCGGACCGTGACCAACCGGCCGGTGCTCAGCGAAGGCCTCGTCAGGCGGGCAGGCCCAGGTGCTGCAGCAGGTTCCGGGAGAACCGGTCCCCCATCTGCTTGAGCACCCCGCGCATCGCGGCCGTGACGGCCGGGGAGGCGATCCGAGCCAGCGGCAGGTCCACCTCCACCTCGAGGCTGGTGGCCAGGTGGGTGCCGTCGGCGACCTCGGTCAGGTCGTACCAGCCGTTGGTGCCGGCTCGCTCCCGTACGCCGTCGGGCGGCGCGTGCACGAACTCGATCCGCTCGTGCGGCCGGAAGGTCATCGCGACCGTGAAGGCCGGCGCCACACTCACCCCGAGCAGCGGGATCCGGCCCAGGTGCCAGGTCCAGCGGTCACCGTCGGTGTCGATCGAGTTCAGGAACGGCGTCAGCTCGGGCAGCAGCACGGGGTCGGTGAGCGCCGCCCAGATCCGTTCGGGCTCGGCGGCCACCACTGCCTCCGCCTCGGTGCGCGCCGAGAACCAGCTCATCGAGGGCCGCGCTCAGGCCGACAGGGCGCGTTCGATGTCCGCCGCGATCGCGGCAGGCTCGGTGGTGGGGCCGTAGCGGGCGACCACCTGGCCCTCGCGGTCGAGGAGGAACTTGGTGAAGTTCCAGTTGATCCGCCCACCGAGCAGGCCCTTCTTCTGCCGCCGCAGCCACTGGAAGACGGGGTGGGCGTCCCGGCCGTTGACCTTCACCTTGGCGAACATCGGGAAGCTCACGCCGTAGTTGCGCTGGCAGACCGCCGACATCTCGTCGTCGGCAACCGGCTCCTGCTTGAACTGATCGCTCGGGAAGCCGAGCACCGTGAACCCCTGCTCGGCGTACCGGTCGTGCAGCTCCTGGAGTCCGGTCAGCTGGCCGGAGTACCCGCACTTGGTCGCGGTGTTGACCACCAGGGCCACCTGCCCGGCGTAGGTCCCGAGGTCGATGTCGTTGCCGTCGAGGGCGCGGGCGGAGAAGTCGGTCAGCGTGGTCACCGGGCAAGTGTGGCAGGGAGCCGGTGACGGCCCCGCCGACACCGGTGGGCGTAGGCCGATGTGACGCAGACGATGCCGATGGTTGAAAGATCAAGGTTTACCGGAGCGGCTCACGGGTCACGTTATGAGGGGTCACCGATCCTCCGCCCGGAGAAGCGGGGGCCCGGACAACCGAAGACCCCCCATCACAGGAGAGAGACCGTGCCGTTCCCCGCCGTGTTCACCGCCGCGTCCATGACCTTCATCCTCCTGGTCCCGGCGCTGATGATCGCTGCGATGGTCCTCGCCGCCCGTCACCGGGAGCTCGTCGCTCGGCGCGAGGTCCGCGCGAACCCCAACCCGCTGCACCCCGAGCCGATCAGTGCCGGCGCCCAGGCCCGTCACCTGCGCGCGGTCGCCTGAGCACCACCACCAGCAGCGCCAGCGCCAGCACCTGACACCCGGCGATCACGAGGACCAGGTCGGCGACCCCTCCGTCGTAGAGGGCCCCCGCGAGCGCCCCGCCCGCCAGAGCGGCCGCCCCTTGGAACGCCGCGAACACGCCGTACGCCGTGGCCAGCCGGGCCGACGGCACCAGATCGGCCACCAGGGCTTTCACGGTCGAGTCCTGCAGACCGGTGGCGGCCCCCCAGACCAGCACGCCGGCCAGCACCACGGCCGGGCGGGTGTCGAAGGCGAGCAGCGGAACGGCCGCCACCAGCACCGGCAGCAGGAGCAGCACCCGCCCCCCGAACCGGTCGTAGACCCCACCGGTCGCGAGCGCGGCGACCGCACCCGAGGCCATCGCGGCCGCGTAGACCACCGGCACCCAGGCCAGCGTGAACACCCCGGCCTCGACCAGGTGGTACGAGATCACGCCGAAGGTCATCAACCCCACCGTGCTGGCGGCGCAGGCCCCGGCGAACAGGTAGAAGGAGCCGGGCAGGCGGACCTCGCCGCGCGCGACCCCGGACAGGTCACGGCCGGCAGGCACGGCCTGAGGCGCCTGGTCAGCCCCCGCGAGGTCGGGGACTCGGGCTCGGACCACCAGCAGGAGCACCATCGACAGCGCCGCCGGCACGGCGAGCACCGCCAGGGCCGTCCAGAGCCGGCCGGTCAGCGCGACCACGCCCGCCACCAGCAGCGGCCCCGAGAAGGCGCCGACCTGGTCCAGTGCCTTGTGCACCCCGAAGCCCCGTCCGCGACCGACCGCACCGGCCGCGTGCGCCAGCAGGGCGGACTTGGAGGGACTCCGGATCGCCTTGCCGGTGCGCTCCAGCACCACCAGCGTCGCGCCGACGGCGAGCCCGGCCCCACCGACGAACGGCGCGATCGCCATCAGCGGGACGCAGACGGCGGTGAGGCCGTAGCCCACGATGGTGAGCGACCAGTAGCGCCCGGTGCGGTCGGCGAGGGGACCCGAGACCAGCCTCAGCACGAGCGCCGCGCCCTCCCCCGCGCCGGTGACCAGCCCGACCACCAGGGCCGAGGCCCCCAGACTCGCCAGGAACGGGCCGGTGATCGCCCGGGCTCCCTCGTAGACCATGTCGGCGGCCAGGCTCACCAGCCCGAACCAGACGACCGTGCGCCACGGCGACCACACCCGGCCCGCCACCTCCTGCTGTCCCATCGTCAGCCGACGAGGTGGCCGCGCACCTGCGCGGGCTGTTGGTGGCCCACCGGGTTGCGATGGCCGGCCAGCTCGACGTGCACGGCCCGGTCACCGAGGTCGAGGACGATCTCGTCGTCGAGGATCTCCACCACCTCGCCCCGGATCAGGTAGAGGCCGTCGCCGTCCAGCCGGTCGAGAGCGACACCCGGCCGACAGCGCTCGACGTCCTCGACGGCCACCGCGCGCAAGGGGGCCCGCAGCCGGCCCCGGAACCGCCAGAACAGCACGCCCACCGCCAGCAGCGCGAGGTCCGCCAGCACGGTGACGACCAGGCCCACCCGCCCGGCCGGCACCTGACCCTCGACCTCGTACGCCGCCGGACGCCCCGGCAGCACCCGGACCTGGACGACGTCCTCGGCGACCGCCTCGTCGTACGTCGCCCGGTCGACCTCGGTGTTCCAGATCGTCCGGTCGGGGTCGACCTCGGCGGGGAAGCGGAAGGCCACCACGTAGTGCGGGTCGCTCTCCGGCGGCAGGACGCCGACCCCGGTGACCTCGGCCTCGACCTCGACGCCGGCCCGGTCGACCCGCCAGTCCAGCCAGGTGCTGTGCACCAGCGGCAGGTTGATCATCAGCACGAGCAGGGCGACCAGCAGCAGCGCCTTGCCGCTCGGCCGCCGGCTCACGGGGCGGCCCCCTCGGCGGACCCGGCCGGACGGTCAGCACCGGGCGCGGTCCACGGCGTGCCCCAGACGCCGTCGAAGACGAAGCTCTCCAGCGGCTTGCGGACCCGCACGCGGTCCTCGCGGGCGCTGGTGCGTTCGTCGACCTCGTCGTGGCTCCCGCGGACCCCGATCGCGATGCCGGTCAGCACCCGGTAGTGCGCGGGGACGCCGAGCGCGGCGTGCACGGCGTCGGTGTCGAACCCGGCGAACTGGTGGGCGTGCAGCCCCATCGCCCGAGCCTGCAGGGTGACGTGGGCGGCCGCCTGCCCCAGGTCGTAGAGCGTGGCGTCGCCGCCCCCGTTCCCCTCGGCGTCCGGCTCGACCTGGACGGCAGCGACCAGCACCACCGAGGCGCGCGGCACCCAGCCGGAGTTCCCACGGCTCAGGTGCTCGACGACCACCCGGTGGGTGGCGTTCCCCCGCTCGGCGACGAAGAACGCCCACGGTTGGGTGTTGCCGGCGCTCGGCGACCACTGCGCGGCGTGCAGGAGCTCGGCGAGCTCGTCGGCACCCAGCCGGTGCCGGTCGTCGAAGACGCTGGGGCTCCAGCGGGAGCGCAGCGGCTCGGCCAGCCCCTCGGCGCCGGGCATGGGAGCGTGAGCGTTGGCAGCGGACGGCGACATACGCCCCAGTCTCCCAGTCGGGGACCGGCCGCTCAGGGCTGCCCGCCCACGGCGAGCGCGCGCACCGCTGCCACCACCCGGGCCATGGCCGGGTAGTCGCCGATCCGCTCCCCGACGTGCTGCCAGACGACGTTCAGGTCGCGGTCCAGGATCACCACGCCGGGGCTGCGAAGGGTGTCGCGGGTGATCGCCTGCGGGCGCAGCCCCTCGCGCAGCGAACGAACGTACGCGGCGGCCCCGGCCGGGCGCAGCAGCTTGAGGCCGAGCTTCCGCTCCGCCCCGACCGCAGTGCGGAAGTCGTGTCCGGGGTCGAGGTAAAGCGGGATCGTGACCCGCTTCTCGTCGCGCAGCCACTGGGCCTGGTAGTCCGCCGAGCCGCCCACGGCTGCCACGCCGATGCCCTGCGCCGCGAGCTCCGGCGCCACGGCGGTCAGCTCGAGGAGCCAGGACTGGCAGGGCAGGCAGCCGAAGTAGCGAACCAGCTGGACGACGGTGAACGACGTGTCCGCGAGGTCGGCGGCGGGGACGGTCGTGCCCTCGGGGGTGAAGAGGGAGAGGTCGGCGGGGACGGTGCTCAGGGGACGCGGCATCGGACCAGCACACCACACGGGCTCAGCTCTGCGACGTGTGTCCCGGCAGTCGTCGGGCCAGCAGGCCGCCGATCACCAGCAGCAGGAGCAGGCCGCTGCCGGCAACCGCCGTGCGCCACGGGTCGGTGGCGCCGTAGGCACCGAACGCCGCGTAGGCCAGGGACCCGGGGATCATGCCGACCGCACTGGCCAGCAGGAAGGAGAGGGCACGGACGGCACTCACTCCGGCGGCGTAGTTCACCGCCGTGTACGGCACCACTGGCAGCAGGCGCAGGACCAGGACGGTCGCGAACCCGTGGTCGCGGAGCAGTCGATCGATGCGCACCATCCGGGGGGAGCCGATCTGCTCGATCGCGGAGCGACCAAGAACCCGCGCTCCGGCGAAGGAGAGCATCGCCCCCGTCGTGGCCCCCGCCAGGGCAAGGGCGGCGCCCGGGACGAGGCCGAAGAGCAGACCGCCGGCGATCGTGAGCAGGTTCTTGGGTGCGGGCAGCAGGGAGACCCCCACGTAGAAGACGTAGAAGACCAACGGACCCCAGGGTCCGGCGTCCTCGACGTGCCGACGGATCGCCGCGACCTCCGGCCCCGAGAACTGCAACGCGAGGACCAGCAGCACCACCAGCAGCGCCAGCAGCAGCCCGGCCTTCACCCACGCCCGCCGGCGGACGGCGGAACGACTCGACGTGGTGAGGGTGGTCATGGAGGGCCTGTCCCGGGGGCTGGAGCGAGAACGCTCACGCTACCCCGGTCGAGGCCGGGGACCTCAGTCCACGAGCACCCGCTCGTGCAGCCGGGGCACGACCGCCGTCCAGTCGAGCCCGGCGCGCACCGTGGTGGCCAGGGCCTCGGACGAGGCGGGTTCGCCGTGCACGACGAAGACGGTGCGCGGCTCCACCGAGTGCCGCAGCCAGCTCAGCAGCTGCGGCGCGTCGGCGTGGGCGGAGAAGCCCCGCACGTTGGCGATCTCGGCCCGCACCGGGACGTAGCGCCCGTGGATCTTCACCTGCGGCGCACCCTGGACCAGGTCGTGACCCCGGGTGCCGGGCACCTGGTAGCCGGTGAGCACCACGCTGTTGCGGGCGCGCGGCAACTGGCCCCTCAGGTGGTGCAGGACCCGCCCGCCGGTGGCCATCCCCGAGGCCGAGATCACGATGCAGGGCTTCTTGGGGTCGTTGAGCCGGCTGGACGCCGACTCGTCCGGGACCAACTCGAGGTGACCCGGGTCGAAGGGGTCCGCGGAGCCGGTGACCGACGGTCGGAACTCGTCGCCCCCGCGGGCCAGGGCCTCGCGGTAGACCGTCAACGCGCGCAGGGCCATCGGGCTGTCGGCGTACACGGGCACGTCGGGCACCCGGCCGGCCAGCACCAGCCCGCGGAGCTCGTGCAGCAGCATCGGCGTACGGTCCACCGCGAACGCCGGCAGCAGCGCCACCCCTCCGCGCTCCAGGGTCCGGGTCAGGACGTCGGCCAGCGCGTCGATCGCCCCGACCGGGTGCTCCCGGTTGCCGTAGGTCGACTCGACCACGAAGTAGTCCGCGTCGCCCGGCGGCTCGGGCGGCAGCAGCAGCGGGTGGTCGGTCCGGCCGAGGTCGCCGCTGAAGACGATCCGGACGTCGCCGACGGTCAGCACGACGAAGCGGGAGCCGAGGATATGGCCGGCCCGGTGCAGCGACACCGAGATCCCGGGCGCGAGGGTCCGCTGCTCGCGCATCGGCAGGGGCGTGAAGAGACGGATCGCCCGCTCGGCATCGGCGGAGACGTAGAGCGGCAGCGGCGGGTCGTGCCGGCTCAACCCCGACTCGGCCGACCGGCGGGCCTCCTCCTCGGCCAGGTACGCCGAGTCCCGCAGCACGATGCTGGCCAGGCG
>NZ_JBFIKK010000063.1:0-18826 GCF_041600255.1 Nocardioides sp. | reverse complement strand
GTCGGCGAGGTCGCCCTCCCAGGCGTCGGCCGTCTGGGCGCTGGTCAGCCGCACGCGCCCGTCGGCGCGGGCAGCGGCGCCGGCGAAGGTCGCGTGCGGCAGGGCCAGGGGGAGGCAGGGACCGGCGTTGTAGTCGGTGTGCTCACCGATCAGGTTCACCCGGCCGGGAGCCCGGGCCACCACCGAGCAGTCGCGACCGAACGCCTGCCGGAATCCGTGCCGCACCGAGGCGACGAGGTCTCCGGCGGTGCCCGGGTCGGCGAAGGTCATGTCGACAGCCTAGGCAGCGGCCGACGGGTCGGCGTGGCGGTCGCGATCGCGTAGCGTCGGCCCGTGCGCTTTCTCGATGACACCACCCCGCCGTACGACCTGACCTACAACGACGTCTTCATGGTGCCGCGTCACTCCGCGATCGCCAGCCGGTACGACGTCGATCTCGCCACCACGGACGGCACCGGCGCCACCCTCCCGTTGGTCGTGGCGAACATGACGGCGATCGCCGGCAAACGCATGGCCGAGACCGTTGCTCGCCGGGGCGGCCTCACGGTGATCCCGCAGGACATCCCGTTGCCGGTGGTGGCCGACGTGGTGCGGTGGGTGAAGTCGCGGCACCTGGTCTTCGACACGCCGATCGAGCTCTCCCGACACCAGACGGTGGCCGAGGCCCTCGCCCTGATCCCCAAGCGCTCGCACCGGGCCGCGGTCGTGGTCGAGAACGGGCACCCGGTCGGCGTGGTGCACGAGGAGGACTGTGCCGAGGTCGACCGCTTCGCGCAGGTGCAGCACGTGATGAACCCCGCGCCCGTGACGATCGCGGCACACACCCACCCCCGTGAGGCGTTCGACGCGATCGATGCCGCCCACGCACGTCTGGCGGTGGCGGTGGACGTCGATGGCCGGCTGCTCGGTGTCCTGACCCGTACCGGGGCCCTGCGTGCGACGGTCTACACGCCGGCGGCCGACGAGAAGGGCGGCCTGCGCATCGCCGCCGCCATCGGGGTGAACGGGGACGTCGGCCAGCGCGCCTCGGCCCTGCTGGAGGCCGGCGTCGACTGCCTCGTCGTCGACACGGCGCACGGTCACCAGGACCGGATGCTGGAGGCGCTGCGCGCGGTGCGCGCCCTGCGGCCCTCGGTCCCGGTCGCGGCCGGCAACGTCGTCTCGGCGGAGGGCACCCGGGCACTTGTGGAGGCCGGCGCGGACATCGTCAAGGTCGGTGTGGGACCGGGTGCGATGTGCACCACCCGGATGATGACCGGGGTGGGTCGGCCACAGTTCTCGGCGGTGCTCGAGTGCGCCACCACTGCCCGCGAGCTCGGCGCGCACGTCTGGGCGGACGGCGGCGTCCGGCACCCACGCGACGTCGCCCTCGCCCTGGCGGCCGGGGCTTCGTCGGTGATGATCGGCTCGTGGTTCGCCGGCACCCACGAGTCGCCGGGCGACCTGATGATCGACTCCGACGGGCGCCCGTACAAGGTCTCCTTCGGCATGGCGTCGGCGCGCGCCGTGGCCAACCGGACCTCCGCTGAGTCGGCGTACGACCGCGCCCGCAAGGGCCTCTACGAGGAGGGCATCTCGTCGTCGCGGATGTACCTCGACCGGGCGCGACCGGGCGTGGAGGACCTGATCGACGAGATCTGTTCGGGTGTGCGTTCAGCATGCACGTACGCCGGGGCGGCCTCGCTCGCCGAGCTGCACGAGCGCGCCGAGATCGGCATCCAGTCGACGGCCGGCTACCAGGAGGGTCGCCCGCTCGCCACGAGCTGGTGAGCCTCAGGAGCCGTAGCGGTCCACGTAGGCGACGACCCGGTTGAACAGTGTGCTCGCCCCGGCGGCGTCGAGCGGTCTCGCGAGTGGGTCGTCGGCGAGCTCGTAGAGCAGACCGGAGGCGTCGTCGACGCCGTGTGCCTGGGCGACCTGGGCGCAGACCCGGGCGGCGTCCCGAACCGCCCGCGGGTCGAGGGTCCACGCGGCTTCGAAGATCCGGTCGCGCTCTGGGGTCTCCTCCTGTCCGGGGATCTCCCAGGCCGTGAGCACGACCGGCAGGTCGACGGCGTCACAGACGATCACCCACTCGCGCCGCATCGGTTCGGTCGGGCCGAGAGGAACCCGGGTGACTTCCTGCTCGACGGTGGCGGCGTCGGCATCGTCGAAGGCAGCGAAGACCATGGTGGAGCGGGCAACCCGGGCCAGTTCGGTCCACCGGGGCTCGGCCCGGCGGTAGTAGCGCTGGTGCTGGAACCCGCCGAAGATCCGGGCGCGTTGCGCCCGGGCGCAGAACTCGTCCTCGATCGCCCACGACAGCGCCAGCAACGTCGACTTCTTCAGCCGCTGGGTGGCCAGGCCAGGGTGACGGCGGCGGAGCTCGGCGAAGACCGACGGCGTGGTTGGTCGGGCAAGGTCGAGGACCTCGGCGATGGCCACTTCCAGCCGGACACCCGCGTCCCGCCGCCGGCTGACCAGCTCGACGCTCGCCACATCCGCCTCCGTGTAGCGGCGATGGCCGCTCTCCAGGCGTCGGGCCACGGGGAAACCGTGCCGGGTCTCCCACATGCGCAGAGTGGCCGGACTCAGTCCGGTACGGCGGGCGAGGTCGCCGATGGAGAGGGTCGAATCGGGGGTCTGCTCTTGCGTTTCGGCACGTTCCGGGGTCATGATCGACACCATACCTCAACAACCCGTTGAGGAACGTGATGACAATTAGCGGGGGAGACAGGACATGTCGATCAGCAGCCAGTCAGTCGAGGACACCGGCACGGAGGTGGTCGACTGGACCGACCTCGGCCGCAAGATGTGGTCATTTCTCACCGGGCGTCGCGCCGCCATCAACTACCGCTTCATCGACATGAGCATCGAGGTGCCGCGCGACACGGGGGAGAACGCTCCGCGCGCGACCTGGAAGTTGAACGGGACGCTGCAGATCACCACCGAGGACAGTGCCGCGTCGTCGAGTGCCGAGCACGGGGCCTGACCCCGTGCCGACCACGACGAGCATCAGTGCCCACCTCGAGTTCGAGGTCGCGGTGGAGGGCAGGCCTCCGGTGCACGGGACGCTCCGGGGCGCACGCAACCGCCTGCAGCTCAAGGTCGACGACCCCTCGGCCTTCGCCGGGAGTGAGGATGCGCCGGTGATCCGCGCGCTCGCCGATCAGCTGGCGGGGCGTGGCGTCTCGATCGCCGTCGTGCACGACGGCGAGCACCTCGTCACGATCGGCGCCACGAGGTCGCCGTGGTGGCAGCGACCGGCGACGCGATCGCGGCACATCCGGCTCGGCAGCCTGCGGGGCGCCTGGACCTCGGCGCGCTCCAGGTCGCGCCGGACCGTCGGGGTGCTCCCGGGGGCCGCGCTCGTGCCGCCGCCCACGATGTTCCCGTTGGCTCCCACCTTCCAGCGACGTCCGCGGCGGCCGGTGACGACGACCCACGACCCGGCCCGCGGAGGGGGTGCACGTCTGGTGATGGCCGTGAACGAGAGCTCCATGCCCGGTGAACGTCAGGCGATCTTCTGGCTCGACGACCGGGTGACGACCATCGGGTCGGCGCCCACGTGCGACGTCGTGCTGCCGGGGCTGGCGCAGGTGCATGCCGAAGTACGCCACGACGAGAACGACGAGTTCGTGCTCGTCACCGAGCAGTCGAACGTGAAGGTGCACGGGGCTCCCACCCGGCACAGCGCCTTGCGCACCGGAGCCCGGGTGGAACTGGGGGTCTGGCGGATGTCGTACTACCGCGAGGAGTTCGCCGACCACGGCCGCCCGTACGGTGGTCGGATCGGCGGCGAGCTGGGGCACCAACGGCCCCAGCCGCCGCGATCCTGAGCCGTCAGTCGGCCTCGGGGTCCCGCTCGACCGTGAGCACGAAGTCGTCGCCGTGCTCGATGACACCGGCGATGACGGCCTGCTCGACCGCCTCGGCGGCGTACTTCTGGCGCACCATCAGGGGGTCCTGCCGCAGGTCCTTGACCAGGGCGACCGCGAGGCCGACCATCACCAGCACGAACGGCAGCGCGGCCACGATGGTGATCGTCTGCAGTCCGGACAGGGCGTCCGAGCCCCCGACGAGCAGCATCACGGCAGCCACGGCGCCGGTGGCCACACCCCAGAAGATCACCGTGGGGCGGCTCGGTTCGATGGTGCCGCGCTCGGAGAGCGTGCCCATCACGATCGAGGCCGCATCGGCGCCGGAGACGAAGAAGATCGCCACCAGGAGCATGACCAGGATGCTGGAGACCGTGGCGAACGGGAACGACTCGAGCGTGGTGAACAGTTGGGACTCGACGCCACCGGCACCGGCGATGTCGGTGCCCTTCTGCTGCAGGTCGATCGCCGCACCGCCGAAGATCGCGAACCAGACCAGGCTCACCAGGCTGGGCACCAGCAGCACGCCGGTGACGAACTGGCGGATGGTGCGGCCGCGCGAGATCCGGGCGATGAACATCCCGACGAAAGGCGTCCAGGAGAGCCACCAGGCCCAGTAGAAGATCGTCCAGCTCTGCAGCCACTCGGTCACCGGGCCGCCCTCGGCGGCGGTCCGCGCCGACATCATCGGCAGGTCGGCGAAGTAGCTGCCGATGGCGGTGGGCAGCAGGTTCAGGATGAAGACGGTGGGCCCGACCACGAAGACGAAGACCGCCAGGATCAGGGCCAGCACCATGTTGATGTTGGAGAGGATCTGGATGCCCTTGGCCACGCCGGTGACCGCGGAGACGACGAACGCGATGGTGAGCAGGGCGATGATCCCGACCAGGACCGCGTTGCCGATCTGGCCGATGCCGGAGACGATCTGCAGTCCGCTGCGGATCTGCAGGGCGCCCAGGCCCAGGGAGGCGGCGGAACCGAACAGGGTGGCGAAGATCGCCAGGATGTCGATGACCTTGCCCCACCGACCGTGGGCGTGGTGGCCGATGAGCGGCTCGAAGGCGGCCGAGATCAGCTGGAGCCGACCCTTGCGGTAGACGCCGTACGCGATGGCGAGACCGACGACGGCGTAGATCGCCCACGGGTGCAGGGTCCAGTGGAAGAGGGTGGTCGCCATCGCGTGCTGGACGGCTTCAGCGTTCCCGGGGTCCCCGGTGCCCGGCGGCGGATTGACGAAGTGGCTGATCGGCTCGCTGACGCCGTAGAACATCAGGCCGATGCCCATCCCCGCGCTGAACATCATCGCGACCCACGAGACCGTCCGGAACTCCGGCTCCTCGTCGTCGCGACCCAGGGTGATGTTGCCGAACCGGCTCAGGGCCAGCCACAGCACGAACACCACGAAGGCGCTCGAGGTGGTCACGAACAGCCACCCGGTGTTGTCCATGGTCCAGGCCAAGGACGTGCCGGAGACGTCCGCGAGCGAGGACGTGCTCACGAAGCCCCAGATCAGGAAGGCGACCGCGAAGACTGCAGTGATGCCGAACACGACGCGGTCGAGTCGCCGCTGGGGGGTGTCGTCGACGTCGATCTCGATGTCGAGGGCCGGGTGCGGCAGGACCCCGTCAGGGGCCCCGACCCTGGAGGCAAGGCTGTTCCGGGTCGTCTGGCCGTCGTGGCCGGGCGGGGTCGTCTCATTCGAGGTCTTCACAACATCTCAGCGCCGTCGGCGCTTCCTCCTGGGGGGATCGGGGGCGGGGGGCAACCACCGACCGTTGCAGGCGCGGCGGTCCGATCACAAATTGAACGAGCCTCCCCGAGCGGGGCTCGTGCGTCATCTCACGTCTACCCCCGACCGGGGCCTGTCTAACCGCGTGAACTACGTGACGTACGTCCCCGGACGATGCCGATGAAGGTCTGCACGCGGGGGTCCTCGTTGTCGATGCGCCAGGCCAGGCCGACCTGGGTCGTGGGCAGGTCGGTGACCGGTCGGTACGCCGTGTCCTTGCGCTGGTGAAGTCGGGCCACCGACATCGGCACGATCACCACGCCGGTGCCGCTGGCGACGACCTCCATCGCGTCCTTGACCGACATGGCCGGCCACTCCAGCTGGTCGGCCTCCGGGGTCCAGCCGGAGGCGTGCGGGAGCACGAGCTGTTCGTCCACGAGGTCCGCCAGCGTGACCTCGTCCACCGCGGTGACCAGGTGCTCCAGGCCGCTGACCACGACCGGCACCTCCTCGTAGAGCGGGATGCAGTGCAGGTCCTCCCGATCGATCGGCAGCCGGACCAGGCACATGTCCAACGAACCGTCCCGCAGGCCGAGCTCCTGCTCGGGTTCGCTGACCGGCACCAGCTCCAGCGGATCGCGGGGCGTGCGCTCTCGCCACGTCCTCGCCCACTTGTCGGGCGTCGCGCCCGTGACGAACCCGACCCGGAAGCTCTGACTGGACATGCCGGGAGGCTATCGGCACCACCCGGTGACGTGGCTGCCTCCCTAGACTGGCGCGGCGGGCGGGGAGCGCCCGCTCGATCGTCGGAGGGGGCGTGCGTGCGACGACGTACGGGGGGTTCCTGGGTGATCCTGCTCGGGCTGCTGAGCGGTTGTGCGGTCGGGTCGGTCGAGGATGCCTCGCAGCCCGCGGGGTCGACTGCGGCGCCGAGCGAGACCGCCTCCGCGACTCCGGGCGAGTCGGAGAGGGACGGGCCGAGGGTCACCAAGCTGCTGGTGTTCGTCGTCGAGAACCACTCCTTCAGCAGCATGCGTGACCGGATGCCGTGGACCTTCGCAATGTCCGAGCGCTACGGATACGCGACCAACTACGACGCCGTCACCCATCCCTCGCTGCCCAACTACCTGGCGATGGTCGGCGGCAGCGACTTCGAGGTGGACGCGAACCTGCACCCCGACGACCTGCGGATCGAGGGCGAGTCGATCTTCGGCCAGGCACTCGACCTGGGCAGGACCGCGGTCGTCTACAACGAGGACATGGCCGAGAACTGCCAGCGCGAGGACACTCCCGAGGGCTATGCCTACCGGCACAACGCCTGGGTCTACTTCGTGGACGAGCGGGATGCCTGCGAGGAGTTCTCGGTGTCGATGGCGGGCTTTGCCGATGACGTGGCCGGCGGCGCGCTGCCGAACGCCGGCATGGTGGTCCCCAACGTCTGCAACGACGGGCACGACTGCGATCTCTCGGTCACCGACGACTGGATGCAGGAGCAGGTGGGCCTGGCCATGTCCGGCCCCGACTGGGCCACCGGAGACCTGGCGATCGTGATCACCGCGGACGAGGACGACGACGATGCCGACAACCAGGTGCTCACGAGCGTCCTGCACCCCTCTCTGGAGGGGGTGGTCACCGACGAGTACCTCACCCACTACTCCCTGGCCCGGCTGTACGGCGAGGTGCTGGGCGCCCCGCTGCTGCGCGAAGCAGTGAACGCGCCCTCGATGGCCCGGGCGTTCGGTCTGCCGGTCGGAGCGCCGGAGCGGTGACCCGTCGGCCGCTCGGCCGCCTTGGCGCACCCGGCAGACTGGACCGATGACCGACCCCGCGGACGTCCCAGCCATCCGGTTGACGGCGCTGCGCAAGGAGTTCGGCCACGTCGTCGCGGTCGACGGCATCGATCTCGAGGTGCAGCACGGGTCGGTGTTCGGCTTCCTCGGCCCCAACGGCGCCGGGAAGACGACCACCCTGCGGATCATGATGGGTCTGATCCGCCCGACCTCGGGCTCCGCCGAGCTCTTCGGGCGCGACCCGGCCCGGGTGGGGGTCGCTGCACTCGACGGGGTTGCCGGCTTCGTCGAGGCGCCGATGTTCTATCCCTACCTCTCGGCACGTCGCAACCTGCACCTGCTGGCGGACCTGGACGACGGACGCGGCCACGACCTGGTCGAGCAGGTGCTCGGCGTCGTCGAACTCTCGGCCCGCGGGAACGACAAGGTGGGCGGCTACTCCCAGGGCATGAAGCAGCGCCTCGGACTGGCCGCTGCGCTGCTGCGCGAACCCCGACTGCTACTCCTCGACGAGCCGACCAACGGTTTGGACCCCGGCGGCATGCGCGACATGAGGGCCTTGATCGGCGAGCTGGCCGGCGAGGGGCTGACCGTGCTGCTCTCCTCACACCTGATGGGCGAGGTCGAGCAGCTCTGCACCGACCTCGCGGTCGTGGCGAAGGGCCGGATCCGGTTCGCCGGGACACTCGACGAGCTGCGCCAGGGACACGGGGACCACGACTACCGGCTCGGGGTGAGTGACCCCGCTCGCGCCCTGGCGGCGGCCGCCTCGCTGGCCGGGACGCACGCTGCGCTCACCGATGACGGCGAGCTGCTGATCCGCGCCGACCGGGCCGCTGCACAGGAGCTGACGATCGCCCTGGGGCGGGCCGGGGTCGGCATCCACGCCATGGTGCCCAACACACCGTCGCTGGAACGGCTCTTCTTCGAGCTCACCGAGGCTGCGCCGGACGACGAGTCGGGGAGTGCCGCGTGAGGGCCTACCGCTGGGAGGTGCGCAAGCTCATCGCCCAGCGGCGTACGTTCATCGGCCTCGGTGCGGCCGTGCTCATCCCCGTCCTCTTCGCGACCGGTCTGGCGCTGAGCCCGCCCGACGGCCAGAGGCGTGGGCGTACGCCGGATGCCGGCGACGTCCTCGTGCTCGCCTACAACACCTCCGGCCTGCTGCTGCCGTTCATCGGGTTGGCGTTCGCCTCGCTGGTGCTGCTGCCGCTGCTCGCGGCGCTGGTGGCCGGCGACATCGTCGCCTCGGAGGACACCGGCGCCACCCTGAAGACCGTCCTCACCCGCTCCACGTCGCGGACCACGCTGCTGGTGGCGAAGATGGGGGCGGCGGCGACGTACATCGTCGTCCTGCTGCTCGTCTACGGCGTGAGCGCCACCCTGATCGGCACGATCGCGGTGGGCGCGAAGCCCGTGACGCTCGGCGGACCGATGGGGGCGGCGTTCTTCGGGGCGCCCACGTTCTCGGAGACCTCGATGCTGCTGCGCATCGCGTTGGCGCTCGCGGCGTACGCCGCACCCCTGCTGGCGGTCAGCGCCTGGGGCTTCCTGCTCTCCACGGTGACGCGCAACAGCAGCGCCTCGATCGTGGGCATGCTGGTGTTCAGCTTCGTCAACCAGATCCTGCGGTTCATCCCGAACGTGCCCGAGGCGGTCGGGGAGTGGCTGCTGACCGATCAATTCACGGCCTGGCAGGGCGCCCTGGGCGCCACGATCGACTGGTCGGCGCTGGGTCGCTCGACCGGCGTGAGCGCGCTCTACCTCGTCGTACCACTGCTGGTCAGCCTGTGGTGGTTCCGCCGGCGCGACGTCCTGGTCTGAGGAACCTCCTCCCGCGCACGTGTGGATCGCGGCTAGTCGGGAATGAGTCGAGGGTCCCCGAAACCTCTCCTCAAGGAGTACCTCGCATGAAGCGCATCCTGTTCGTCGTCACCGGTGCCCGTCATTGGACTCTGGCCGACGGCACCGCCCACCCGACCGGTTACTGGGCCGAGGAGCTGGTCGCGCCGTACGAGGCCTTCACGCAGGCCGGTCACGAGGTGGTGATCGCGACCCCGGGCGGCGTGCAGCCGGTCGTCGACCAGGGCAGCCTCGCACCCGAGGCCGCCGGGGGTGAGGAGCAGGCGAACCGGTTCCGTGCGTTCCTGGAAGGCCTCGAGCAGCTGCGCAGCCCGATGGCCCTGGCCGACGTCGATCTCTCGGCCTATGACGCGGTCTTCTACCCCGGTGGCCACGGTCCGATGGAGGACCTCTCCCAGGACCCGCAGTCGGCAGAGCTGTTGCGCGAGGCACTCGACACGGGCCTCCCGCTCGGGATCGTCTGCCACGCGCCGGCGGCGCTGCTGGCGACGGAGGAGGGTGGCGCCTCGCCGTTCTCGGGGTACCGGTTGACCGGCTTCACGAACGAGGAGGAGAAGCAGGCGGGCCTTGCCGACAACGCTCCGTGGCTGCTTCAGGATCGGCTCGAGGCGCTGGGGGCCGACTTCCAGGAGGGCGAGCCGTGGGGCGTGAACGTGGTCGTCGACCGCACGCTGTACACCGGCCAGAACCCTGCCTCGTCGGGCCCGGTGGCCGAGAAGATGCTGGAGTCGCTCGGCGGATGATCCGTACGGCGACCGCGCGTTGATCGCCCGGGGGCCCGGGCCGGTGGCAGCATGGACGGGGCCCAGGAGAGGACGCCGTCGCGATGATCGAACTGCTGGTCGTGGCCGCCGCCGTCCTCGGCTACGCACTGGTCTCGCAGCGCCTCGCGATGTCGCCGATCACGGCCCCCATGGTCTTCACGGCGGTCGGCCTGGCGGTCGGCTCCGCCGGAACCGCTTGGTTCGACCTGCCGGTCCAGGGTGAGGCGGTCTCGATCCTGGTCGAGGCGACGCTGGTGCTCGTCCTCTTCACCGATGCCATCCGGATCGACCTGCGGGCGCTGCGCCGGCAGGCGGCCCTGCCGCTGCGGCTGCTCGGGCTCGGGATGCCGCTGACGATCCTGGTGGGCGCGGGCGTGGGCGCCGTACTCGTGCCGGGGCTGGGCCTGCCCGAAGCCGCCCTGCTGGCCGCCGTGCTGGCGCCGACCGATGCTGCCTTGGGTCAGGCGGTGGTCAGCGACCGACGCCTACCGGTGCGGATCCGACAGACGCTGAACGTGGAGAGCGGGCTGAACGACGGCATCGCCGTACCCGTGGTCACCGTGCTGATCGCTCTCGTCGCCGCCTCCGAGAAGGCGGGGGCGGGGGACTGGCTGGGCCTCGCCGGCCAGCAGATCCTCGTCGGCCTGGCCGTCGGCGTGAGCGCCGGGTACGTCGGGGGCCGACTCCTGGACCTGCGGGCTGCCCGCGGCGCGGTCGAGGGCGTCTACCGGCAGCTCGCGGCCGTCTCGATCGCGGTGCTGGCCTTCTCCGGCGCACACCTGCTGGGCGGCAACGGCTTCATCGCCGCCTTCACGGCAGGGCTGGCGTTCGGGCACGTGGCCCGCGGGCACTGTGCGGGCGTCCAGGACTTCACCGAGGACGAGGGTGAGCTGCTGACGGCGATCACGTTCGTGATCTTCGGCGCTGTTCTGGCCGGTCCGGTCCTCGGCGACCTGTCCTGGCAGATCCTGCTCTACGCGCTGTTGTCGCTGACCGTGGTGCGGATGCTGCCAGTCCTGCTGGCCCTGATCGGGTCCGGAACCCTGGTGGAGACCCGGTTGTTCCTCGGCTGGTTCGGGCCCCGGGGGCTGGCCTCGATCCTGTTCGCCCTGGTCGTTGTCGAGGAGCTGGACACCCCGGGAGGTGGCACGGTCTTCACAGTCGCTGCCTGGACGGTGCTGCTCAGCGTCTTCCTGCACGGGATGACAGCGTCGCTCTGGAGTGGTCGGCTGGCCCGCAGGATCGAGCAGCACCAGCCGAAGGCCGAGCGTGCCGACGTACCGGAGCTGCCGACCCGGCGTCGGCTCCAGCCCTGAGCGCCGTCGGTCAGGGCGTGACCAGCGTGGTGGCGATGACGACCTCGCTGTTCAGCGTGCGGTGCACCGGGCACTTGTCCGCGATGGACAGCAAGCGCTCTCGCTGGTCGTCGTCGAGGTCGCCCTCGAGCGTGATCGTCCGCTCGACGTGGTCGAGGTGGCCGGTGCGGGTCTCGCAGTCGGCGCAGTCCTCGGCATGGATCCGGGAGTGGTTCAGCGAGACGGTGACGCGCTCCAGGGGCCACTGCTTGCGATCGGCGTACATCCTCAGGGTCATCGACGTGCAGGCACCCAGGCCGGCCAGCACCAGGTCGTACGGCGACGGGCCGGTGTCGTCGCCCAGGGGTGTGGGCTCGTCGGCCACCAGCTCGTGCCCGCCGACCGTGATCCGCTGGGTGAGGTGGCCGACGCTGGTCTCGGCGACGACGACGCTGCCGTCCTCGACCTCGCCGCTGGCAGGGGAGTCGTCGGCGTCGAGGTAGCGCTCCACCCAGGCGGCGATCACGTCGGCCGCGAACCGGGCATCCGCCGGACCGGTGAGGAGATGGTTCGCACCGTCCACGGAGACGAAGGACTTCGGGTGCCGGGCCGCCTCGAAGATCCTGCGCGCGTTGTCGACGTCGACGGTCTCGTCGGTGGGGGAGTGCATCACGAGCAGGGCGCGGCCGAGGTTGCGGATCCGTTCGGCCTGCGGCTGGTCGGCGAGGTCATCGAGGAACTGCCGCTGGATCCGGAACGGTCGGTCCGCCAGGCACACCTCGGCCTCGCCGGCGGCCTCGATGTCGTCCAGGCTGTCGCTGAGCAGGTGGACGAGATGGTCGGTGTCGGCCGGCGCCGCGATGGTGACGACCGCACGCGCCTCGGGGACGTGGGCCGCGGTGGCCAGGACGGCCGCGCCCCCGAGTGAGTGGCCGATCAGCAGGGTGGGGGCCGTGTGCCGCTCGCGCAGGAAGTCGGCGGCGCGGCGCAGGTCCTCGATGTTCGAGGTGAAGTTGGTGTGGGCGAAGTCGCCCTCGGAGGAGCCGAGGCCGGTGAAGTCGAACCTGAGGACACCGATCCCGCGGGCATTCAGGGCCTTGGCGATGCGTGAGGCCGCGACGACGTCCTTGCCGCAGGTGAAGCAGTGGGCGAAGAGCGCCATCGCCCGCACCTGGCCGTCGGGCAGGTCGAGCCGGCCGGCGAGTGACGCGTCCTGGGACCCCGGGAACTCCACCTTGGTGCTGCTCATCGGGTCTCCTGCCGGTCGGTGGGGTCGCCGTACCCCCTGGTGTGCGTAGGTCCTGATGGTGGCACGAGCAGGAAAGGGCTACGGTCGGAGGATGGGAGACGGCCAGCTGCAGCCAGAGGACACCCTGGACGACCGGGGCGTCGACGACATCCTCGACGAGGGCATCTCGCCGCCCGAGAACTACCGGGGAGTGACCGCGAAGGGCGTCACCGCCCGCGAGGAGCTCGAGGGCGAGACGCTCGAGGAGCGCATGCGCCAGGAGGAGCCGGAGGTCTGGGAACAGGGCGACGAGGTCGAGGACGACGACAGCGTCGACTTCCCGACGGGGCGTGAGGTGGGTTCGACCCGCACCGGCCGCCTGCTGGCGGAGGGCTCCGACGACGACCGTTTCGCCGAGGACGAGGGCATCGACGGGGCCGGCGCGAGCGCCGAAGAGGCTGCCGTCCACACCATCGAGGAGTGAGCTGCCGGGATCCCCGGATCTCCGGGGATCCCCGCGCTTCACACGGGTTGCAATGGCCTAGAAGCGCTAGGAAACCCGGACAAGTACGTCGAGTTCGGGCGGACGACATGGCGCTGGCCCACGATGGGGCCTCGCGGGCGGCTGGCCGTGCGAGCGTGGGCGATGAGGCGCGATCACCCGAGCTTCCCCAGCACTTCTGACGCTTCTCACGGGTTGCATTGCCATGGAAGCGTCGGAATCCCCGGATCTCCGGGGATCCCGACAACCCACCGTCAGACCAGGTCGAAGCGGTCCAGCATCATCACCTTGTCCCACGCCGCGACGAAGTCACACACGAACTTCTCGCCTGCATCGTCACTGGCGTACACCTCGGCGAGTGCGCGCAGCTCGGAGTTGGAGCCGAACACCAGGTCGACCCGGCTGCCGGTCCACACCACGTCGCCCGAGGCGTTGCGGGCCTCGAACATCTCCTGCTCGTCGGAGGTCGACGACCACGTGATGCCCATGTCGAGCAGGTTCACGAAGAAGTCGTTCGTCAGGGTCTCGGGCCGCTCGGTGAGGACCCCCGCCTGCGAGCCGGCGTGGTTGGCGCCGAGGACCCGCAGACCGCCCACGAGCACGGTCATCTCGGGTGCGCTCAGCGTCAGCAGGTTCGCCCGGTCCACCAGCCGGAACTCGGCCGGCAGCCGGTCGGCCTTGCCCACGTAGTTGCGGAAGCCGTCCGCGGTGGGCTCGAGAGGAGCGAACGACTCGGCGTCCGTCTGCTCCTGCGTGGCATCGGTGCGACCCGGGGTGAAGGGCACGGTGAGGTCGTGGCCGGCGGCACGCGCAGCCTTCTCGACCCCGGCGGCACCCGCGAGCACGATCAGGTCGGCCAGCGAGATCCGCTTGCCGCCGTCCTGCGCGGCGTTGAAGGCCTCCCGCACGCCCTCCAGCGTGCGCAGCACGCCGGCCAGCTCGTCGGGGTTGTTGACCTCCCAGCTGCTCTGCGGCTGCAGGCGGATCCGCGCGCCGTTCGCCCCGCCGCGCTTGTCGCTGCCCCGGAACGTCGAGGCCGACGCCCACGCCGTGGACACCAGCTGCGAGACCGAGAGCCCCGTGGCCAGGACCTGCTCCTTGAGTGCCGCCACGTCGGCGTCGTCGACCAGTTCGTGGTCGACGGCCGGCACCGGGTCCTGCCAGAGCAGCGTCTCCTCGGGAACCAGCGGGCCGAGGTAGCGCTGGACCGGACCCATGTCGCGGTGGGTCAGCTTGAACCAGGCGCGAGCGAAGGCGTCCGCGAACTGGTCGGGGTTCTCCAGGAAGTTGCGCGAGATCGGCTCGTAGATCGGGTCGAAGCGCAGCGCCAGGTCGGTGGTGAGCATCGTCGGCGGCCGGTTAAGCGAGCCGTCCTCGGGGTCGGGGACGGTGTTCGCACCGGCGCCGTCCTTGGCCACCCACTGCTGGGCACCGGCCGGGCTGGTGGTCAGCTCCCACTCGTAGCCGAAGAGGGTCTCGAAGAAGCCGTTGTCCCACTGCTTCGGGTTCGGGGTCCAGGTGACCTCGAGGCCGCTGGTGATGGTGTCGCGGCCCTTGCCGCTGGCGTAGGAGTTGCGCCAACCGAGGCCCTGCTCCTCCAGCCCCGCGCCCTCGGGCTCGGCGCCGATGTGCTCGTCCGGGTCGGCCGCACCATGGGTCTTGCCGAAGGTGTGCCCGCCGGCGATCAGCGCCACCGTCTCCTCGTCGTTCATCGCCATCCGGCCGAAGGTCTCGCGGATGTCGCGGGCCGACGCGAGGGGGTCGGGCTGGCCGTTGGGGCCCTCCGGGTTCACGTAGATCAGGCCCATCTGTACGGCGGCCAGCGGACCCTCGAGCTCGCGGTCGCCGGTGTAGCGCTCATCGCCGAGCCACGTCTGCTCCGGGCCCCAGTACACGTCCTCGTCGGGCTCCCAGACGTCCTCGCGACCACCGGCGAAGCCGAAGGTCTTCAGCCCCATCGTCTCCAGGGCACGGTTGCCGGTGAAGACCATCAGGTCGGCCCAGGAGATCTTGTTGCCGTACTTCTTCTTGATCGGCCAGAGCAGGCGGCGGGCCTTGTCGAGGTTGGCGTTGTCCGGCCAGCTGTTGAGCGGCGCGAACCGCTGCATGCCGGCACCGGCGCCGCCTCGACCGTCGCTGATCCGGTAGGTGCCGGCGCTGTGCCACGCCATCCGGATGAAGAGGCCGCCGTAGTGACCGAAGTCCGCCGGCCACCAGTCCTGCGAGGTGGTCATCAGCTCGTCGATGTCCCGGGCCAGGGCGTCGAGGTCGAGGCTCTGGAAGGCCTCGGAGTAGTCGAACTCCTCGCCCATCGGGTTGGCCACGGCGGGGTGCTTGCGCAGGATCTTCAGGTTGAGCTGGTTGGGCCACCAGTCACGGTTGCCCGCCCCTTCGGTGGGGTGGTTGCGCGGCCCCACGGAGGCAACGGGGCAGCGCGCCTCGCTCTCCTCCGAGTTCATGTCGCCGACTACTGCATCGTGGTTCTCTGGCACGGGAATCCTTCCGGAACGGGTACTGGCTCGAGCGGGTCAGGAGGGTGGTGCGGTCGTGCAGGTGGGGCACTGGCCCCAGTAGATGACCTCGGCCTCGTCGATCGAGAAGCCGTGGTCCTCGGAGGCGGTCAGACACGGGGTCGTGCCGACGGCACAGTCGACGTCGGCGATCAGACCGCACGAACGGCACACGACGTGGTGGTGGTTGTCGCCCACCCGGGACTCGTAGCGCGCCACCGAGTTGGTGGGCTGGATCCGACGGACGAGACCCGCGCCGGTCAGGGCACGCAGCACGTCGTAGACGGCCTGGTGGGAGACCTCCCCGAGGTCGGCACGGACCGCTGCGTAGATCAGGTCCGTGTCCGCGTGGGGGTGGGCGTGCACAGCATTCAGCACGGCCACCCGGGGACGAGTGACCCGGAGCTCGGCCTCGCGCAGCATCTGCTCGAAGCTCGCGGTCAGGGGCATCGCCCCACTCTCGACGATTTTCTGGAACGAGTCAAGAAAACACTCAGGCGAGCGCCTCGCAGATGCCACGCACCATGAGGTCCACGGTGGTGCGCCAGCTCTCGTCGACGTCGGTCGGTAGGCCGAAGCCGGAGTCGCGCTCCAGCGTGACGAAGCCGTGCAGCGTGCTGCGGAGGGCTCGGATGAGGTGGACAGCCTGGTCGGGCTCGGCCCCGAGGTCACGCAACAGTTCACCGAGGACGACGACCGGGGCAGCCATGGCGGCGGCGAGCTCGCCGTCCTCGTGGGGGGCAGGGGCGGGCAGCAGGGCCTCGTACAGGCCGGGATGGTCTCGCGCGAACGTGCGATAGGAGTCAGCCGCCCGACGCAGACCCTCAGCCCCCGGGGAGGTGTCGGTCGCCTCGAGGAATGCCTGTTCGAGTTCTCGGCAGCCCTCCAGCGCGACGAGCCGCCGCAGGGCGGAGAGGTTGCGTATGTGGCTGTTCAGGGACGGGGTTGCGACTCCGAGGCGCTGTGCCACGGCCGTGAGGCTCATGGCCGTCAGTCCGCCCTCGTCGGCGCCGGCTCGGCGCCGGCTCGGCGACGGTGACCGTCGGGCGGAACTGCATCCCCTTGCCGCCGGCTCGTCAGCGCAGGTGGATCGTCCCCTTGCCGGCATGCATGCTTGCCAGCAGGTCACCGCGTGACAGGGTCCGGTGTCCGCAGTCGCACCACGCCGGGAGTTCGTCGGAGGCCATCGGGTCGGGGTGCAGCAGATCGGTGTACTCGTTGCCGCGCACGGCGCTGCCGTGCGCGGTGTCCACGAAGTCCTTGGAGCCGTGGGCGTGCGGCCCAGTGCCCGCCCGGTAGATCAGGCCCGCAGGCGTCTCGTAGACCGCTGCGACGTGGTGCCCGTGCCGGCACTGGATGTTGAGGATGCGATGGTCGGCCAGACGGGTGGTCAGGCTCTCGAGCGCCTCTCGGGCCACGGTCTGGTCGTTCGTGGGCTGCTTCATCCCCCCACGATGTGCCGCGGCGCCGCCGCCGACCAGTGCCGATCGTCCCGGGTCGCCGGGCACTCCTGTCGGAGGCGGGCCCGAAATGAAGAAAAGGCCCCGTGGAGCCGGGGCCTTTCCAGTGTCCGAGGGGGGACTTGAACCCCCACGCCCTAATACGGGCACTAGCACCTCAAGCTAGCGCGTCTGCCAATTCCGCCACCCGGACGAGTGCCTCGGAACCATAGCAAAGGAGTGGGCCAACTCTGACATCGGCATCGGTCCACCGAGGTGTCAGGATGGACGCATGGCTGCCACCCCACGTGAGACCGACCCGGCGCATCCCGAGCGAGCCCACGACCCGGCCCACGACCCGGCAGGTGAGGTCGTCGACCTGTGCCGGGACCTGATCCGCATCGACACCTCGAACTACGGCGACCAGGAGGGTCCGGGGGAGCGCAAGGCAGCCGAGTACGTCGCCACCCTGCTCGACGAGGTGGGGATCGAGTCGACCCTCTACGAGGACACCCCGGGGCGTACGTCGGTCGTGGCGCGCTGGGGCGGCACCGAGGGCGACGCGCTCCTGCTGCATGGTCACCTGGACGTGGTGCCGGCCGCGGCCGAGGACTGGCAGGTCGACCCCTTCTCCGGGGAGATCCGGGACGGCTACGTCTGGGGCCGGGGCGCGGTCGACATGAAGGACTTCGACGCCATGCTGCTCTCCGTGGTCCGCGCCCGGGCCCGGGCCGGTCGGGTGCCCGAGCGTCCGATCGTGCTCGCCTTCACCGCGGACGAGGAGGCGGGCGGCCACCACGGCGCCGAGCAGATCGTCGAGCGCCACCGTGAGGCGCTCGAGGGCTGCACCGAGGCCGTCGGCGAGGTCGGCGGTTTCAGCACCACGGTTCGCGGCCGGCGGCTCTACCTGATCGAGGCGGCCGAGAAGGGGATGGCCTGGATGAAGCTGACGGCCCGCGGCCGGGCCGGTCACGGGTCGATGATCAACCACGACAACGCCGTCACCGAGCTGGCCGCGGCGGTGGCCCGGATCGGTGCTCACGACTGGCCGGTGCGTCTCACACCGACGATGAAGACCCTGCTGGCCGCCGTCGCCGACCTGGCCGGCACTGAGGCCACGCCGGAGAACGCGCAGAGCCTGGTCGAGGAGTTCGGCGGCGCCGCCCGGATGCTGGGCGCGGTTCTGCGCAACACCACGAACCCGACGATGCTCAGCGCCGGCTACAAGGTGAACGTCATCCCGACCGAGGCGAGCGCCCACGTCGACGGGCGCTTCCTGCCCGGCTTCGAGGACGAGTTCTTCGCCACCCTCGCCGAGCTCTGCGGGGAGAACATCGACATCGAGTACGTGTCCAAGCAGCAGCCCTGGGAGACGCCGTACGAGGGACACCTGGTCGACGCGATGGGACGCTCGATCCTGGCCGAGGACCCCGACGCCATCGTCGCGCCGTACCTGATGAGCGGCGGAACCGACGCCAAGCACTTCAACAAGCTGGGCATGCGCTCCTACGGGTTCGCCCCGCTGCGACTCCCGTCCGACCTGGACTTCACCGCGCTCTTCCACGGCGTCGACGAGCGGGTGCCGGTGGACGCGCTGGAGTTCGGGGCGCGGGTCTTCGACCGGTTCCTCGACCAGGTCTGAGGCCGCCCCGGAGCGGGTCAGGCGGTCCGCAGCTGTCGGATGATCTTGCGCCGCAGCACGACCCGGCGTACTCCGTCGGGCCCGATCTGCAGCCGGTCGAGCTCCCAGCCCCCGTGCTCGGCACGCTCGACCAGCAGCCGGGTCACCACGTTGCGGGAGAACTCCGGGGACAGCGTGATCCGGTCGAACTCCCACTCCACGCCCCGG
>NZ_JBFIKK010000062.1:0-18918 GCF_041600255.1 Nocardioides sp. | reverse complement strand
GTAGTTGATCCGCAGGCCGGTGATGCCCTCGATCGCCATGATCGTCGCGTCCATGCCCGGGGTCTCGGTGTCGGCGAAGAGCTCGGTGTTGTCCGCGGCCCAGGTGCTGACGCCGTTGAGGTAGCAGCCCTCGCAGTTGAAACCGTCGGGGAACTGCTCGTGCATCACCGATCCCTTGCGGAACGGGAAGTTCGCCATGTTGCGTGGCAGCCCGATCAGCACGGTGCGGCCGGTGACGGCGTCGACGCTGGCCACGGTCATCGAGTCGGGCCGCAGGCCCCAGCGACCGGCGCCGGAGTCGCCGCCGACGAGCAGGACGTTGAAGCGTCCGTCGTTCGCGCCGTTGACCTGGTCGCTGCCGAACATGCTGATCACGAGGTCGCGCTGGACGCCGACGAGGTGGGCACCGAAGAGCAGGCTGCCGGCGACCGAGAGGCAGAGGAAGCCGTTGACCCCCACCACGGCGCGCCGGTGGTGCTGGGCGAGCGTCAGCGGCTGGCCGATCCGCCACGCGTCCATGAACAGGACCGCCCAGCCGATGGCGGCCAGCATCAGCGCGAACCGGATCACCCCCAGGGCGAGGGTGTCGAAGACCATCCAGAAGGCGAAGCCGTGCCAGACCAGGGCGAGCAGGAACGTCGCCAGGACCACGGCGATCAGCCCGAACCAGACGCGCAGCGCCACCAGGCCCACCCGGCGGTTACCGGCGACGAGCTGGGCCGAGCCCGGCAGCAGGAGGGTCATCACCATCAGGGCCATGGCCCGGCGGAAGCGCACGCGAGCCGCTCGGTCGCCCGCGCTGAAGCGCGGAGCCGCACGGTGGCTGTCGTGCAACCCGGGGGAAGTGACGGGTGGCATCGAGATGCCTCTCTGCTGTGGGGAAGTACTGCCCGCCAGTATCACCAGTCACAGGGGTCACACCGCGTCGCGACGCGCCGGTGGCCCGGAACAGCGTGCGGAGCGATCGCCGGCTCCTCAGGTCGTACGGCGCCCCGTGGCGATCTCCTCCTTCTTCGCCAACCGGTGCGCCCGACGGATCTCCGCCTCCCGCATCCGACGCAGTTCGTCGGGCGTCTCGGGCAGCAGCGGCGGCACCTCCCGGGCGCGGCCGTCGGCATCCACGGCGACGAAGACGAAGTACGCCGAGGCGACGTGCAGCGAGCGCTCCGAGGGGTCGTTCCAGGGCTGGGTCTCGACCCGCACCCCGATCTCCATCGACGAACGGCCGGCCCAGTTCACCTGGGCGAGAGTGCGCACGATGTCCCCGACGTGGACGGGTTCGAGGAACGCCATCTCGTCCATGGCCGCCGTCACCGCCGGACCTCCACTGTGGCGTTGGGCGACAGCCCCCGCCGTGGAGTCGGCCAGCTTCATGATCTCCCCGCCGTGGATGTTGCCCAGCAGGTTCGCCTCGCGACCCGACGTCATCACGGCCAGCGAGACGCGGGCGTAGGACGGCGAGCGGGCGATCAGGTCCGCAGTCATGTGCGCACGGTAGCGTCTGGGCATGGCTGAACGTCCCCCCCGCGACGGTGCTGGCGATCGCACCGGCTCGGAGGGTCCCGAGAAGGGGACCCCCGAGTACAACTGGCTCTACGGATCGAGCTCGGCGAAGACCCCCGACGACGACGCGACCCGGGCTGTGCCCCGGCAGCCGCGTCCCGACGAGACCCGGGTGATGCCGACCGTCCCCCGGGAGGGCTCCCGGCGCCCGGCTGCGCCCACCCCGGCCGCCTCGGGACGCCCGACTCCACCGACCCCGCCGCGGAGCACCCCGGCCAGCGGCGGCGACGCCCGCCGTCCGCGCTTCCGGATGGTCTACGTGCTGGCGCTGGTGCTGCTCTGGATCGTCTACCTCGTCGCAGTCCCGCTCTTCGCCTGGACCAAGGTCGAGAAGGTCAACTTCGAGCCCAAGGGCAAGCGGCCCGCCGAGCAGCCCGGCACGACGTACCTCCTGGTCGGCAGCGACTCGCGCGCCGGCCTGACCCCCGAGCAACGTCGCGAGCTGGGGACCGGCAACGCCGCGGGCCAGCGCACGGACACGATCATGCTGCTGCACACCGGCAGTGGCCCGAACCTGCTGATGTCGATCCCGCGCGACTCCATCGTCGACATCCCGGACCGCGGCTCCAGCAAGATCAACGCGGCCTTCGCCTACGGCGGCCCGAAGCTGCTGGTGCGCACGATCGAGCAGAACACCGGCATCCGGGTCGACGCCTACGTCGAGATCGGCCTCGGCGGCGTCGTGGACGTGGTGGACGCCGTCGGCGGGATCGAGATCTGCCCGACGGTCGACATGGAGGACAAGCTCGCCAACCTCGACATCAAGAAGGGCTGCCAGCAGGCCGACGGCAAGACCGCGCTCGGCTTCGCCCGCTCCCGCAAGACCGACCCCCAGTACGGCGACATCACCCGGGCCAAGCACCAGCGCGAGGTCGTCTCGGCGGTCGGGCGCAAGGTCGTCTCCCCGATGTCGGTGATCAACCCGTTCCGGTACTGGGACCTCGCGATGGCGGCTCCCGAGTCGTTCGCCTTCGGCGAGGGTGCCAGCCCCGTGCGCGCCGCCCTCTGGGCCTCCGCGATGACCCGGGTGAACGGCGAGAACGGCCTGACCTGCGGCGTGCCGATCGCGGACCTGGCGGTGCACTGGGACAGCGAGCGCGCGCCGAAGATGTTCCGCGCGATCATCAATGACGACACCGAGAGCATCCCGAAGAGCCTGTGTACGCCCTCGGGGCTGCCCAAGAGCGTGACCGGGTGAGCTACCAGACGCTCGACTGGTCGCTCGACGACGACGGCGTCGCCACCCTGACGCTGAACCGGCCCGACGCCCTCAACGCCTTCGACCTGACGATGGCGCGCGAGCTCGAGCGGTTCTTCCTCACCGACGCCCGCGACGACTCCGTCCGCGCGGTCGTGGTCACCGGGGCCGGGCGGGCGTTCTGCGCCGGGATGGACCTCTCCGCCGAGGGCAACGTCTTCGGGCTCGACGAGTCCCTCGACCCCACGCCCGACGAGCTGGCCGAGCACCTCACCGAGGCGCCGTACCACGACGGCCTGCGCGACACCGGGGGTCGCGTGACCCTGGCGATCCACGCGCTGCCCAAGCCGGTGATCGCCGCGATCAACGGGGCCGCGGTCGGCATCGGCGCCACGATGACCCTGGGCATGGACATCCGGATGGCCTCGACCCGCGCTCGGATCGGTTTCGTCTTCGGCCGGCTCGGGATCGTGCCGGAGGCGGCCTCCAGCTGGTTCCTGCCCCGGATCGTGGGCATCCAGCAGGCCCTGGAGTGGGTCTACGCGGCTGACATCCTGACCGCCGAACAGGCGCTCGCGGGCCGGCTCGTCCGGTCGCTGCACGAGCCCGAGGAGCTGCTGCCCGCCGCCCAGGAGCTGGCCCGGTCCTTCGTCGTCGGTCGCTCCCCCGTCGCCCTCGGCCTGGCCAAGCAGCTGCTCTACCGCAACGGCGCTGCCGCCGACCCGCTCGAGGCCCACCTGTCCGATTCGCTGGCGATGTTCTTCACCTCGATCGGTGACGGCAAGGAGGGGGTGGCCGCGTTCCGCGAGAAGCGCGCCCCCGAGTTCACCGGGTCGGCCTCGCAGCTGCCGCGGATCTTCCCCGGCTGACCCTCAGGTCGCCTCGGGCTCCACCAACGCTCCCCCGATCTCGCGGGAGCGGCCCACGAAGGTCGCGACCACGGTGTCGCCGACGGCGACCGTGACGTCGTACGTGCCGTCGCGGCCCTCTCGGCTGCGCTCCACCGCGGTGGCCACCAGCTCGTCGCCGAGCCGGGTCGGCGCCCGGAACCGGATCTCGGCGCCGGCGGCGACCGTGCGCCGGTTGTGCGAGTTGCAGGCGAAGGCGAACGCCGAGTCGGCCAGCGCGAACGTCAGCCCGCCATGGCCGATGCCGTGGCCGTTGACCATGTCCTCGCGCAGCCTCATCCGCAGCACGGCGCGCCCCGGCCCGACGTCGTCCACCTGCATGCCCAGGGCCTGGCTGGCCCGGTCGTCGGCCCACATCGCGGCCGCACTGAGGCGGGCGAGGTCGTCGGGCGTCACCGACTCAGGCTAGCCCTGTCGTCCGGCTCCCGGCGCGGGTCAGGCGGCCTGCTCGAGGCGCTGACGGAGCTTGCCGAGGATCTGGGTGAGCAGCCGGGAGACCTGCATCTGGGTGACCCCGATGGCCTTGCCGATCTCGGCCTGGGTGCACCCGCCGACGAAGCGCATCTCGAGGATCTGCCGCTCGCGCGCGGTCAGACTGCTGAGCAGGGGCTGCAGCGCCACCCGTGCCTCGGCGCTGCCGAAGGCCGGGTCCCAGCCACCGAGGCGGTCGCCCGGTCCGACCTCGCCCTCGCCGATCGGGGTGTCCAGCGAGACGGGCGAGAAGCACCCGTTGGCGGCGAGAGCGTCGACGACCAGCTCGAGGTCGACCCCGAGGTGCTCGGCCAACTCGGAGGGACGCGGCGACCTGCCCAGCGACTGCAAGAGCTCGCCCTCGGCGGCCGTGAGCTTGGCCTGGATCTCCTGGATCGAGCGCGGCGGACGGACCGTCCAGCCGTGGTCACGGAAGTAGCGCCGGATCTCCCCCCGCATCGTGGGCACCGCGAAGCTCAGGAAGTCCGAGCCGTGGGTGGGGTCGAAGCCGCGCACCGCCTTGACCAGCCCGAGGTAGGCCACCTGGTTGAGGTCGTCGCCGGCGATCCCGCGACCGTGGTAGCGGCGGGCGATCTCGGCGGCCACCACCATGTTGAGGCGGATCACCTCCTCGTGGAGCAACGCCGTGCGCTCGGCGGGAGCGTCGTACGCCTCCTCGAGGAGTCGGGCGGTCTCCGCTCGCCTGCGCGCGCGGGCCGTGGTGGCCTCGGACTCGGTCGGCGTCGGTGACTCCCCCGGCTCGGGCACCTCGTCCTGGACTGGCTCTGGCGCCGTCATCAGGCTCATCTCGACCACACCTTCCCGAAAATCAGTGTGCTTGGAGCTACGGATCCGGACAACACTCGACTCTCGCACCTCTCGACCCCACAGGGCTCACCCCGCTGGGTGAAGGTGTCACCTGTCATCAAGGGCCTGCTCGAGCTCGGCCTTCGTCATCGTCGACCGGCCGTCGATGCCCTTGCTGCGCGCCTCGGCGTACAGCTGGTCGCGGGTGCGGCCGCCGGCGCCGGCGTGGGACCTGAGACCCCCGCGCCGACCCGAGGAGATGTCATCGGTGGAGGTGCGGCTCGCCTGCTCGGACTCACCGGAGCGAGCGCGCTCCTTGTTCACGGTGCGGGCGGCGATCTCCTCGGCGGTCGCCTCGTCCCGACCGCGGTCGGTGAGGCCCTCCTTGATGTGCTCGTACTGACGCTCGCGCTTCTCGCTCCAGGACTGCCGCGGCATGAGACCCCTCCTCGCACACGTTGGTGCGAGGCTCTTTACCCAGCGACGGCGGATCCACACCGGCCGGCCGTGCGAATCCGGACGAGTTCGCCGGAGAAGGTGGCCGGAGAAGTTGGCCGGGCCCGAGGAACCTCGACCGTGCACTGGTGGATCGCACGACCGGGGTTCCGGGCCCGTGAGGACGCCGTACCCGCTCGACGGCGACCCATGCGCGGGTGCGGACGACACTGCCCCGCCCGGAGACCGAGACGGGGCAGTGGGCGCAGTGGTCGCTCGCTCAGAGCTCGGACTGGATCCCGGCGAGCAGCTGGCGGGCCACCACGATCCGCTGCACCTGGTTGGTGCCTTCGTAGATCTGGGTGATCTTGGCGTCGCGCATCATCCGCTCGACCGGGTACTCACGCGTGTAGCCGTAGCCACCGAGCACCTGGACGGCGTTCGTGGTGACCTCCATCGCGACGTCGGAGGCGAAGCACTTGGCGGCCGCGCCGAAGAAGGTGAGGTCCGCGTCCCCGCGCTCGGAGCGACCGGCGGCGGCGTACGTCATCTGGCGGGCGGCCTCGACCTTCATGCCCATGTCGGCGAGCATGAACTGAAGCCCTTGGAACTCCGCGATCGCCTTGCCGAACTGCTGGCGCTCCTTGGCGTAGCCGAGCGCGTAGTCGAGGGCACCCTGGGCCACGCCGACGGCCTGCGCGGCGATCGTGACGCGGGTGTGGTCGAGCGTCCGCATCGCCGTCTCGAAGCCGGTGCCCTCGGCGCCGATCATCCGGTCGGCCGGGATCCGCACGTTGTCGAAGTAGACCTCGCGGGTCGGACTGCCCTTGATGCCGAGCTTCTTCTCAGGCGCCCCGAACGAGACACCCTCGTCGGACTTCTCCACCACGAACGCCGAGATGCCGCGGGTCCGCTGGTCGGGGTCGGTCACGGCGATCACGGTGTAGTACTCCGAGACGCCGGCATTGGTGATCCAGCGCTTCACGCCGTTGAGGATCCAGTCGTCGCCGTCGCGCACGGCCCGGGTCTTCATGCCGGCCGCGTCCGAGCCTGCGTCCGGCTCGGAGATGCAGTAGGAGAAGCCGCCCTCACCGGAGGCGAGCTTGGAGAGGTACTTCTTCTTGAGCTCCTCGGAGCCGGCGAGCTGCAGCGGGAGGGAGCCGAGCTTGTTGGCCGCCGGGATCAGCGAGGAGCTGACGCAAGCGCGGGCGATCTCCTCGATCACCAGCACGGTGGCGAGCGCGTCGGCCCCGGCACCGCCGTACTCCTCCGGGACGTGCGGGGCGTGGAAGTCCGAGGCGAGCAGCGCGTCGGCCGCCTCCTGCGGATAGCGCGCGTCCTCGTCGACCTCCGTGGCGTACGGCGCGACCTTGGCGTCGCAGACGGCGCGAACGGCCTCGCGGATGGCCTGGTGCTCCTCCGAGAGGGCGAAGAGGGGAAAGTCGGAGCTCATGGGCCAAATCCTACGGGCGGCGGGCGGGCGCCCCGTCAGCGAGTCTTCGCGAGGGGACGGGGGGTGCAGTGCGGGTCCGACCCGGCAGGTGGGCGGTCCGCGGGCAACCGAAAGTGGCAGGTGAGCGCTCAGTGGCCAACCACAACTGGCAGGTCAGCGGCCTCTGGCTAGATTGGGGGGATGGCTGACTGGCAGGACTCCGAGGCGATCCGGTTCATGCTCGACGACTGCGAGACCTGGGCGGTGGTCGGCCTGTCCGGCGACCCCAGCCGTACGGCGTACGAGATCGCGGCGCTGCTGCAGTCGCGGGGCAAGAGGATCGTGCCGATCCACCCCTCCGCTCCGGTGGTCCTCGGCGAGCAGGGGTACGCCTCCCTCGCCGACGTGCCGTTCGGGATCGACGTGGTCGACGTCTTCCGACGCTCCGAGTCGGCCGGCGAGGTCGCCGACCAGGCGGTGGCGATCGGCGCGAAGGGCGTGTGGTTCCAGCTCGGCGTCGTGGACGAGGAGGCGTTCCTGCGCACCCAGGCCGCGGGCGTCCCGATGGTGATGGACACCTGCCCCAAGATGGAGTGGCGGCGCCCCCGATGAGGCGACGGTGAGCCGACCGGGCGAGGACCTGCGCGTCCCCAGCGGCCCCGGTCTGCCCGCCGGGCTCGTCGTGCCGGCGACCGAGCTGGTCGAACGGTTCTCCCGCTCCCCCGGCCCCGGCGGCCAGTCGGTCAACACCAGCGACACCCGGGTCGAACTGGTCTTCGACGTGGCCGCCTCCAGCGCGCTGAGCGAGCCGCGACGGGCACGGGCGCTCACCGCCCTGGCCGGCCAGCTGGTCGGCACCACGGTCGTCGTGGTCGCCTCCGAGCACCGCTCCCAGCACCGCAACCGGGTGGCCGCCCGGGAGCGTCTCGCCGACCTGCTGCGGACGGCGCTGGCGCCGCCGACCCCGCCGCGCCGCCCCACTCGGCCCACCCGTGGTTCCCAGCGACGACGCCTCGAGGCCAAGAAGCAGCGCGGCGCGACCAAGGCGATGCGCGGGCGGGTCCGCGACGCCTGAGCCGAGGTACCGATCTCTCGTCCCCGAGGACAGCAGGTCGGCACCTCAGGTGGAGGTGGTCCACCCCCGTGGCTACCTAGCGTCGGGGTCATGACGATCCTCCTCTCGGACCCCCGGGTCAGTGCGGTCCCGCTCCACGACGACGGCGAGCCCCTGGTGGCGCTCCCCGCCCTCCTCCACTCGGCATGCCCCGGCTCCGCGCCGCTGGTCCGCCCAGGCCTGCGCGACCGGCTGCTCGAGGCAGCTGCCGAGCTCCCGACCGGGGTCCTCCTGCACGTGGTGGAGGGGCACCGTCCGGTCGCCGACCAGCAGCGGATCATCGCGGCGTACTCCGCCCAGCTGCGGGCCGCGCGTCCCGGGATCGGCCCCGACGAGCTGCACCACCTCACCAGCCGGTACGTCGCGCCCCTCGCCGTGGCGCCGCACGTCGCCGGAGCGGCCGTCGACCTGACCCTGGTCGACACGGACGGCACCCAGCTCGACCTGGGCTGCCCCCTCGACGCCACCCCCGAGCAGAGCCGGGGACGCTGCTACTTCGCGGCCGCCGACATATCCCGCGAGGCGCGGGTGCACCGCACCCTGCTGGCCAGGGCGCTCGCAGGCGCCGGCCTGGTGAACTACCCCACCGAGTGGTGGCACTGGAGCTTCGGCGACCGCTACTGGGCGCTGACCACCGGGGCCCCGCACGCCCTCTACGGCCCGACCGAGGCCCGGGTGGCGGCATGAACGCGCTCGCCCTGGCCGCGACCTCCGCGGCCCGGTCCGCCCCCGAGCTCACCGTCGACCTCGCCGCCGTCGCCGCCAACACCCAGGTCTTCGCGGCCCGCGCCGGGGGGGCGCTGATGGCGGTGGTCAAGGCCGACGGCTTCGGCCACGGGGCTGTCGCGGTGGCCCGGACCGCGCTCTCCCACGGCGCCTCCTGGCTCGGCGTGACCAGCCTCGACGAGGCCGCGGAGCTGCGTGCCGCCGGACTGGCGGCGCCCCTGCTGAGCTGGCTCAACCCGGTCGACGCCGACTTCGGTGCCGCCGCCGCCGCCGGCATCGACCTCGCCGTGCCCGGCCTCGAGCACCTGGCCGCGGTCGCCGGGGCCAGGACGCGGGCAGCCGCGCCGACCCGGGTGCACCTGCACCTGGACACCGGGATGGCCCGCGACGGAGCGAGCCCCTCGCAGTGGCCGGCGCTCTGCCGGGCCGCCCGCCGTGCCGAGCAGCAGGGCCTGCTCCGCGTGGTCGGGGTGATGGGCCACCTCGGGTGCGCCGACCGGCCCGACGACCCCTGCAACCGGCTGGGCCGTGAGCGCTTCCGGTGGGCCCTGGGCGCTGCTCGGGCCGTCGGCCTGCGCCCGGAGGTCCGACACCTGGCCGCGACCTCGGCCACGCTCCTGGACCCGCTGAGCCACCACACGATGAGTCGGGTCGGAGCTGGCCTCGTCGGGATCGATCCCACCGGGACCACGCCACTCAGCCCCGCCCTCACCCTGACCGCTCCGGTCGTCTCGGTGCGCGAGGTCCGCGGCGGTACGCCGGTCGGCTACGGGCACGCCGCCGTGACGGTCGGGCGCACCCACCTCGCCCTGGTCGCGCTGGGGTACGCCGACGGTCTGCCCCGGGCAGCCTCCGACCGGGCCGAGGTGCTGGTCCAGGGCCGTCGGCGGCCGGTGATCGGCCGGATCTCGATGGACCAGGTCGTCATCGACGTCGGGGACGACCCGGTCGCGCCGGGCGAGGTCGTCACGGTCTTCGGGCCCGGCGGCCTGGGTGAGCCGACGGTCGCCGACTGGGCGCGGTGGGCGGAGACCCTCGAGCACGAGATCGTGACCGGCGTGGGCGCCCGGGTGCGGCGGACCGTCCGGACGGGTGCGCTGCTCAGCGTCGCCGGTGACCGCCGATGAGCCGCCCTCGGGTCGCCGTGATCGGCGGCGGACAGAACTGCGAGCACGACGTCTCCCTCGCCTCGGCCGCCTCGGTGGCAGCGGCGCTCGACCCCGCGTCGTACGACGTGGTGCGGCTCGGCATCGACCGCGACGGCACCTGGCGCGACCGGTGCGGTCGACCGGTCGGGTTGACCGGTGCCCTGCACGTCCTGCGCAGCTGCGACGTCGTGATGCCGATCGTGCACGGGCCCCGTGGGGAGGACGGCACCCTGGCGGCGCTCTGCGAGCTCGCCGGCCTGCCGTACGTCGGCTCCGGTGTCGGCGCCGGAGCCCTGGCGATGGACAAGTGGGCGACCAAGCTGGTGGCCGAGGCCGTCGGGGTGGCCACCGCTCCGGGACGCCTGGTCACCCGGGCCGGGCGGGACGCCGTGCTGTGGACCGGCCCCGTGGTCGTGAAGCCGGTCCGCGCCGGCTCCAGCCACGGCGTCAGCCTGGTCCGCCGTCCGGGCGAGCTGGCGCCGGCCCTCGAGGCGGCCTTCACCCTGGACGACCGGGTGCTCGTCGAAGAGCTCGTGGTGGGGCGCGAGATCGACCTGGCCGTGCTGACCCGACCCGACGGCAGCCGACTGGTGGGACCGGCGCTCGAGATCGTGGTCGACGGGGTCTTCGACCTCGACACCAAGTACGACGGCAGCGCGGACTTCCGGCTGCCCGCCGAGCTCGACGACGTGGCCCGCAAGGAGCTGGAGGACGCGGCGCTGGCCGTGTACGACGCGCTGGGGTGCGCGGGCGTGGCCCGCGTCGACTTCTTCTGGACCGCCGACGGCGCCGTGCTCAACGAGGTGAACACCATGCCCGGGATGACCGAGCAGTCCCAGGTGCCGAGGATGTTCGCGGCGGCCGGGGTGCCCTACCCGGCGCTGCTCGGACTGCTGGTCGAGGGCGCGCTCACAGCGGGGGCCGGCCGATGAACGCCACGAGCGCCTCGAGCGCCACGAAGGTGGCTGTCACCGCGCCGGCGGGCACCGCCGGACGGACCCGGGTCGACGGCATCGACCTGCTCCGCGGGATCGCCGTCGGGCTGGTGATGCTGCGCCACGCCTGGCCGGACCTCTTCCCCGGAGCCGGGGTGGTCGGCGTGGTGATGTTCTTCGCCCTCAGCGGTCACCTGATCACCGGTCTGCTGCTCGACGAGCTGGCCCGCACCGGGGGCGTCGACCTGGCTCGCTTCTACCGCCGTCGCGCCGAGCGCCTGGTGCCGGCCCTGCTGGTGCTGATGGTGGCGGTCGCGGCGGTGACGCTGATCCTCGACCCGCTCGGTGATCGCGAGGAGCTCGGGCGGACGCTGGTCGTCGCCCTGACCTGGACGGCCAACCTCCCGTTCGACCAGGGCAGCGACGCCACGTTCCACCTGTGGACGCTCGCGACCGAGGAGCAGTTCTACCTGGTGTGGCCCGCCGTCCTGGTCCTCGCCGCCACCCGGGGGCGGATCGGCACCGCCCTCGTCATCGCCTCGACCGCCTGCCTGGTCGCGGCCGCACTCACCCTGCTCTGGCTGGCCGAGGACCCCGACCTCGCCTACGGTCTGCCCACGTCCTGGGCGCTCTGCTTCGTGATCGGCGCGGGCTCCCGGGTCCTCGCCGACCGGTGGCCGGGGCGGACCGGTCTGGTCGTGTCCAGCCTGGTGCTGCTGGGGCTGCTCAGCGTGATTCCATTGCGGGGTCACGCACTCACCTACCTGGCTGGAGGCCCCGCCATCGCCGCCCTCACCGCGTTGGTCCTGCTCCAGTGGCGCACCTGGATCGAGGTGACGCATCCGGTCGGCCGCACCCTCGTCCTGCTGGGGACCGTCTCGTACGCCGCCTACCTGTGGAACTACCCGCTGACCCTCTGGCTCCGCCCCGGCCTCGACGGCTGGGCGGGTCCGGTCGCGGCGCTCGGGACGGTCCTGGCGGCAGCACTCAGCTGGCGCCTGGTCGAGCGTCCCCTGCGTGACCGGCGAGCGCACCGCGCCGCCATGGCGGTGCCGGCATGAACCCCACGCTGCGCACCTGGCTGCCCGACCTCGGGGTCGGCCTGGCGGTGGCGTTCATGGGCATCTTCGAGGCCTTCACGCTCGTGGTCCACGACACCGGCGCCCGGGTCACCCTGGTGATGATCGCGCTGGCGATGACGGTGGCGGGAGCGCTCGTCCGGCAGGCACCGGCCGTCGCGCTGGCCGTGCTCTGGCTGGTCTGCGTGCTGCAGGTGTCGGCCGGCACCCCGATCCTGATGGTGGAGATGGTCGTCGCCCCCATGGTGGCCTTCGGCACCGCCCGCTGGGGAACCACCAGCACGGTCTGGCTCAGCGCCCTCTCCATGCCGGCCGCGGCCGTCGTGGCGGTGCTCTTCCTCGACCCCAACCTGTCCACTGTGCTGGTGGACCGGATCGCCTACGGCACGATCCTCAGCAGCGTCTACCCGATGGGCGTGACCTGGCGCCTGGTGGCCGCTGCCCTCGGGATCGCCTTCCTCGGCCTGCCCTGGCTGGCCGGCCTGGCGCTGCGCTTCGGCGCTCGCGCCCGGCAGTCCGAGGTCTCCCAGGTCGCCGCCGAGCAGGACGCTGCGCGGGCCCACCGCGAGACCGAGCAGGCCCAGGAGATCGCCCACCTCCGCGAGGAGCAGGCCCGCCTGGCCCGGGACGTGCACGACGTCGTCGGCCACTCGCTGGCCGTGATCCTCGCCCAGGCCGAGTCCGCGCAGTTCGTCGGCGCCGAGGACACCGAGAGGCTCAAGCAGACGATGGAGACCATCGCGACCTCGGCCCGGACCTCGCTGCAGGACGTCCGGCAGGTGCTCAGCACCACGGCCGGACAGCCCGCCGCGGTCCGCCCCGGCGGGCTGGACAGCCTCGTGGAGGGCGTACGGGCCAGCGGCCACCGGGTCGAGGCGGTCGAGATCGGCACGCCGCGGCCGCTGCCGCCCGAGGTCGACGTGGTCGCCTTCCGGGTCCTGCAGGAGATGCTCACCAACGCGATCAAGCACGGCCGCCGCGGCGAGCCCGTGCACGTCGAGCGGCACTGGGAGGGCGAGCTGCGGCTGGAGGTGCGCAACGTCGCCGGCGACTCGACCGGGGAGGCCGGCCAGGGCCTTGAGGGCATGCGCCGCCGGCTGGAGTCGGTGGGCGGCCGACTCGACGTACGTCGTCGCAGCGAGCAGGTCGGTCCCACGTTCACCGTCACCGCCTGGATCCCGCTGGGGGCCCAGCGGTGATCCGGGTGCTGCTGGTCGACGACCAGGACCTCTTCCGCGAAGGGGTCTCGGTGATCGTCAACGCCCAGGACGGGATGGAGGTGGTCGGAGCCGCCGGCGACGGCATCGAGGCCGTGCGGATGGTGGACGAGCTGCAGCCCGACGTGGTGCTGATGGACATCCGGATGCCCGAGATGGACGGCGTCGAGGCGACCCGGCAGATCTTCGCGCCCGAGCGGGCTGCCCGGCGCCGCCGGCCGGTGCGGGTGATCGTGCTGACCACCTTCAACCTCGACGACCGCGCCGCCACCGCGATCCGGTACGGCGCCAGCGGCTTCCTGCTCAAGGACACCACGCCGGTCCAGCTGCGCGACGCGATCCGGACCGTGCACGCCGGCAACGCCGTGCTCGCCCCCCAGGACCTCTCCACGCTGCTGGAGGGCCAGTTCCGGAGCCGACGCGAGACGCCGGCGTCGTACGTCGCCCTCACCGACAAGGAGCGCGAGGTGTTCCGGGCGGTCGCGGCGGGGTTGTCGAACACCGAGATCGCCGGGCAGGTCTACGCCAGCGAGTCGACCGTGAAGACCCACGTGGGCGCGATCCTGCGCAAGCTCGGGCTGAGGGACCGGGTGCAGATCGTGGTCTTCGCCCACGAGCACGGACTCACCGGCTGAGGCGCTCAGAAGCCGAGCTTGTGGGCTCCCGAGGCCTCGTTGCGGACGACGGCACCCTTGTCGAAGGCCGCCTGCTTGAGGTCCGCCTGGAAGTCGACCATCCGGCGCCGGAGCTCGGGGTCGGACGCGGCCAGGATCCGCGCGGCCAGCAGGCCCGCGTTGCGGGCGTTGCCGATCCCGACGGTGGCGACCGGGACGCCGGCCGGCATCTGGACGATCGAGAGCAGCGAGTCCATGCCGTCGAGGTGCTTGAGCGGGACCGGCACCCCGATCACCGGCAAAGGCGTGACGGCGGCCAGCATCCCCGGCAGGTGTGCGGCTCCGCCGGCCCCCGCGATGATCACCGCCAGGCCTCGCCCGGCCGCCTGCTCGCCGTAGGCGATCATCTCCGCAGGCATCCGGTGGGCCGAGACGACGTCGGCCTCGAAGGCGACGTCGAACTCCGCCAACGCCTCCCCCGCGGCCTTCATCACCGGCCAGTCCGAGTCCGAGCCCATCACGATGCCGACGCGCACTTCACCCATGCTCTGACTCACTCACTCTCGTTGCCGAGGTCTCCACGGAACCAGGCGGCGGCGTGCCGCGCCCGCTCCAGGCAGTCCTCGAGATCGTCGCCGTAGGCGTTGACGTGGCCGACCTTGCGCCCCGGGCGCAGGTCCTTGCCGTACAGGTGCACCCGCAGGTGCGGGTCGCGCGCCAGGGCGTGCGGGAAACCGTCGTACAGGCGCCCGGCGTCGTGCGGCCCGCCGAGGATGTTGACCATCACGGTCCACCTCGCTCGCGGCGCCGGGGAGCCCAGGGGCAGGTCGAGCACGGCCCGCAGGTGGTTCTCGAACTGCGAGGTCACTGCGCCGTCCTGGGTCCAGTGCCCGGTGTTGTGCGGACGCATGGCGAGCTCGTTGACCAGCACCCGGCCGTCGTTGGTCTCGAAGAGCTCGACCGCCAGCACGCCGGTCACGCCCAGGGCGCCGGCGATCCGCAGCGCGATCTCCTGGGCCTCGCCGGCGAGCTGCGGGGACAGGTCCGGCGCCGGCGCCACCACCTCGTGGCAGATCCCGTCGCGCTGTGTGGAGGCCACCACGGGGTACGCCGCGGCCTGCCCGCTCGGGGCGCGCACGACCAGGGCGGAGAGCTCGCGGCGGAAGTCGACCAGCTCCTCGGCCAGCAGGGCGACCCCGGTCTCCGCGGCCACCCGGAAGGGCTCCGCGCAGTCCTCGAGCGAGCGGACGAACCAGACACCCTTGCCGTCGTAGCCGCCCCGGGTGGTCTTGAGTACGCACGGGAAGCCGAACGTCTCGACCGCGGCCTGGTCGGCGACCAGCGCGTTGCGCGGGCACGGAACGCCGAGCTCGGCCAGCCGGGCGCGCATCACACCCTTGTCCTGTGCGTGCACCAGGGCGTCGGGGCCGGGTCGAACGGCCACGCCGTCGGCCTCCAGGGCCCGCAGGTGGTCGGTGGGCACGTGCTCGTGGTCGAAGGTCACCACGGCGCAGCCCGCGACCACGGCGCGCAGGGTGGCCAGGTCTCGGTAGTCGCCGACCACGTGGTCGGGGATGACCTGGGCGGCGGAGACACCGTCGGCCTCGGCCAGCAGGCGCAGCGGGAGGCCCAGGGCGATGGCCGGCTGCGCCATCATCCGGGCGAGCTGGCCGCCGCCGATGATGGCGAGCGTGGGGGTGGACTCAGGCACGGGCCCCAGACTAGTGACCGTCGCGGCGCCGGGGATCCTCGGTCTCGAAGCGCAGGCCGTGGCCGCGGATCGTGGTGATCAGTCGGGGGCTGCGGCTGTCGTCGCCGAGCTTGCGGCGCACCCAGCCCAGGTGCACGTCGATGGTCTTCGAGGAGGTCCAGAAGCTGGTGTGCCAGACGTTCTGCATCAGCTCGTCGCGGGTGACCACCTCACCCGCCCGGGCGATCAGGGCGTGCACCAGGTCGAACTCCTTGCGGGAGAACTCCACCTCGTCGCCACCACGCCAGACCAGGCGCGCGACCGGGTCGAGCCGGACGTCCTGGACCTCGTACATCTCCCCACGGTAGGAACGCGGCCCCCGCGCCGGGCCGAAATGCCCAAATTGGTTGCACGATCATCCAACTGGTCCGGTCCGGTCGCTGCCGGGGCCGACAGGGGCCTCAGTGCCGCCGTACGGCGACGGGTTCGACGATGCCGAACCCGCGGACCGGGCGGGCCGGCAGGGACCGGGTCTCGAACTGGTCGGCGGGCAGCAGCGCGGCCGTGGCCGCGTCGATGATCACCCGGTTGCGGCGGGCGACCGCGGTCAGCCGCGAGGCCAGGTTCACCGGTGGCCCGAAGACGTCGCCCAGGCGCATGACCACCGAGCCGGTGGCCAGCCCGACCCGGACGTCCGGCATCCGGTCGTCGCGCCCGATGACGCTGATGATCCCCTCGGCGGTGTCGTAGGCGCTGATCGGGTCGTCGTTCACGAACAGCACCGAGTCGCCGATGCTCTTGATGATCCGGCCCCGCTGGCCCGCGACCACGTCGGCGCACCGGGACTCGAAGACCTCCACGAGGTCGCCGATCCGGGCCTCACTGATCTCGTTCGACAGGGCCGTGAAGCTGACGATGTCCGCGAACCCGACGGTGACCTGACTGGTGTGCAGGTCCTCCTCCTTGGCCCCCAACGCCTCGATCCGGGCGACCGCCGCCGCGAGGTGTCGGCGCCAGGCGTAGAGGAGGAGCCCCTCGAAGGGCTTGTTGAGCCCCTCCATCATCCGCTGCGCCGAGCCGATCCGACTGCCGGTGGCCTGGTCGCCGCGCTCCAGCTTCTCGATGCGGTGCACGAGGGTGCCGACCTCCCAGTCGGCGAGGCGGGCCATCGTCTGACCGACCGCCCGGGTCAGGTTGACCGCGGTGTCGAAGTCGATCAGTCCGGAGTCGACCACGGAGTTCAGGATCGAGACGGCAGCCACGTCCCCCCGGGTGAACGCGGTCTCCAGTCCGCGCTCGGGGAAGCCCAGCGCGCGCCACAGTCGCTGCGCCTCCTCGATCGTCACCCCGGTCGCCTCGGCGACCTCGTGGGCGGTGTAGACCAACTCCTCGCCGAGGATGGCCTGCTCCAGCGCATCCTGGACGACCGGCTCCTCAGCCTCCGACATGGCCGGAACACCGGTCGACGTCACGGCGATCGCGGGACTGCACCAGGCGCCCACGGGCGCGCGCGCTCGGCGCGACGGACGCACCGTCGTCGAGCACCCCCTGGAAGTTCACCACCCCCGGATCATGTCATCGATCGAGGCGATCCTCAGGCTTCTCCCGTAGCGCGAGCATGCACGACGTCACCCGCCCCCACGCTCACCTCGCCGGTCCCGGTGCGCACCCGCAGTCGGCCGTCCGGGTCGATGCCCACCGCCGTGCCGCTCAGCACCTCGCCCGAGGGCAGGTCGACTCGCACCTGACGACCCAGGCTCACGCAGGCCCGGGTGTACGCCGCACGGAGCTCCGCGCCGTTCCCGGCCTGCCAGGCGGCGTACTCGGTGTGCAGGGTGCGCAGCAGGGTGGCCAGCAGGTCGGTCCGGTCCAGGCCGGTGGCGCCGGCCAGCGCCAGCGAGGTGGCGGTGTCCACCGGCAGCTCCTCGGCGGTGGTGCTGACGTTGAGCCCGATGCCGACCACGGCCGCCGGGCCGTCGGGGGTCTCCACCAGCTCGGTCAGGATGCCGGCGACCTTGAGGTCGTCCAGCAGGACGTCGTTGGGCCACTTCAGCCCCGCCCGCAACCCGACCTCCTCGAGCGCACGACCCACGGCGTACCCGGCGAGCAGCGGCAGCCAGGGCCAGGCGGCGGGCGCGGCCTTCGGGCGCAGCAGCACCGAGAAGGTCAGCGCGGCACGGTCCGGTGTCTGCCAGGTCCGGTCCAGCCGGCCCCGCCCGCTGGTCTGGTGCTCGGCGACGACGACGAGACCCTCGGGCTCGCCGACCCGGGCCCGATCCGCGACGAGCGCATTGGTGGAGGCCGCTTCGGCCACCACCTCCACCCGTCCGAGGTCGGCCGCGGCGAGGCGGGATGCGTCGAGGGGTGGGCGCGCGCTCGGGTCGTCGGTCACGGGCACTACATTGACCCACGAACCCTTGAGGAGGCCAGAATCGTGACTGCACAGCCAAGCCCGGGCGTGGGCGAGGGAACCGACGTTCCCGCGGACCTCGACATCCACACCACCGCAGGCAAGCTCGCCGATCTCGACCGTCGGCTCGACGAGGCGGTGCACGCCGGCTCGGCCAAGGCGGTCGAGAAGCAGCATGCCAAGGGGCGCAAGACCGCCCGCGAGCGGATCGAGATGCTCTTCGACGAGGGCTCCTTCGTGGAGCTCGACGAGCTCGCCCGGCACCGCTCCACCGCGTTCGGGCTGGAGAAGAACCGCCCCTACGGCGACGGCGTGATCACCGGCTACGGCACGGTCGACGGCCGCCAGGTCTGCGTCTTCTCCCAGGACTTCACCGTCTTCGGCGGGTCCCTCGGCGAGGTCTACGGCGACAAGATCACCAAGGTGATGGACCTCGCCATCAAGACCGGCTGCCCCATCATCGGCATCAACGAGGGCGCCGGCGCCCGCATCCAGGAGGGCGTGGTCTCGCTCGGCCTGTACGGCGAGATCTTCCGCCGCAACGTGCACGCCAGCGGCGTCATCCCCCAGATCTCGATGATCATGGGCTCCTGCGCCGGTGGTCACGTCTACTCCCCGGCCGTCACCGACTTCACGATCATGGTCGACGGCAGCTCCAACATGTTCATCACCGGCCCCGACGTGATCAAGACCGTCACCGGCGAGGACGTCTCGATGGAGGAGCTCGGTGGGGCGCGCACCCACAACACCAAGTCGGGCAACGCCCACTACATGGCCTCCGACGAGGAGGACGCGATCGAGTACGTCAAGGCCCTGCTGAGCTACCTGCCGCAGAACAACCTCGACGAGCCGGTCGTCTACGACGAGGTCGCGGACCTCGAGTTCTCCGACCTCGACCGCTCGCTCGACACGATCATCCCCGACAGCCCGAACCAGCCCTACGACATGCACGACGTGATCACCGCCGTCCTCGACGACGAGGAGTTCCTCGAGGTCATGGAGCTGTTCGCGCCCAACCTGATCATCGGCTACGGCCGGGTCGAGGGCCGGCCGGTGGGCGTCGTGGCCAACCAGCCGATGCAGTTCGCCGGCACCCTCGACATCGACGCCAGCGAGAAGGCCGCCCGCTTCGTGCGGTTCTGCGACGCGTTCAACATCCCGGTGCTGACCT
>NZ_JBFIKK010000061.1:0-18962 GCF_041600255.1 Nocardioides sp. | reverse complement strand
GCAGCTTCATCAAGGTATGTAGCCCAACCACCCGGTCCGCGACCTGATCCAGCCCGCCTGACCCGAGGTTCCCACGATCAACCCGCGCTTCCCATGCTCTGCAGACCAGGGGAAGCGCGGGTTGAGCTGCATACCGTGATGAAACCGCACCTCACGCAAACGGATCCGGCAACGCCCCCGGCAACCCCGCCAGCAGCTCCCGCGCCTGGGCGGCGCTCTTGTGCTCGACCAGCACCTCGTAGCGGGTGGCCACCACCTGCGTCACCGAGGAGAAGTCCCGCTGCCCCCGAGTCGCGGCGTACCCCGCCAGTGCCCAGATCAGGCCGAAGAGCGCACCGAACAGCATCGTCGAGGCGATCGTGGTGACCACGTCGTTCTCCGTGAACAGCGTGAACACCAGCCCGACGAAGAGACCCAGCCAGCTTCCGGACAGCGCACCGCCCAGCGCCACCCGTCCCGTGGTGAGCCGACCCGTGATCCGCTCGATCCGCTTGAGGTCGGTGCCGACGATCATGCACTGCTCGACGGGGAACTTGTGGTCGGAAAGGTAGTCGACGCTCTTCTGGGCGGCCTGGTAGTCGTCGTACACCGCCAGCGACTGCGGGAACTCCAGCTTGAGCGGCGAGGCCGCGCGGTTCGTGGGAGACATGCTCATGCCCTCCAGTGTGCCCGGGCCGACTCGCGTCAACCAACTGCGCCGCCGCCGCCTAGACTGGGCGGCGCAGTCGCCCGTCCCCGCCCGCACCAAGGAGCCGTTCGTGCCCCGAGTCGTCGTCGACGTCATGCCCAAGCCCGAGATCCTCGATCCCCAAGGCAAGGCCGTCCTCGGCGCCCTGCCGCGGCTCGGGTTCGCCGGCGTCACCGATGTCCGTCAGGGCAAGCGCTTCGAGCTGGAGTTCGCCGGCGAGGTCACCGACGAGGTCCTCGCCGAGGTGCACCAGATGGCGCAGACCCTCCTGTCCAACCCGGTGATCGAGAACTTCACCGTCCACGTGGACGAGTCGGCGTGAGGGTCGGGGTCGTCACCTTCCCGGGCTCGCTCGACGACGTCGACGCACAGCGCGCGGTCCGCTTCGGTGGCAACGAGGCCGTCCCGCTGTGGCACGGCGACCACGACCTCAAGGGTGTCGACGCGATCGTCCTCCCGGGTGGCTTCTCGTACGGCGACTACCTGCGCTGCGGCGCGATCTCGCGCTTCTCGCCGGTGATGGCCGAGGTCATCGAGGCGGCCGAGCGCGGCATGCCGGTGCTCGGCATCTGCAACGGCTTCCAGATCCTCTGCGAGTCGCACCTGCTCCCGGGTGCGCTGATCCGCAACGACCACCGCAAGTTCGTCTGCCGCGACCAGCGCCTGCGGATCGAGAACAACCGCACCCCGTGGACCTCGTCGTACGACGCGAACGCCGAGGTCACCATCGTGCTCAAGAACGGCGAGGGCGGCTTCGTGGCCGACCAGGAGACCCTGGACCGGATCGAGGGGGAGGGCCAGGTCGTCGCCCGCTACCTCGACGTCAACCCGAACGGCTCGATGCGCGACATCGCCGGCATCACCAATGCCCGCGGCAACGTCGTCGGTCTGATGCCCCACCCCGAGCACGCGGTCGAGGACCTGACCGGTGCGGGCACCGACGGGCTGGGCTTCTTCACCAGCCTGGCCGCCACCGTCCTGACGTGAGCCCGCTCGTCCTCTTCCGGCGGGCGGCGGTCGCCGAGGCGATCACCTGGGCCTTGCTGCTCACCGGGATGTTCCTCAAGTACGTCACCGAGACCACCGAGCTCGGGGTCCAGGTCTTCGGGATGGTGCACGGTGTCGTGTTCATCGCCTACTGCGCGGTGACCGTGCTCGTCGCGGTCGACCAGCGCTGGCCGAGTTCGCGGCTGCTGCTCGGCCTCGCCGCCGCCGTCCCGCCGTTCCTCACGGTGTGGTTCGACCGCCGGGTCGAGCGTCAGCAGGCGCTCGGGTCGGACTGGCGGCTGGCCGGGCAGGCTCCGGTCTCCGTACTCGAGCGTCCGGTGGCCCTGCTGGTGCGTCACCCCGGCCGGGGAGCCGTCGCGATGACCGCTGCCGTGCTCGCCCTGACCGGAGTCGCGCTGCTGGTCGGCCCGCCCGGAGCCTGAGCCGCCCGGTCGGTCGGTCGGGTGAACCTCAGCGCTTGCCGGCCTGCAGTGCCGCCCAGTGGCGACCGATCACGACCCCGCTGACCGGCAGTCGGGCCTGGCGCTGCCAGGCGCGCAGCACCTCGTCGGTCTTCTTGTCGAAGACGCCGGTGACCTCGATCCGGGCCTTGGGTCGCGCCGCGTTCAGCGCACGCTGGATCCGGCGGACCGGCTCGCCGGCGGAGCCGAACTTGTAGACGCCCATCTTCCCGGCCGCGAGCAGCGACATCCAGTTCTCGCGGGAGAAGTTCGGGCCGACCTCGAAGCCGTGCGTGCGCTGCCACTCGTTGACCGCGCGCTGGGTCCTCTTGTTGTAGCGGGCTCCGACCTTGCCGGAGAAGACGCCGTGCTCCTTGAGCAGGCAGCGCAGGGCCTTCACCTGGGCGCCGTCGGCGGCGTACCCGTCGCGAGCCGGCATCACGGCGTCGTACTTGACGAAGTCGACCTGGGTGTTGCCGCAGTGCGCCACGGGCGGGGCCCAGGAGCCCCGGCCGACGTCGAGGAAGTTCCGGTCGATGTTGATCCGGACGCCGCCCCAGGTCTCGTCGTGGCCGCCCTGGTACTGCTTGATCCGGGCGTGCGGGCGCCAGCCGTCCTCACGGATGTACGACGAGGACGTGTTGGCCACTCCGTCCCAGCGGGCCAGCCAGATCTGGTCGGGCAGGGTGAAGGCCTTCGGGCGGTTGATCCGGGCCCGGTCGAGCTCCAGGATCCCCGAGCCCGCGCTGGAGTAGACGCCGGAGACGTAGTTGAGCTGGTGCAGCTTGGTGGTCCACGCGCTCAGGAAGGAGAGCGCGGACTCACGGCAGTGGGTGTTGGTGTTGTCGAAGCCCTCGAGGTCGTACCAGAGCGTGCTGGTCGGCACGATGCCCAGACCCTGGGCGGCCTCGACGGCCTTGACGGCCTCCTCGCGACCCTGCCGGCGGGCGGCGCGGTACCGGTTCTTGGAGCCCGGCTTGGGGTTGATCGTCTCGTCGTCGTCGTAGCGCGGGAAGCGCGGCTGGCAGGAGGCCTGCGGGCCGAGGGTGATCGGCAGCAGGCGCCACCCGCGGGCCAGCTGCTTGCGGATCCAGGTCGGGGTGAGGTTCGGCTGGTTGCGGCAGGCGCGCGAGTCGCCGGAGGTGTAGATGCCCACCGAGAGGAACGGCGAGTGCTTGAGCCAGGCGTTCATCGACTTCTGGGTCGGGGCCAGGCACTGGTCGAACCCGTAGCCGGTGAAGTCGCCGGGCGTGGTGACGTTGTCAGCGTGCGCGGGGGCGGCCGTGCCGAGGGTCATCACGGAGGCGGCGAGCGTGCCGGCGACCAGTCCGGTGAACGTGGCGCGGGCGGTCCGGCGGGGCAGGCGTGACATCAGGTGACTCCAGAGCAGCTGGGGAAGCAGGGGGGTGGCGCGCCGTCACCATAACCTCATCAGTCACACGCGTAACACCAGTTCGCGGTAACCACAAGCCTGTAATTCGTCGGCGCCCACCCGGCCCTCGCCCGGATCGGGTGATCCAGTCCCTGTGTCGGTCGAGGAGATCCGGATCTGAAGGGGCGGGCGGGCCACCCACCCAGCGGGCGGGCGGTGGGGGCGTCCTGGCCCGCCGGTAGATTGAGCGCGTGCCCGAGACGAATCGACCGACGCCCGGATCCAGCCTCGACACCGTTGCCGTCGCCTCGGGCGACCCCGATCGGGAGCAGCCGTGGGCCGACCTCGGCCTGAAGGCCGACGAGTACGCCGAGATCCGCGAGATCCTCGGCCGCCGGCCCACCAGCAGCGAGCTGGCGATGTACTCGGTGATGTGGAGCGAGCACTGCTCGTACAAGTCCTCCAAGGTCCACCTCAAGCAGTTCTCCGAGATCCCGCAGGAGACCCCGATCGGCAAGACCCTCGCCGGGATCGGCGAGAACGCCGGCGTCATCGACATCGGCCAGGGCTACGCGGTCACCTTCAAGGTCGAGTCGCACAACCACCCGTCGTACGTCGAGCCGCACCAGGGCGCCGCCACCGGGATCGGCGGCATCGTCCGCGACATCCTCGCCATGGGTGCCCGACCGGTCGCGGTGATGGACCCGCTCCGCTTCGGCCCGCTCGACGCCGAGGACACCCTGCGGGTGCTGCCCGGCATCGTCGAGGGGGTGGGCGCCTACGGCAACTGCCTGGGCCTGCCGAACATCGGCGGCGAGGCGGTCTTCGACGCCAGCTACCTGGGCAACCCGCTGGTCAACGCGCTCTGCGTCGGCGTGCTCCGGCACGAGGACCTGCACCTGGCCAAGGCCAGCGGCGCCGGCAACAAGGTGATCCTCTACGGCGCCAAGACCGGCGGCGACGGCATCGGCGGCGTCTCCGTGCTCGCCAGCGAGACCTTCACGGAGTCCGAAGACGGGGGCTCCGGGCCCGCCAAGCGGCCCAGCGTGCAGGTCGGCGACCCGTTCATGGAGAAACTGCTCATCGAGTGCACGCTCGAGATCTTCGCGGCCGGCCTCGTCGCCGGCATCCAGGACCTCGGCGGCGCCGGGCTCTCGTGCGCCACCTCCGAGCTGGCCAGCGCCGGCGACGGCGGCATGCACGTCGAGCTCGACCGGGTGCCGCTGCGCGACTCCACGCTCGCGCCCGAGGAGATCCTGATGAGCGAGTCCCAGGAGCGGATGATGGCGGTCGTCGAGCCCGACGACGTCGAGGCCTTCCTCGCGATCTGCGCCAAGTGGGAGGTCGACGCCACCGTGATCGGCGAGGTCACCGACTCCGGCCGCCTGCACATCGACTGGCACGGCGAGCGGGTCGTCGACGTGCCGCCCCGATCGGTCGCCCACGACGGTCCGACGTACCACCGCCCCTTCGCCCGCCCCGCCTGGCAGGACGCCCTGCAGGCCGACACGGCCGAGGCGCTGCCCCGACCCGGCTCGGGGGAGGAGCTCCGCGAGACCCTGCTGCGCCTGGTCGCCAGCCCGAACCTCTGCGACAAGTCGTGGATCACCGACCAGTACGACCGCTACGTGCGCGGCGACACCGTGCTGTCCCAGCCTGCCGACAGCGGGATGGTCCGGGTCGACCCCGAGAGCAACCTCGGCGTCTCCGTCTCCACCGACTGCAACGGCCGCTTCGCCAAGCTCGACCCCTACACCGGCGCCCAGCTCGCGCTGGCCGAGTCGTACCGCAACGTCGCCACCGGCGGCGCCGTGCCGATGGCGATCTCGGACTGCCTGAACTTCGGCTCCCCCGAGGACCCGGACGTGATGTGGCAGTTCGCCGAGGCCTGCCGCGGTCTCAAGGACGCCTGCCTCGAGCTCGGCATCCCGGTCACCGGCGGCAACGTCAGCCTCTACAACCAGACCGGGGAGACCGCGATCCTGCCCACGCCGGTCGTCGCCGTGCTGGGTGTCATCGAGGACGTCACCCGGCGTACCCCGACCGGCTTCGTGGCCGAGGGCGAGCAGGTGCTCCTGCTCGGTGAGACCCGCGAGGAGCTCTCCGGCTCCGAGTGGGCGCACGTGGTCCACGGTCACCTCGGTGGGCTGCCCCCGCGGGTCGACCTGGCCGCGGAGCGCGCGCTGGCCGAGCTCCTCGTCGAGGCGTCGGCCTCCGGCCTGGTCACCGGGGCGCACGACCTCTCCGACGGCGGGCTGGCCCAGGGCCTGGCCGAGTCCTGCCTCGCCCACGACATCGGGGTCCAGGTCGTGCTGCCCGGTGACGCGTTCGTGCAGCTCTTCACCGAGTCGGCGGCGCGGGCGATCGTCACCGTCACCGACGAGAACGCCGACGCGCTGCGCGAGCTGGCCACGACGTACGGCGTCCCGGTCGCCGAGCTCGGGCGCACCGGCGGCAGCGACCTGGTCGTCACGGGGCAGTTCGCGCTCCCCGTCGCGGAGATCCGCTCGGCCTGGTCGGCGACCCTGCCGGCTGCCCTGGGCTGACCGGGAGCCCCACCGCCGGGGCCCGCCCGGGAGGGATTTCTCCGTTCCGGTTGCGACCCGGTGCGACAAGGGCGAGGGTGGGGGGATCAGCGAGACGTTGGTCAGTGCTCATGGGGATCCCGCGTCTTGACCGACTCCGCACGGGCGTCAGCTCGTGGCCGGGCGAGGAAACGGGATCCCATGCGCAGGTCTTTTCGGGCACTGATCGCCCTCGCCACGAGTGCGGCCGTGGTGGGGCTCCAGCCCGCACCCCTGGCATCGGCCTCCCGTACGGCGGCCGGAGGCCTGCTGGAGCCGCCGAGCATCACCCTCGTCGCGGCCGGGGACTGTGGCCGCGGGGGCCGCTCCGGCTCGTTCCTCGTCGATCTTCACGACCCCGACACCGCCGTCGGCGACCTCGTCCTCTCCGCCACCTCCAGCAACCGGCGCCTGCTGCCCTCCTCGACCGTCCGCTTCGGCGGGTCGGGCGTCCGGCGAACCGTCCTGCTGGCCACCAAGCGCGGCAAGCGGGGCGCCTCGACGGTGCGGATCACGGTCTCGGACGGCTCGTCCACCGACGTCACCACCATCCGGGTGCGGGCCGGCAACAAGCGCGGCAATCGCCTGAACGGTACGAGGTGGACCGACCTGCTGCTCGGCCAGAAGGGCAAGGACGTCCTGAACGGACGTCGTGGCATCGACCTGCTCTGTGGTGGCGGCCAGCGCGACGTGCTGATCGGCGGCCCGCACGCCGACCACTTCGACGGCGGACCGGGGCGTGACCGCGAGCGCGACTACAACCCCGCCCAGGGCGACACGTCGGCGGACGCGCCCCGGCTGCGTTTCAGCCCCGGGGTCACCGAGTTCGTCGAGGGCTCGGGCGGTGTTCGGGTCGACCCCGGCGTGATGCTGACGGGTCCGCGCCGAACCAAGATCGCCAGGGGCACGGTCCGGATCACCACCGGGCGCGAGGCCGGCGACTTCCTCGCGGTGACCGACCGCTTCGGCATCCGCAGCTCCTTCGACGCGAGCACCGGCGTCCTCGACCTGCGAGGCAGGTCCAGCCTGCGGCGGTGGCGCACCGTGCTGCGCAGTCTCCGGTTCGACACCGCCTCCGCGACCCCGCATCCTTTCCGGACGCTGACCCTGCAGGTCGTCGACAAGCGGCGGAAGGCGAGCAACCGCGAGCGACGCTACGTGTTCCTGACGGACCTGCCGAACGCCCCCGAGGACCTCTCCCTGGACAGCGCCACGGTCGACGAGAACGAGCCGGTCGGCACCGCGGTCGGCACGGTCTCGGCCGTCGACTCCGACACCCCGCCGGGCGACCTGACCTTCGGGTTCGCGCCGGGCGGTGCGGACAACGGCGAGTTCACGCTCGACGGCACCACGCTGCGCACCGCGGCCGTGTTCGACGCCGAGACCCGCTCGTCGTACGAGGTCCGGCTGCGGGTCACCGACCCCGAGGCCAACGAGTACGAGGAGTCGTTCACGATCGAGGTCCAGGACGTCAACGACGCCCCCACCGACATCTCGCTCTCGCCCGACAGTGTCGAGGAGGGCCAGCCGATCGGCACAGTGGTCGGCACCCTGACCGCCACCGACCAGGACTCCCCGGCCGACCCGCAGACCTTCGCGCTGGTCAGTGGCGCCGGCGACGCCGACAACGGCTCGTTCAGCATCGTCGGCGACGAGCTCGTCACCGACGAGGTCTTCGACTTCGCCACCAAGTCCGACTACTCGATCCGGGTCCAGGCCGACGACGGTCAGGGCGGCGTCTTCGCCCGCGGCCTGAGCGTGAGCATCGACGACGTCAATCTTCCGCCCAGCGACCTCGACCTGTCGGCCACCACCGTCGACGAGAACGAACCGGTGGACACGCTGGTCGGTCTGCTCACCGCCACCGACCCCGATCCCGGTGACACCCACACGTTCAGCCTGGTGCCCGGAGCCGGTGACAGCGGGAACGCCGCCTTCGACATCACCACGGACGAGCTGCGCACCGCCGACGTGCTGGACCACGAGGCCAGTTCCTCGCTGTCGATCCGGGTGCAGGCCGAGGACTCCGGCGGCGAGACCTTCGCCGAGCCCTTCACGATCACCGTCCAGGATGTCAACGAGGCACCCACCGACCTCGGCCTCACCGGCTCGACGGTCGCCGAGAACCAGCCCTCCGGGACCGCGGTCGGCACCCTGAGCAGCACCGACCCGGACGCCGGCGACTCGCACACCTACACCCTGGCGTCTGGCACCGGTGACGACGACAACTCCGGGTTCCAGATCGCCGGCGCCGCCCTGGAGACCGCGACCGGCTTCGACTTCGAGTCGACCCCGACGCTGTCGGTCCGGGTGCGCTCCACCGACGCCGGCGGACTGACCTTCGAGAAGCAGTTCACGATCACCGTGACCGACGCCAACGATCCGCCGGTCGCCGACGACGACAGCTTCACCGGAACCGACCGCGCGATCGGCAACGCTGCCCTGGTGGTGGACGACCCCACGGACGGCGCCCCGGACCCGGCGGGCCCCCAGAAGACCATCAGCGGCGAGATCCTCGACGGGGACACCGATCCGGACGCGGGCGACACGCTCTCGGTCGTCGCCGAGACCGTCGCCACGAACGACGGCGGCAGCGTCGAGATCCAGTCCGACGGTGACTTCGTCTTCCACCCCGCGCCCGGCACCAGCTGCTCGGACACCTCGGACTTCTTCGACTACACGCTCACCGACTCGGTGGCCACGGACGTGGGCCGGGTGACCATCGAGATCACCGAGTGCGTCTGGTTCGTCGACAACGACGCACCGGGCAACGCCGGCACCTCGGTCGCGCCGTTCGACAGCCTCGCCCAGGCCCAGGTCGCCTCCGGCCCCGGCCACACGATCTTCGTCCACGGCGGCGACGGCACGCCCACGGGCCTCGGCGACGGTATCGACCTCCAGGTCGGGCAGCGCCTGATCGGTCAGGCCTCCGCCCTCCAGGTGGACGGCGTCACCCTGGAGCCGGCCGACCCCGCCGCGCGCCCGGTCCTCACCGACGGTGCCGCCCACGTCGTGACGCTGTCCTCGGACAACACCGTGCGGGGACTCGAGCTGGACCCCGCCGGCGGTGGCGGGATCGCCGGCGGTCTCGGCGTCGCGGACGGACTCCTCGACGACCTCGTGGTGGACGACACCGGCAGCCCCGGCACGGCGGCGGGCATCGACCTCGACAGCACCACCGGCACCTTCACCTTCTCCGACCTGACCGTCGACACCGTCGGTGCGCCCGCGGTGCGGCTGACCAACGCCGGCACCACGATCTTCCAACCGGCCGGCACGATCTCGCTCGAGACCACCGGAGCCGCCGGCCTCGACGTCAGCGGCACCGGGTTCGGCGGCGGCAGCGTGGTCGACGACATCACGGTCACCGGCTCGTCCGCGGGTGGGATCAGCCTGGTCGACACCACGGGCACGATCGACCTCGGTGACGGCATCGGCCCCGACCTGGCCCTGTCCACCGGCGGAACGTCCACCGGCCTGCTGATCTCGAACGCGGGGGCGGTGACCGTGCCCGCCTCGGGCATCGCCACCATCGACAGTACGGGCGGACCGGCGGTGGACGTCGGTTCGACCACCGGGGTCTCGCTGAGCTTCGACTCGGTGAGCTCGAACGGCAGCAACGCGGACGGGATCAGCCTGTCCGGGTTGGGAGCGGGCACGTTCTCGGCCACCTCGGGCACCCTCAGCGGCTTCTCGGGGACCGGCGTCGACCTCGAGGGCGGCTCGGGCTCCGTCTCGTACGGCGGCACCGTCGGCGACGGTGTCGGGCTGTCGGTCGAGGTGACCGACCGAGCGGGCGGCGACGTCGTGTTCAGCGGTCCGGTCACGGACTCGGCGGACGCCGGCGGCGGCATCCGACTGTCCACGAACAACGCCGGCAGCACGACCTTCAGCGGCACCCCCGTCGTCCTCGACACCGGCGCCTCCGACGCCGTGGCGATGCTCGCCAGCGACGGGCACACGCTGGTCTTCAGCGGGGGCGGGATCGACATCGACACCACCTCGGGCACGGGGTTCGAGGCCACCAGCAGCGGCGAGGTCTCGGTCTCCGGCTCGGGCAACACGATCACCACCACCACCGGGCCCGGCATCGACCTTGCCCAGACCGACATCCTGGCGGCCGGGGTGACGTTCGAGAGCATCTCCACCGACGGCGCCTCCAGCGGCATCCGTCTCGACGAGACCGGGTTCGCCGGCGGGCTCGAGGTCACCGGCTCAGGCACCCCGGGCTCGGGCGGCACCATCCAGGGCTCGACCGGCCCCGGCATCCTGCTGACCCGGGTGGGAGCCGGCGTCGACCTCACCCGGGTGCACGTCACCGGGGGAGCCGACGACGGCCTCCGCGGCACGGAGGTGGTGGGCCTCTCGTTGAGCAACAGCCAGATCACCGACAACGGAGACCAGTTCGGCGAGCACGGGCTCGACCTCACCGACCTGACCGGCACCATGACCCTCGACGACACCACGGTGACCGGCAGCGCCGAGGACAACGTCCACGTCGAGAACGACACCGGCGACCTCGACGCGACCGTCACCGACGGCACGATCGGCAGCAACTCGAGCACGACCGGCAACGACGGCATCCTGCTGCGCGGCACCGGCGACGGCAGCATGAGCCTCGAGATCCAGCGGACCACGTTCACGAACAACCGCGGCGACCACGTCCAGATGACCACGGACGCGAGCACCACGGTCGTCCAGGAGCTCACGATCAACGACACCACCATGACCACGACCTCCCCCGACGTCGTGGGCGGCGGGATCACGGTCAATCCCGGGGGCAGTGCCGTGATGGACGCGGTGCTGACCGACAACGAGATCCAGGGCGCCTACGACAGTGCGATCGTCATCGACGGGCCCGGCAGCGCGGCGCTGCCGCAGGCGGTCCAGATCGACGCCACCGTCACCGGCAACACGATCGGCACCCCCGGGGCAGCCAACTCCGGGTCCGCGACGGGCGACACCGTCACCGTCAACTCCAACGGTGGCTCGGCGGTGCGGGTGCTGATCGCGGACAACCGGCTGCGCCAGTTCGCCAACCCGGCCGGCATCAACCTGACCATGAACGACGGCAACTCCGACCTCGACGCCACCGTGCGGGACAACACGATCAGCAACCCCGGTTCCTTCGGGTCGTACGGCGTCTTCCTCCGCTCCGGGTCGACCGGGGGCACGGAGACCTCCACCACCTGCCTCGACCTGGGACACCCCAGCGACCCGGCCCTGAAGAACGCGCTGACCGGGTCCGGGGCCGTCGCCGACATCCGGGTGCGCCGGCTGGCCGACACGTCGATCCGGCTCCCCGGCTACGCGGGCACGGCCGGCGACACCGCGGCGGTGAACGCCTACCTGCAGGGTCGCAACGACCTCGGCGGCACCCCGACGGTCTCCACCAGCGCCGCCGGAACCGGCAGCTTCCTCGGCACCGGGACGTGCGCCCTGCCGACTCCCTGACCACGACGAACGAGAGGTGAACCGATGAGCGAACCCTTCCTGGGGGAGCTGCGGATGATGTCCTTCAGCTTCCCGCCACGCGGCTGGGCGCTGTGCGACGGGCAGATCCTGCCGATCAGCCAGAACCAGTCCCTCTACTCGCTGCTGGGCACGACGTACGGCGGTGACGGCCGCACGACGTTCGGGCTCCCGGACCTGCGCGGCCGAACGGCGGTGCATGCCGGGGACGGGCTGTCCCTGGGGCAGAAGCTCGGATCCGAGGCGGTCACCCTGACGGCCGATCAGGTCCCGTCGCACACGCACACGGTCCGGGCCTCGGCGAGCCCCGGGGACCAGCCGATTCCGTCGATCCTGGCCGGCGCCAACAATCTCTACGGGCCGCCGGCCGACCTGACCACGATCCACCCGCAGACCGTCGGCGTCACCGGCGGTACGGCTCACGGGAACCTGCAGCCCTACCTCGTGACCAGCTGGTGCATCGCCCTCCAGGGCCTCTTCCCGAGTAGGAACTGATGAGTGAGCCCTTCATCGGCGAGATCAGGATCTTCGCCGGCAACTTCGCGCCACGCGGCTGGGCGTTCTGCCAAGGCCAGCTGCTGTCCATCTCGACCAACGACGCCCTGTTCAGCCTCATCGGCACGACCTACGGGGGGGACGGGCGAAACACGTTCGCACTGCCCGAGCTGCGCGGCCGACTACCGATCCACCAGGGCACCGGACCCGGGCTGACCCCGCGGCCCATCGGTCAGCAGGGCGGAGCAGAACAGGTGGCCCTCGACTCCACCCATGTGCCCCAGCACGGCCACGGCTTCCAGGCCTCGACGGCGGCCGGCTCGTCGTCCACTCCGGAGTCCAACGTGGTCGCCACGGCGCCGTCGGTCACGGCCTTCCTGCAGGATGCGCCGACCATCGGGACAGTCACCACGACCGGCAGCTTCGGCAGCCAGCCCCACGAGAACCGCATGCCGGCGATGGCGATCCACTACATCATCGCGCTCACCGGCCTCTACCCGAGCAGGAACTGATGGCTGAGCCCTTCATCGCCGAGATCCGTGTCGTCCCCTACAACTTCGCCCCGCGGGGGTGGGCGTTCTGCAACGGACAGCTGCTGCCGATCGCGCAGCACACCGCGCTCTTCTCACTGGTCGGCACCATGTACGGCGGCGACGGGCGGACCACCCTCGGCCTGCCGAACCTGCCGGGGCGCGCCGTGATGGCTCCGGGTCGTGGACCCGGCCTGAGCGACTACTCGATCGGCCAGTCCAGTGGCCTCGACGCGGTCGCCCTGACCGCGCAGCAGTCCGGTGCGCACGCCCACGTGGTGGCGGCGGCTCCGGACCCGGCCGAGGTGCAGGCGCCGAGCACCTCGCGCAGCCTGGCCCGCAGCGGGCCCGGTTTCGCCTACCAGAGCGACACCACGGGCAACCTCGTGGAGATGGCGCCCGAGGCGCTGACGCCGCTCACTGGCGGGACGTCGCCGCACGACAACCGTTCGCCCCTGCAGGTGCTCAACTTCGTGATCGCACTGGAGGGTGTCTATCCGTCCCGGAGCTGAGCGGATGCCGCTGCAGCTGCGCGAGGTGCGGGACGGCGACGCCGACTTCCTGGCCCGGCTGTACGTCTCGACCCGGGAGGACCTGACGTGCCTCCCCCTCGACGCCGATCAGCTGGCCGGGCTGATCGACCTGCAACGGCGGGCACAGGAGGCCGACCACGACCGGCGGTTCCCCGACGCCGAGTCGAGGATCCTCCTCGTCGACGGGTCGGCCGTCGGTCGGGTCCGCGTGCACCGGGCTGCGGAGGGGATGCGGCTGGTCGACCTCGCGCTGCTCCCGGACCGTCGCGGGTGCGGGTGGGGGACCGCGGTGCTCCGCGACCTCCAGGCCGAGGCGGCCGGGCGCGGAGCGGAGCTGCGGCTCAGCGTCCGGAGGGAGAACGCCGGAGCTCGCCGGCTCTACGCCCGGCTGGGTTTCGTCGAGCTGAACGACGACCCGATGTACGTCGAGATGGTCTGGCGACCGGGTCAGACCGGAGCCCGCGAGAACGCCACCTCGTAGAGGGTGCCGCCGGCCTCGGTGCCGTAGGGGCACACGAAGAGCGACCAGCTGCCGAGGCCGGGGACGTGCACCCGCCGGGTGGCCTGGGGCAGGGGGTCGCCGGGCGCCCAGATCTCGAGGTAGAAGCTGCGCGCGGTGGCGGTGTCGTCGCCGTTCAGGCTGCCGGCCCGGCGCAGCACACCGGTGACCTCGCCGATCGGCGACGTGTCCTCCAGCGCGGCCTGGGAGAGCGTGACGGGCCCGCCGACGTGGTCGGTGAACGTGTCCAGGCTCAGGGCGTCGTGGCCCGGGTCGGACGGCGGGAGATCCGGCATCTCGGCCGGGGTCAGGCGCGGACGGGCGCCGACGCCGTGCGGACCGTCACGTGCGCACTGCGCAGCGAGAGCAGCGAGTCCGAGGTCAGGCGGTCGTGGCGCTCCAGGACCCGGGCGCCACGGCGCACCTCGAGGGGGAACGTGCGTCCGCTCCCGATCCAGACCCGGAGGTCCGAGGCATGCTCGAGGTCGAAGGCGACCGGGGCGGAGTCGCGGCCCATCAGCCAGACCGTGGTCGGCGCAGCGCCTGCCACCGCGATCGTGGCGCCGGCGATGGCGGTACGGCGGGTCATCTCCACGGTGCTGGCTCCCTCGCTCGCCCGATCGTTGCCCGTTCGACGCTACACCCGGGGTCGGGGGCCGGTGGCCGGTTTGTCCAGCATGCTTCGATGACCTGGTGCCGGGCCGTCGTACGTTCCTCAGCCTCGTCGGCCTGACGATGGCCGCGGGGTGTGCGCGGGCACCCGGAGGACCCGGGAAGGGCGCCCCTGCAGCCGGGGCGACGAGCAGGAGGAGCGACGTGGAGCGCATCGAGTACGGCGACCACCCGAGCCAGTTCGGCGAGCTGTACCGGCCCTCCGGCCCCTCCCGGGGAGTCGTGGTGGTGATCCACGGCGGCTTCTGGAAGGCGCAGTACGACCTCTCCCTGGGCCGGCCGCTCGCGGAGAGCCTGGCCGAGCAGGGGTGGACCGCCTGGAACCTGGAGTACCGCCGGGTGGGCGAGGGGGCAGGCGGGGGTGGAGGCGTGCCCGAGACCCTGGACGACGTGGCAGCGGGCATCGACGCGCTGGCCGACGTGGCCGGGGTGGACCTCGACACCGTGGTCACGCTGGGGCACTCGGCGGGCGGGCACCTGGCCGCCTGGGCAGCCTCCCGGGGGCGGTTCGGGCGCTGGTCCGAGCGCGTCACGGTGAGCGCCGTGATCTCCCAGGCCGGCGTCCTCGACCTGCAGGCAGCCCACGACCAACGGTTGGGGTCGGGGGCCGTGGAGCGGTTCCTGGGCCGTCCTCCCGGCGCGGCCGACGCATCGGCCGACCCACGCCAGCAGCTGCCGCTCGACGTACCGGTGTGGTGCGTGCACGGCCGGGCCGACGACATCGTCCCGATCGGCCAGTCCGAGGAGTACGTCGCCGCCGCCACCGCCGCGGGTGCCGCGGCCGAGCTGGTCGCCGTCGACGGCGACCACTTCACCGTCATCGACCCCTCGTCCGAGGCCTGGGCCAGGACCCTCGCCGTCCTCGACGTGATCGGCTGACGTAGGCGATCCGGAGGTGCCGACCGTCATCGCGGGTACGGACCTTCGACCCCTGTGACGACGGGGTCCGACGTGCGACGGTGGAGAGCCAGCCGTCCCACGGAGGAGACCACGGCATGTCCCGTTTTGCCCACGACGTCGCCGAGCGGCCCACGCTCGAGGCCGCTGCCGCCGAGCTGCCCGGACGCCCGATCGACGAGGCCGAGATCGACCGCCTGGACCTGTGGTTCCGGGCCGCGAACTACCTCGCGGTCGGTCAGATCTACCTGTTGGACAACCCCCTGCTCGACCGCCCGCTGGTGGCCGACGACGTCAAGCCCCGGTTGCTGGGCCACTGGGGGACCACCCCGGGGCTCAACCTGCTGTATGCCCACCTCAACCGGCTGATCCGCGCCCGGGACGTGAACGCGATCTTCCTCGCCGGCCCGGGGCACGGCGGACCCGCGGCCGTGGCGAACGCGTGGCTGGAGCACACCTACAGCGAGGTCTACCCGGCCATCGGCTACCAGCGTGAGGGCATGCGGGCGCTGTTCCGGCAGTTCTCCTTCCCCGGCGGCGTCCCGAGCCACGTGGCTCCCGAGACGCCGGGCTCGATCCACGAGGGCGGCGAGCTCGGCTACGTGCTCTCGCACGCGTACGGCGCGGCCATGGACAACCCGGACCTGGTCGTGGCCGCGGTGATCGGGGACGGGGAGTTCGAGACGGGCCCCTTGGCGGCGTCCTGGCACGCGAACAAGTTCGTCGACCCGGTCCACGACGGTGCCGTGCTCCCGATCCTGCACCTCAACGGCTACAAGATCGCCAACCCCACCGTGCCCGCCAGGATCCCGCGGCCCGAGCTGGAGAGCCTGCTGCGCGGCTACGGCCACGAGGTGCTCACCGTCGAGGGGGACGATCCCCGCGACGTGCACCGTCAGCTGGCCGCCGCCATGGACACCGCCCACGACCGGATCGGCGCGATCCAGCGCGAGGCCCGGGCGGCGGCCGCGGAGGGTCGGTCGTGCGAGCGCAGGCCCTGGCCGATGATCCTGCTGGTCACCCCGAAGGGGTGGACCGGGCCCGCCGTCGTGGACGGCAAGCCGGTCGAGGGCACCTGGCGAGCGCACCAGGTGCCGCTGGCGGAGACCCGGGGCAACCCCGCCCACCGGGCCCAGCTGGAGGAGTGGATGCGGTCCTACCGGCCCGAGGAGCTGTTCGACGCCGACGGCGTACCGGTCGAGGCGATCCGGGCCCTGGCCCCGCAGGGGCGGCGTCGGATGAGCGCCAACCCGCACGCCAACGGCGGGATGCTCCGGGTGCCGCTGCGGCTGCCCGACTTCCGCGACCACGCCGTGGAGGTGCGCGAACCGGGCTGCTCCATCCACGAGCCGACTCGGGAGCTGGGCAGGTACCTGGTCGACGTGGTCCGCGACAACGACACGAACTTCCGCCTCTTCGGCCCCGACGAGACCGCCTCGAACCGCCTGGACGCGGTCTACCAGGTGACCGACAAGGTCTTCGCCGGTGAGATCCACGACGTCGACGAGCACCTGGCGCCGAGCGGCCGGGTGATGGAGATCCTCTCCGAGCACACCTGCCAAGGCTGGATCGAGGGGTACCTGCTCACCGGACGGCACGGGCTCTTCAGCTGCTACGAGGCGTTCATCCACCTGGTCGACTCGATGTTCAACCAGCACGCCAAGTGGCTCAAGACCACCCGGGAGATGGGGTGGCGTCCGCGGATCTCCAGCCTCAACTACCTGCTGAGCTCGCACGTGTGGCGCCAGGACCACAACGGCTTCTCCCACCAGGATCCCGGCTTCATCGACCACGTCGTGAACAAGCGGGCGGAGGTCGTCCGCGTCTACCTGCCGCCGGACACCAACACCCTGCTCTCGACCATGCAGCACTGCCTGCAGAGCGAGCACTACGTGAACGTCGTGGTGGCGGGCAAGCAGCCGTGCTTCGACTGGCTCAGCGCCGAGGAGGCCGACCTGCACTGCGCTCGCGGGCTGGGCATCTGGGAGTGGGCCTCCAACGACGACGGCGATCCGGACGTCGTCATCGGCTGCGCGGGGGACGTCCCGACGCTCGAGGCGCTCGCAGCGGTCTCGTTGCTGCGCGAGCACCTGCCGGAGCTGAGGATCCGCTTCGTCAACGTGGTGGACCTGATGCGGCTCCAGGACGAGAAGGAGCACCCGCACGGACTCACCGATCGCGACTTCGACACGGTCTTCACCACCGACCGACCGGTGATCTTCGCCTACCACGGTTACCCGTGGCTGATCCACCGGCTGACCTACCGGCGTCGCAACCACGTGAACCTGCACGTGCGCGGCTACAAGGAGGAGGGCACCACGACCACGCCGTTCGACATGGTGATGATGAACGAGATCGACCGCTTCCACCTGGTCATCGACGTGATCGACCGCGTGCCCGGACTCGGGTCGCGCGCGGCGTTGCTGCGGCAGGAGATGCTGGACATGCGCCGCCGGGCCCGGCAGTGGACCCGCGAGCACGGCAACGACCTGCCCGAGGTGCGCGACTGGCGCTGGAGCGACCAGGCCAGGCCGGGTCACGGCCACTCCCCGTCGACCACCGTCGGGCCGGCCCCGGGCGCCGACCAGGGGTAGCGGTCAGCCGAGAACGGCGAGCGTCTGCCGGGCGATCGAGAGCTCCTCGTCGGTCGGGACCACCAGCACGGTGACCGCGGATCCGGCGGCGGAGATGCGACGCGGGCCGGGCTGGTCGGCCGTGTTGCGCTCGGGGTCGATCTCGATCCCCAGTGGCTGGAGCCCGGCGAGGGAGTCGGCCCGGAGTCGGGGCGCCCACTGGCCGACGCCACCGGTGAAGGTGAGCACGTCCGCGCCGCCGAGGACGGCGAGGTAGGCGCCGACGTACTTGCGCAGCCGGTGCACGTAGACGTCGTACGCCGCGCGCGCCCGCTCGTCCCCGGCGTCGAGGGCGGCCAGCAGGTCGCGGAAGTCGGGGTGGCCGGCCAGGCCCGCCAGGCCGGACCGGTGGTGCAGCAGCTCCTCGAGCCCGTCGACGTCGAGGCCGCCGTGGCGCAGCAGGTGCAGCAGGATGCCCGGGTCGAGGTCGCCGCCCCGGGTGGCCATCACCAGACCCTCGAGGGGAGTGAACCCCATCGAGGTGTCCACGGGGCGTCCGCCGCGGATGGCCGCGGCGGAGGCGCCGCTGCCCAGGTGCAGCACGATCTGGTCGAGCTCGGCGGGGTCGCGGTCGAGGAGGCGTGCGGCCTCGCCGGCGACGTACTCGTGGCTGATCCCGTGGGCGCCGTAGCGGCGGATCCCCGCGCGGGCGGACGCCTCGGCGTCGAGGGCGTAGGTCGCCGCGGCGGCGGGCAGGTTCGCGAAGAAGGCGGTGTCGAAGACCGCGACCTGGGGGAGGTGCGGGTACTCGGCACGGGCGCTGCGGATGCCGGCGAGCGCGGGCGGGTTGTGCAGCGGGGCGAGCCGGGTGGCGTTCTCGATCTCGGCGAGGACGTCGTCGTCGACCAGGGTGGGGCGGACGAGCCGCGCTCCGCCGTGGACGACGCGATGGCCGACCGCGATCAGGTCGGCCTCGCCGACGCCGGCGCTCGCGATCCGGTCGTGGACGGTGGCGAGGGCCTGGTGGACGTCGGTGACGCGCTCGACCTGACCCTGGACGGAGGCCGTACCGGAGGCCACGTCCAGGACGCGGTACTTCAGCGACGACGAGCCGGCGTTGAGCACCAGCACGCGTTGCGGTCCCGGCTCTGCCATCGCGCCCCCTGTCGTCGTGGGTTCCACGGTAGGGGAGCGACGTCGGGCGCCGGGCCCGACGTCG
>NZ_JBFIKK010000060.1:0-19091 GCF_041600255.1 Nocardioides sp. | reverse complement strand
TGAGTCGCTGGGCGGCGTCGAGTCGCTGATCGAGCACCCCGGCCGGATGACCCACGCCAGCGTGGCCGGCACCGACCTCGAGGTCCCCCCGGACCTGATCCGGCTGAGCGTCGGCATCGAGACCGCTGACGACCTGATCGCCGACCTCGACCGTGCCCTCGGCTGAGTCCTCCGCAGGCGTCTGTCTCTGCGTCGACTTCGGCTCCACCTTCACCAAGGCGGTCCTGGTCGACCTGACCGAGGGCCGCATCGTCGCCGCCGGTGAGCACGCGACCACGATCGGCACCGACGTCCTCGACGGGTACGACGCCTGCCTGGCCCAGCTCGCGGACACCGACCCCCGGGCAGCGAGCGCGGAGGTGCTGGCCTGCTCCAGCGCCGGCGGCGGACTGCGGATCGCGGTCGTCGGTGCGGAGGAGCTGGTGACCGCCGAGGCCGGGCGTCGCGTCGCGCTCTCCAGCGGCGGCCGGGTGGTGGGCGTGATCGCCGCCGCCGATCCGGTGGCCTCCCGTACGGGGTTCGCCGCCCTGGTCGACTCCACCCGACCGGACGTCGTCCTGCTCACCGGTGGCACCGACGGCGGCAACGCCGAGGTGCTCCTGGCGGCCGCGCGCGACCTCGTCGCGACCGGCTGGCGCGGCCCGGTGGTGGTGGCCGGCAACGTCGAGGCCCGCGACGAGGTGGCAACGATCCTCGGCACCCTGCCGCACGTGCTGGCCGACAACGTCGTACCCCGGATCGGTGTGCTGGCGCCCGACTCGGCGCGGGCAGCGATCCGCGAGATGTTCCTGGCCCACGTGATCGGGGGCAAGCACCTGAGCGCCCGGGCCGACTTCACCGCGATGGTCCGCGGCGCCACCCCGGACGTGGTGCTGACCGGGGTCGAGCTGTTGGCTCGCGGCCTCGACGACGACCGACCCGGGGTCGGCGACGTCGTGGTCGTCGACATCGGCGGCGCGACCACCGACGTGCACAGCGTGGTCGAGATCGATCCCGACACCGGCCTCACCGAGGGTGGGCTGGCCCGTGAGGTCGTCGCGACCACCCCGGTCACGCGGACGGTCGAAGGGGACCTGGGCATGCGCTGGTCCGCGGTCAGCACCGTCGAGGCGGCCGAACTCGCCGAGCTCGCCGACGCAGCCGCCCGACGCCACGAGGACCCGGCGTTCCTGCCCTCGACTCCCGAGGAGCACGACCAGGACGAGGCGATCGCGGCCGCCGCGATCGGGCTCGCGCTGCGCCGGCACGCCGGGCGCTCCCGGGTCGTGGTCAGCCCCGAGGGGCGGGTCGTCGAGCGAACCGGCAAGGACCTGCGCGAGGTCGACCTGCTGGTGGGCTCCGGAGGCGTGCTGCGCCACGGCCGCCCCGGTGTGGCCGGCCGGGTCCTGGCCGGCAGCACGGGGGAGGACCTGGCCGACGGCTGGCAGCTGCCGCGTCGTCCCGACGTCGTGGTGGACACCGACTACGTGCTCGCGGCGGCCGGTCTGCTGGTCGACCGCCACCCCGACGCGGCGTACCGGCTGGCTCGTCGGTTGGTCGAGGACCCCATGGGTAGCCTGTCGCAGTGAGCAACGACGCTGACGGCCCCATCGGTGAGCACCCCGAGGACCGGATCCCGCACGAGACCGACGACTCCTCGCCGCCGAACCTCGAGTCCCGGCGCCGCCTGCCGATCCCGAGGCTCTTCGAGGACGACGACGGCCTCGCCCAGCGACTGGCCCAGCAGTGGGCACAGCTGCGCGACGAACGCCGTGGCGCCCCGACTCCGATCGCGGCCGGTCCGTCAAACTACGGCCGCGCCCAGGTGCCGTGGGGTGTGGACCTGGCGGCCTCGTGGTCGTGGCGCTTCCTGGTCATCGTGGCCGCCGGCTACGTCGTCGCCCAGGTGGTCGGCTTCCTGTCGGTGATCGTCCTCCCCGTCGTGATCGCGCTGCTGATCGCGGCCCTGGTCAGCCCGGTGGTCGCCGGCCTCGTCCGGATCGGGGTGCCACGCGGGGTCTCCTCGATCCTGGTGGTGGTCACCGGCCTGACCGTGGTCGCTGCGCTGCTCACCTTCGCCGGCCAGCAGGTCGCCAACGGCGCCAACGACCTGGCCGCCCAGGTGGTCGCGGGGCTGGGGCAGATCAAGGACTGGCTCCGGGACGGGCCGCTCAAGGCCAGCGACTCCCAGATCAACACCTACATCGACCGGATGCAGAAGGCGATCACCCCCACCGAGGGCGATTCGATCCTGAGCCGCGTCGGCGAGGTCGGCACGGCCCTGGGGCACGTCCTCGCCGGCTTCTTCATCGTGCTCTTCTCGCTCTACTTCTTCCTCGCTGACGGCGACCGGATCTGGGCCTGGATCGTGCGGCTCTCCCCGCGTGCCGGCCGCCGCCACGTGGACAGCTCCGGGCGGGTCGCCTGGATCTCGTTGACCCAGTTCGTCCGGGCCACGGTGATCGTGGCCCTGGCCGATGCCATCGGCATCATGATCGTGGCCGCGGTGCTCCAGGTGCCGTTCGTCCTCGCCATCGGCGTGCTCGTCTTCCTCGGCGCCTTCGTCCCGATGGTGGGCGCCACCGTCGCCGGCACGGTCGCGATCCTGGTCGCGCTGGTGGACCAGGGGCCGGTCACCGCCCTGCTGATGCTGGCCGGCGTCATCGTCGTGCAGCAGATCGAGGGCCACGTCCTGCAGCCCTTCCTGATGGGCCGGTGGGTCTCGCTGCACCCGCTCGGGATCATCCTCGCGCTGGGCTGCGGTGTCCTGGTGGCCGGCATCGCCGGCGCCCTGGTCGCCGTACCGCTCGCGGCTGCGGTGAACGCGGTCGTGCAGCACCTCGCCTCCTACACCGACCCTGGGGACGATGCACGGGAGGAGCTGGACGAGGACTACGCCGAGCTGGGAGCGGGGGGAGTCGAGGAGAATGACTGACCCGACCGCAACCGTCAGCCTGGCGGACATCCTGGCCGCCCGCGAGGTGCTCGCGGACATGGCGATCGTGACGCCGATGGAGGAGTCCCGCTGGCTCTCCACGATGGTGGGCGCCCCGGTCGGCCTCAAGTGCGAGAACCTCCAGCGCACCGGCTCGTTCAAGGCGCGGGGGGCCTACCTGCGGATCGCCAACCTGAGCGAGGAGGAGCGGGCCCGCGGTGTCGTCGCCGCCTCCGCCGGCAACCATGCGCAGGGGGTGGCGCTGGCCGCCTCCACGTTGGGGATCGCCTCCACGGTGTTCATGCCGGAGGGTGCGCCGATCCCCAAGGAGAAGGCGACCCGGGCGTACGGCGCGGACGTGGTCTTCGAGGGCCGCTACCTCGAGGATGCACTGGTGGCGGCCAAGGCGTTCGCAGCCGAGACCGGGGCGATCCTGATCCACCCCTTCGACCACGAGGACATCATCGCCGGCCAGGGCACGGTCGGCCTCGAGATCCTCGAGCAGCGGCCCGATGTCGAGACGATCCTGGTCCCCACCGGCGGCGGCGGGCTGCTCGCCGGGATCGCGATCGCGGTCAAGGCGCTGCGACCCGACGTGCGGGTCGTGGGCGTGCAGGCGGCGGGGGCGGCGGCGTACCCGGACTCGTTGGCGCAGGGGCACCCGGTGGCGCTGGAGTCGATGAAGACCATGGCCGACGGCATCGCGGTGGGCCTGCCCGGGGAGCTCACCTTCGCCGCGGTCCGCGAGCACGTCGACGAGATCCTGACGGTCTCCGAGGACTCGCTGTCCCGAGCGCTGCTCGCCCTGGTCGAGCGGGCCAAGATGATCGTCGAGCCCGCCGGCGCCGCCGCCGTGGCCGCGATCCTGGACGACCCCGAGGCGTTCGACAGGCCCACGGTCGCGCTGCTCTCCGGCGGGAACATCGACCCCTTGCTGCTGGGCAAGGTGATCCGGCACGGCATGTCCGCCGCCGGGCGCTACCTCAACCTGCGGGTCTGCATCCCGGACCTGCCCGGTGGCCTGGCCCGGCTGCTCACCGACGTCGGTTCGGTGGGTGCGAACGTGCTCGAGGTCGTGCACGAGCGGAACTCACCGTCGCTCCACCTCGACGAGGTCGAGGTGCACCTGCAGCTGGAGACACGAGGCGCGCCGCACACCGAGAAGGTGCGGGCGCGCCTGCGTGAGCGGGGCTACCGGGTCTTCGAGTGATCCGGTGGCCGGTCGGCGAGATGGTCAGCCGGCGTAGGGAACCGCGTCGACGATCTCGACCTTGAGCTCCTTGCCGTTGGGCGCCGTGTAGCTCACGGTGTCGCCCTTGGAGGAGCCGATGATCGCGGAGCCCAGCGGCGACTGCGGCGAGAACACCTCGAGCTCGTCGTCGTCGATCTCGCGGGCGCCGAGGAGGAACGTCGTGGTCTCGTCGTCGCCGACGAAGCGGTAGGTCACCTTCATGCCGGGCTCGACGACGCCGTCGTCGGCCGGGGTCTCGCCGACCTGGGCGCGACGGATGATGTCCTCGAGCTGGCGGATCCGGCCCTCGAGCTTGCCCTGCTCGTCGCGGGCGGCGTGGTAGCCGCCGTTCTCCTTCAGGTCACCCTCGTCGCGGGCGGCGCTGATCCGGGCGATGACCTCCTGGCGCATCGGCCCCTTGAGGTTCGCCAGCTCGGCCTCGAGCTTGTCGAAGGCCTCCTGGGTCAGCCATACGGTGCCCTGCTCGGTCGGCTGCGTCATGCTCGTACTCCTGCCGTTGCGTCGTGGGTAGGACTGGGTGGGGCGTGGCCCACCCATGGTGCTGGTCTGGACTGTCGTCCCGGTCCGGAGGCCCGAGATGCTCGGACTCGTGCTGTGACGGCCCTGCGGGACGATCAGATCGTCGAGGATAACAAGTTCCCCCTGATCCTGCAGGCCAGAACAGGTCAGGCGGTGCCGGGGCCGCTCAGCGGGGGCGTGCCTGGTCGGGGGCCGTGCAGCCCACCAGCTCGACCGAGGTCGCACGCCGTTCGGTCCGCACGGTCTCCTCGATCGGTTGCGGGTCGTCGTAGCCCGGGGTGAACGCCGACTCGCCGACCACGGTGTGGTCCTCGGCGAACGCGCGCAGCACGCAGGTGGCGACGACCTCCTCGTCCTTGAGTCGGACCCGGACCGTCGCGGTCGCGGTGTGCTCGTCGACCACCCGGAAGCCGACCATGTCGGAGCTGACGTCGGGGGTGGAGTGCTCCCACGCCGTCCAGCCCAGCCACCCCAGGAACGCGAGGCCGACGACGGTCGTGAGGACGATCGCCGTACGCCGGCGCCAGGGGGCGGACGACCCGTAGCGGGCGGCCAGCTCCTCCTGTGACGTCACGCGTCCATGGTCCCACCTAGGATTGAGGCCATGTCGCACGCCCCCCTTCCCGGTCCTCGCGCCGGATACCGGTTGATGCACGTGCACGCCCACCCCGACGACGAGTCGAGCAAGGGCGCCGCGTCGACGGCCCGCTACGTCGCCGAGGGCGTCGACGTCCACGTCGCGACCTGCACCGGCGGGGAACGCGGCTCGATCCTCAACCCGAAGATGGACCGTCCCGACATCCTCGAGAACATCACCGAGATCCGGCGCCAGGAGATGGAGCGGGCCCGCGACATCCTCGGCATCCGGCAGGACTGGTTGGGCTTCGTCGACTCCGGCTGGCCCGACGGCGACCCCAAGCCGCCGCTGCCCGAGGGGTGCTTCGCCCTGGTCCCGCTCGAGGAGGCGGCCGCCCCCCTCGTGCGGCTGATCCGCGAGTTCCGTCCGCACGTGCTGACGACGTACGACGAGCGCGGTGGGTACCCGCACCCCGACCACATCAAGTGCCACGAGGTGGCGGTCGAGGCGTTCCACGCGGCCGGCGACCCGGAGCGCTACCCCGATCTCGGCGAGCCCTGGCAGCCGCTGAAGCTCTACTACCACCACTCGTTCAACCGGCCCCGGATGGTGGCCCTGCACGAGGCGATGCTCGCCCACGACCTCGAGTCGCCGTGGGCCGAGCGGCTCAAGGAGTGGAAGCCCGAGCCCGAGTGGGACGCCCGGATCACCACCCGGGTGCCGTGCGGCGAGTACTTCGGCGTCCGCGACCAGGCCCTGCTCGCCCACGCCACCCAGATCGACCCCGACGGCTTCTGGTTCGCGATCCCGCGCGAGATCCAGGAGAAGGTCTGGCCGACCGAGGACTTCGAGCTCGTGGTGAGCCACGTCGCCTCGCAGACCCCCGAGGACGACCTCTTCGCCGGGATCGTCGACCCCTCCTGAGAGACTTCCACCATGTCGCTCTCCCTGATCACGCTCTCGGTCACCGAGGTTCTCGTCCGCCTGACGGAGCAGGGCCCCGAGCCCGAGGACGTCAAGGCCGGCTGGACCGCCTTCGCGATGTTCCTGCTGCTCGGTGCGGCCGTGGTGGTGCTGGGGCTCAGCCTGGTCAAGCAGCTCCGTCGGGCCCAGGCGGCCCGTGACGCCGGCGCCTTCGGTGACGAGCCCGTGACGGACGAGGTCGACCCCGAGGACCCCTCCTCGCGCTGAGATCGCGCTTCTTGAGGGGCGGGCAGCCCCCTCGGGCATGACCCGTTCGGGCCATTGCCGTACTCCGATGGTCATGCTGCGGTGGTCCGCTCAAGGTGAGGGTGCGGGGGCGCCGACGCTCACGTCGTGCCTGTCACTCGATCGACTCCCCGTGTCCGTTCCGCCCTGGTGGCGGTGCTCGCCGTCGCTGCGACCTCGCTCACGTCGCTGGCCGGCCCCGCCGCCCCGTCGTACGCCGATGGGCCGCCGCTCGGTGCGGTCCTGGAGCCGTCGGCCGCGGACTCGTTCCGGATCGCCACGTTCAACATCCTGGGCAGCCAGCACACCCGGGGCCCCGGTGGGTGGGGCCCGGGCGTGAAGCGGGCCCGGATGACCGCGAAGCTGATCCGCAGGGAGGGCATCGACGTCGTCGGCATGCAGGAGGTGCAGAGCGACCAGCTGGCCGTGCTGCGTCGCAAGCTGGCCGGCCACACGATCTGGCCCGGCACCGCGCTCGGCGGCGGCGGCCTGCGGTTGCAGATCGCGTTCCGGAACGACCGCTTCGCCCTGCTCCGGACCGGGAAGATCATCACCGCCTTCGACCGTCAGCGCCGGCCGGTGCCGTGGGTGCTGCTGCGCGAGCGCACGACCAAGCGCAAGCTCTACGTGGTCAACCTGCACAACTCCGCGCGCAACCTCGAGCACGAGCGGGACTCGGCCACCCGTCGCGAGATCAAGCTCGTCAAGAAGCTGCGGGCCCGTGGCCCGTCGGTCTTCGCCATCGGCGACACCAACGAGCACACCGAGTGGTTCTGCAAGATGGCCGCCAGGACCGACCTGCGCGCCCCGCACGGTGGCTCGGCCACCCCGAAGAAGTGCACGCCGCCTCCGGGGCGGATGCTCATCGACTGGATCATGGGTGGCGGAGCGTTCGACTTCACCGACTACGGCTGGCTCAGCGGCGGCCTGGTCCGCCGGGCCAGCGACCACAACCTGGTGCACGCCGATGTCCGGATGCGACCCAAGGTGGCCTCGGGACTCCTGTGACGCGAGGGATGTCGATCTCGTCACACGACCCGGGGGTCGTTCCCGGGTCGGCCGACGACGATGGGCGCGTCGCGTCGAGGATCGGTACCCTGCTGCGGTGCGTCACCGCCCCCTCCGCTCCCGCAGCCTGCTGCTCACGGCCACCGTCCTGACGGTGCTGGCCGTGCTGGTGGGAGTGCTGGTGGCTCCGCATCGGGGGGCCGCGCCCGAGCTCACGGCGGTGGAGCAGCCGGTGGTGCTGGCGGTGGAGTCCCAGGTCACGGCCCGCCAGGTCGACGTGTCGCGCAGCATCGGACGCGGGCTGGTCCGGGCCCGCTCGGCCTCGAGCGACACCCTCCCGCCGTACCAGGTGAAGCCGGCAGGCGCACCGATCCGCAAGCTGCCGCCGCCGCCCACCCCGGGAACGCCGTTCACGTTCCAGATCGGCACCCTCAACGTTCTCGGCAGCCAGCACACCCGGGGCAGTCGTCGCTACGGTCCCGGCACCTCGCGGGCCGGCATGCTCGCCGACGCCATTCTCGGTCGCGGCGTCGACGTCGTCGGTCTCCAGGAGGTGCAGGACGACCAGCTCGCCGTGCTGCGCAGCCGGCTCGGCGGCTACACGATCTGGCCCGGCCAGGCGCTGGGCAACAACGGTGTCCGGCTCCAGATCGCCTTCCGCAACGACCTCTTCGAGCTGGTGGACACCGGCTCGATCACCACGGTCTTCGACCGCCAGACGCGGCCGGTGCCCTACGTCCTGCTGCGCAACCGCGCGACCCAGGGCGAGTTCTACGTGATCGACGTGCACAACTCGCCCAGGAACCTGGAGGCCGAGCGCGACGCCGCCACCGGGGCCGAGATCGCCCTGGTCAACCGGCTGCGGGCCACCGGGCGCCCGGTGCTGCTGGTGGGCGACACCAACGAGCACACCGAGTTCTTCTGCCGGGTCGCAGCGGCCACCGGCATGGTCGGCTCCAACGGCGGCAACGCAGCCGGCGGCTGCAGCGTGGGGGCCGGGCCGATCAAGATCGACTGGGTGATGGGGGGCGGCGGCGTCGCCTTCTCCGGGCACTCGGTCGACTACGGCGCCCCGATCCCGGCCGCCACCGACCACGCCTTCGTGCACGCGACCGTGACCGTGACGCCGATGGTCCCCGGCCGGGGCTGATCCCCGGGCGGTGGTGGGGCGTCAGGCGGTGCGGACGACGCGCACCAGGCAGTCGTACGCCGTGCGGTCCGGCTCGCCGTGGTGTCCGCTCTCGACCACGCGGGCGATGCGTTCGGCCCGGATCACGTCGAAGGTCGACCCGCCCAGGTCGGAGAGGACGTCGTCGGCCTCCATCAGCACCATCGGGTCCTGGGGGCCGCCGGTGCCCTCGACCAGGTTGGTCGAGTCGTGCGCGACCAGGAAGAACGTGCCGCCGACCTCGAGGGCGGCGAAGGCGTGCCGGTGCGCGGCCCGTCGCTGGTCCGGGGGCAGCTGCAGGTAGGCCACCACGACCAGGTCGTACGACGAGTCCGCCCGCCACGTGGTGGCGTCGGCCTGCAGCCAGGTGATCGGGTCGCCGAGGCCCTGGGCCTCGGCGACTGCCCGGCCCTTGTCGAGAGCGACCTTCGAGAAGTCCAGTGCGGTGACGTCCCAGCCGCGACCGGCCAGCCAGATGGCGTTGCGACCCTCCCCGGCCGCCAGGTCGAGCGCCCGACCCGGTGGAAGGTCGGCCAGTCCGTCGGCGACGAACTGGTTGGGCGCAGCCGACCACACGAGGTCGGTCGCGGCGTAACGCGTGTCCCAAGATTCAACGTCCATACCGGCGATTGAAGCACGGTCCGAAAGGTCGGGTCACTGCCAGACACGGCGAGCGCACGGCCTTAACCGCCGGATCCGGGGCCCGGCCGTGACTGGTCCTGGACCAGGCGGTGCTACGACGGGTGCCGGCGCTGTCGAACTTCTTCGGCGGGTGAGTGCGGGCTGGGCCCGCGCTCGTCAGGCGATCCGACGCAGCGGGCCCAGCCAGGGCTCGAGGCCGTCCTCGTCGGCCTCCCAGACCACCCCACGGGCGGCGATCTCGGCGTCGCTGAGCAGCAGGCGGTGGAAGGCGGGCTCGAGGGAGGCCGGCGGGGCGCCGGTGCCGGTCAGGACGATCCGGGTCATCGCGGGTCGGCCGCTCAGCCAGGGGCCGGCGTTGCCGACGCTCAGCTGACCGCCCGCACCGGCCCACTCGCTCATCGTGTGCGGCCGGGTGGGCAGCCAGAAGCAGCCACGCGAGCGGTGTCGGCCCTCGCCCAGGTCGGCGATGTTCTCCAGCAGACGCTCGGGGTGGAAGGGCCGTTCGGAGCGCAGGTCCACCGTCCAGGCCGCGTCGCCGCGACGTTGGGGGAGCAGTACCCGTCGGTCGGGGGCGACCCAGGCCAGGGTGCGGGCGTGGACGTGCTGGCGGCCGCTGGTGGCCAGCCCGGGGTCGAGCAGCTCGCCCTCGCACAGGACGTGCGCGTCCGGGCGGGCCAGGGTACGCACGAGGTCCACCCCTGGCTCGTCCGCGGACCCGACCACGGCGACCACGTCGGCGTACTCGACCATGCCGGCGGCGGTCTCGGCCGCTCCCCGGGCGTCACCGGGGCCGCTGTGCAGGTCGCGTTCGCGCAGCAGGTCGTCGCCGAGCAGGTCGTCCTCGAGGCGGGCGCCGTCCAGGGCGGTCACCACCGAGGTGATCCGGAGCTGGCGGGCCAGGCGGGTGTCGTCGGCCACGCCCGCGCAGACGTGGCGTGCCTCGACGCCGACGGGCAGGTGGGCGACGACACTGCGCCACCGACCCTCGCCGGCGACGCGGCCGAGGGTGGCGAGGACGTCGTCCCGCACCGCGCACGACACGCACTGGTCGGTCAGGTCCACCGTCTCCTGCTCGACGGTGCCGCCGGCGTCGCTGACCACCCGGGTGAGCGACTGCGCCACCGGGTCGATCCGGTGACGCACGGAGACGGCCCCGGGCAGGTCCCACAGCAGTCCGACGCTGAAGGTCTCGGTGACGAGGGGGTCGATGCCGGTGACCAGGACGACCGGGTGGCGCATGGTGTCTCCTTCGGAGGAGGGATATTGCGGAAATGATAATCATTCTCATCTATAGGGGCAAGCCCGGGGCGGGGACGGCCCCCTACGCCCGGCCCCTACGCTCGGCCCATGCGCTCCCTGCCGACCCGCGCCCAGGCGGTCGTGGTCGGCGCTGGTCAGGCCGGGCTGGCGACGAGCTTCTACCTGCGTCGGGCCGGGCTGGTCCCCGGCGACGACTTCGTCGTCCTCGATGCCGCCGAGTCGCCCGGTGGTGCCTGGCCGCGGATGTGGGAGCGGCTCCGGCTCTTCTCGCCCTCCACCGCGTCCTCGCTGCCCGGGTGGATGATGCCGCCGTGGGACGACCGCACCCACGGGTATCCGCCCCGCGCGCACGTGGTCGGCTACCTGACCGAGTACGAGAAGCGCTACTCCCTCTCCGTGCTCCGACCGCACCGGGTCCTCGCCGTACGGCGTGCCGACGAGGACCCGGACGGGGACCTCGTCGTCGAGGCGAGCACCTCGCGCATCGCGACGAGGGCGGTGGTCTCGGCCACCGGCACCTGGGAGAGCCCCTTTCGACCGTCGATCGCCGGCTCGGACCTCTTCGCGGGCCTTCAGCTGCACGCGGCGGACTACCGGCGCCCCGAGGACCTGGCCGGCCGGCGGGTCGTGGTCGTCGGGGGCGGCAACTCGGCCGCCCAGATCGTGGCCGAGGTGTCGACCACGGCCACGACCACGTGGGTGACCCGGCGGCCCCCGCGGTTCCTGCCCGACGACGTGGACGGCCGCGACCTCTTCGCTGCCGCGACCGCCCGGCTCCGGGCGCTGGACGAGGGACGCGAGCACGGCGGGGTCGGCGGCCTCGGCGACATCGTGATGGTGCCCGAGGTCCGCGAGGCCCGGGACCGGGGGGTTCTCGACGAGGTGCGGCCGATGTTCAGCCGGATGACCCCGACCGGGGTGGCCTGGCCGGACGGTCGTGAGGAGCTTGCGGACGTGGTGATCTGGTGCACCGGATTCCGGCCCGCCCTGCGTCACCTCGCCCCGCTCGGACTCCGCGGTCCGGACGGTCGGGTGGCGGTGGACGGTCCGTCCGGCACGCAGGCCGTCGAGGAGCCGCGGGTCTTCCTCGTCGGGTACGGCGACTGGACCGGGCCCGCCTCGGCCACCCTGGTCGGCGTCGGGCCCTCGGCCAGGGCCACGGCCGCTGCCGTCGTGGGACGACTCCACGCCGGACCCGCTGGCGGGTAGGTTCGCAGCACCACGTCACACGGGGAGGCTCTGCATGACCCAGGACAGCTTCGACTACGTGATCGTCGGGGCCGGCAGCGCCGGCGCCGTCCTCGCTGCCCGGCTGAGCGAGGACCCCGGGGTCACGGTGCTCCTGCTCGAGGCCGGGGGCGAGGCCGAAGCCGACGAGATCTCGATCCCGGCGGCCTTCCCCTCGATGTTCCGGACCAAGTGGGACTGGAACTACACCACCACCGAGCAGAAGCAGCTCCACGGCCGGCGCGCCTACTGGCCGCGGATGAAGGCGCTCGGCGGGTGCTCCTCGATGAACGCGATGATCTACATCCGTGGTCACCGTGCCGACTACGACGCGTGGCGCGACACCTACGGTGCCGAGGGCTGGGGGTACGACGACGTCCTGCCGTACTTCAAGAAGTCCGAGGGCAACACCCGGCTCGGCGGCGCCTTCCACGGCCGCAGCGGACCGTTGCGCGTCGAGGACCGGAACTACACCCACGAGCTCAGCCACGCCTTCGTGGCCAGCGCCGTCGGCGCCGGCCTGAAGCCGAGCGACGACTTCAACGGCGCCACGCAGGAGGGAGCCGGGCTCTACCAGGTGACCTGCAAGGGCGGTCGACGTTGGTCGACGAACGAGGCCTATCTCAAGCCTGCGCGCGGCCGCGCCAACCTGACCGTCAGCACCGGCGCCCTCGCCACCCGGATCGAGCTCGAGGGCGACCGGGCCCGTGGCGTCAGCTTCCGGCAGGGCGGGAGCGAGCACACCGTGCACGCGCGCCGCGAGGTGCTCCTCAGCGGGGGTGCGATCAACAGCCCCCAGCTCTTGATGCTCTCCGGGATCGGGCCGGGCAACCACCTCGCCGAGGTGGGCATCGGGGTCCGGGTCGACCTTCCCGGGGTCGGCGCCAACCTGCAGGACCACCCGGTCGTGCCGATGCTCTGGCACACCCGCGACACGACCGATCTGGCCCAGCTGAGCACCCTGCGGAACTTCGCCCGCTGGAAGGCCCGCGGCACCGGCCCGCTCTCCTCGAACGTCGGTGAGGCCGGTGCGTTCTTCGCCAGTCGGGAGGGGCTGGCCGCGCCCGACATCCAGATCCACTCGGCGCCGTCGGGCTTCTACGACAACGGGTTCAACGAACCGACCAGCCGGATGTTCACCGCGGCGCCCACCCTGGTCTCGGTGCAGAGTCGCGGCTCGATCCGGCTCCGCTCCGCCGACCCCGGCTGGCACCCGGAGATCGACGCCGCCTACCTCGAGGACCAGACCGACCTCGACGCCCTGCTCGCCGGTGCGCGTCGTACCTGGGAGATCTGCACGCAGGGGCCGGTCAGCAGGTTCCTGGACCGCCCCTGGCGGCTGCCCGAGAACCCCTCCGACGAGGATTTGCTGGAGCACATCCGCACCTGGACGCAGACGCTCTACCACCCGGTGTCGACCTGCGCGATGGGCTCCGGCGAGGACTCGGTCGTGGATGCCGACCTCAAGGTCCGCGGAGTCGAGGGCCTCCGCGTGGTGGACGCCTCGGTGATGCCGGCCGTCCCGCGGGGAAACACCCACGCCCCCACCGTCATGGTGGCCGAGAAGACCGCCGACCAGATCAGGAGCGCTCGATGACCCAGCTGGAGACCGACCCGCAGGCCGACCCGGGCAGCCGGGCGACGTTCGACTCGCTGAACCCGGCGACCGGCGACGTCGTCGGCACCCACCCGATCCACACCGAGGCCGAGATCCGCGCGGCCGTCGAGCGCGCCCGCGAGGAGGCCGTGTGGTGGTCGGCGCTGTCGTACGCCGAGCGCGAGCGGCACCTGAACACCTGGAAGGGGGCGATGACCCGCCGCCTGGCCCAGCTCGCCGGGATCATGCACCTCGAGACCGGCAAGCCGCACGGCGACGCGATGCTCGAGGCCAGCCTCGCCATCGACCACCTCGCCTGGGCGGCGTCGCACGCGCGCAAGGTGCTCGGGCGGCGGCGCGTGCCGTCCGGGATGATCATGGCCAACCAGGTCGCCACCGTGGAGTACGCGCCGCTCGGCGTGATCGGCGTGATCGGACCGTGGAACTACCCGGCCTTCACCCCGATGGGCTCGATCGTCTACGCGCTTGCCGCCGGGAACGCGGTCGTCTTCAAGCCCAGCGAGTACACGCCCGGGGTGGGCGAGTGGCTGGCCAGGACGTTCACCGAGGCCGTGGGCCGACCGGTGCTCCAGGTCGTCACCGGGCTGGGGGAGACCGGCGCAGCCCTGTGTCGCGCGGGCGTGGACAAGGTCGCCTTCACCGGCTCGACGGCGACGGGCAAGCGGGTGATGGCCGCCTGTGCCGAGTCGCTGACCCCGGTGATCATCGAGGCAGGCGGCAAGGACGCGATCATCGTCGACGAGGACGCCGACATCGTGGCGGCCGCCGACGCCGCCCTGTGGGGGGCGTGCAGCAACGCCGGCCAGACCTGCATCGGGGTGGAGCGCGCCTACGTCCACGAGCGGGTCTACGACCGGTTCGTCGAGGTGCTGACCGAGCAGGCGCGCGGGCTGCGCGCCGACGCGGACGCGGGCGCCCAGATCGGCCCGATCACGATGCCCAGCCAGCTGGCGCTGATCCGCAGCCACATCCAGGACGCGCTCGACCAGGGCGGGCGCGCCGTACTCGGAGGGGTGGAGGCGGTGGGGGAGCGCTTCGTGCAGCCGACGATCCTCGTCGACGTTCCCGAGCACTCGCTCGCCGTCCAGGAGGAGACCTTCGGCCCGACGATCACCGTGGCGAAGGTGCGCTCGATGGAGGAGGCGATCACCCGGACCAATGCGACCCGCTACGGCCTGGGCTCGACCGTCTTCTCCCAGGCGCGCGGGATGGAGATCGCCAGCCAGCTGCGGGCCGGGATGACCGCGATCAACGGCGTGATCACCTTCGCCGCCATCCCCAGCCTGCCCTTCGGTGGCGTGGGTGACTCCGGCTTCGGCCGGATCCACGGACCCGACGGACTCAAGGAGTTCACCTACGCCAAGTCGATCGCGCGGCAACGCTTCAAGCCGGCCCTGGCGCTGACCACCTTCACCCGAACCGAGAAGGCCGAGGCCAGGCTCGCGTCGCTGATCGCGATGCTGCACGGACGGGGGAGCACGCTCCCGAAGGGCTGATCCCCGCGGGGCTCAGCGCAGCGCGTACGTCGCCATCGACACGCCCACGTAGTGGGTCACGAAGGCGACGATCGTGAAGCTGTGGAAGACCTCGTGGAAGCCGAACCACTGCGGCCACGGGTTGGGCCGCTTGAAGCCGTAGACGACTCCGCCGAGGGTGTAGAGCGCGCCGCCGACGGCGACCAGGATCAGCACCGCGGCGCCGACGCCGGCACCCAGCTTGGTGGAGGCGCCCTCGACGAAGCCGGGGATGAAGAAGACGGCCGCCCAGCCCATCGCGATGTAGATCGGGGTGTAGAGCCAGCGGGGAGCGTCGGTCCAGAACACGCGGAAGAGGACACCCAGCACGGCGCAGGTCCACACGGTCACGAGCAGCGCCGTGCGCTGCGTGCCCTCGAGCAGGATCAGCGTGAGCGGTGTGTACGAGCCGGCGATCAGCACGAAGATGTTGGCGTGGTCGAAGCGACGCAGGAAGGCCCACGTCCGGGGCGACCACGTGCCGGTGTGGTAGATCGCGGAGACCGTGAAGAGGGTCAGCGCGCTCAGGCTGAAGGCGGTCGATCCGATCCGGGTCATCGTGGTCGGGGAGAGGGCGATGAGCACGATCCCGCCGATCAGGGTGAGGGGGGCAATGCTGAGGTGCATCCACCCGCGGAGCTTCGGTTTCACCTCGGCCACGCTCTCGGCGAGCGTGTCGAGGCCGTGCCGCAGCGCCTCGTTCATCGAGTGGGTCATGCCCCGAACCGTACCCGCCGAACGGGGGCGCTACGCATTCACTGCGGTGAACGTCACGCGCATCACGCGGGCGAGCCGCCGGTAGCATCGGCGTGTGGCGGACTGGAAGAGCGGCATCAGACGGGTGCTCTACCCGGCGTACGAGCGACGCATGCTGCGCCGGATGCCCACCGAGAACCTGCCCAAGCACATCGGCGTGATGCTGGACGGCAACCGGCGGTGGGCGAAGGCCGTCGGAGCCGACACCGCGCACGGCCACCGCGCGGGCGCCGCCAACATCGAGCCCCTGCTCGGCTGGTGCGAGGAGGTCGGCATCGAGCACGTCACCTTGTGGTTGCTCTCGACCGACAACCTGAATCGACCCGCCGCCGAGCTCACCCCTCTGCTCGGGATCATCGAGGAGGCCGTGGCCTCGCTCGCCGACGAGCAGCGCTGGCGGCTGCACCCGGTCGGGGCGCTCGACCTGCTGCCGCAGGCCACGGCCGAGAAGCTCAAGGCCGCTGCCGAGGCGACCCGGGACGTCGACGGGATCCTGGTCAACATCGCCGTCGGGTACGGCGGCCGGCGCGAGATCGCGGACGCCGTACGGTCCCTGCTGCAGGAGCAGGCCAGCAAGGGGATGACCCTCGAGGAGCTGGCCGAGGTGATCGACGTGGAGCACATCGCCGATCACCTCTACACCCGCGGCCAGCCCGACCCCGACCTGGTGATCCGGACGTCGGGCGAGCAGCGCCTGGGCGGCTTCCTGCTCTGGCAGAGCACGCACAGCGAGTTCTACTTCTGCGAGGCCTACTGGCCGGACTTCCGGCGGGTGGACTTCCTGCGCGCGATCCGGGCCTACGCCCAGCGCGAGCGCCGCTTCGGCTCCTGACGTTCGGTCGATCCGGCCCCGAGTCGTCGCCGTCCCTTCACCCCGCGTTCTGGCGTGTCGCCCTGATCCCGGCCTCGGGCGGGCGTAGTTTTTCGATCAGCGGAGAGTGGGGAAGCTCGCCGCACCAGGAGGCCCGCTCGTGAGCATTCACGGCTGTACCGCACCGCAGGTGACCACCTGCGGCGAGGACGGAGGCCGGCACTCCGGCCTGCGGGCACGCTCCGGGTCAACCTTTGTGAACTAGGGCCGGGGCGTGGAGTGCGCGCTGCGACCCGTAAGGGGTGTCACCGTGACGACGCAGCCCACGAAGTCGAAGCCCTCCACGCCGGAGTCCACGCCCGTGCCTGCCCACACCTACGTCCTGGACACGAGCGTGCTGCTCGCCGACCCGGGCGCCCTGCGGCGGTTCGCCGAGCACGAGGTGGTGCTGCCGGTCGTCGTGATCAGCGAGCTGGAGGGGAAGCGGAACCACCCCGAGCTGGGCTTCTTCGCGCGCAGCGCCCTGCGCAGTCTCGACGAGCTCCGCGTGCTGCACGGGCGTCTTGACAACCCGATCCCGATCGGGGAGGAGGGGGGAACGCTGCGGGTCGAGCTGAACCACACCGACCCGACCTCGCTGCCCTCGGGCTTCCGGCTGGGCGACAACGACACCCGGATCCTCGCGGTGGCCCGGAACCTGGCCGACGAGGGTCGCAACGTGACGTTGGTGTCCAAGGACCTGCCGCTGCGGATCAAGGCCTCGGCGGTCGGTCTCGACGCGCAGGAGTACCGCGCGGAGGCGATCAGCGACTCCGACACCGGCTACACCGGGATGGCCGAGCTCGACGTACCGGCCGCCGACCTCGACGAGCTGTACGACGACGGCACTCTCGACCTGGCCGCCGCCCGGGACATGCCCTGCCACCAGGGGCTGGTCCTGCTCTCCGAGCGGGGTACGGCGCTGGGGCGGGTCGGACCGGACAAGCAGGTGCACCTCGTGCGGGGAGATCGGGAGGCGTTCGGCATCCACGGTCGCTCCGCCGAGCAGCGGGTCGCGCTCGAGATGCTGCTGGACCCCGAGGTCGGCATCGTGTCGCTGGGCGGTCGGGCCGGCACCGGCAAGTCGGCGATGGCGCTCTGCGCCGGGCTCGAGGCCGTGATGGAGCGGCGCCAGCACAGCAAGGTGGTCGTCTTCCGGCCGCTCTTCGCGGTGGGCGGGCAGGAGCTCGGCTACCTGCCCGGCTCCGAGGCCGAGAAGATGGGGCCCTGGGCGCAGGCGGTCTTCGACACGCTCGGGGCGATGACGTCCAAGGACGTCATCGAGGAGGTCCTGGACCGCGGGATGCTCGAGGTGCTCCCACTGACCCACATCCGCGGGCGGTCGCTGCACGACTCCTTCGTGATCGTCGACGAGGCCCAGTCGCTGGAGCGCAACGTGCTGCTGACCGTGCTCTCGCGGATCGGGGCGAACTCCAAGGTGGTGCTGACCCACGACGTCGCCCAGCGCGACAACCTGCGAGTCGGCCGGCACGACGGCGTGGTCGCGGTGATCGAGAAGCTCAAGGGACACCCGCTCTTCGCGCACGTCACGCTGACGCGATCGGAGCGCTCGCCGATCGCGGCGCTGGTCACCGAGATGCTGGAGAACGTCACCGTCTGAGCACCGGGCGCCCGCGAACCCTCTGACCTGCTGGGGTCAGTGGGGTTCGCGGGGCTGGTGGCGCTGGTGATGCGCGATTGTGACCAGCATCGCTCGACTTTCTGCTGCGTTGTTTTGCGCGGCCGCGGCGTACTCGGGCAAGGTGGCCGTGATCAATTCGTGACCTGCGTAGGGGTTGTGCGCAGGTCACGGTGTTTGCCCCCGTCGTCTACCCCCGGTAAGCCCTCCACGTCATGAGCCTTGTGCCCACGCGTTCGAAGTACGTCCCGAAGCACCGCGACCTCCCCCCGACCCCTGTTGTGGTCGAGGCTCCGAAGCGCGCGCTGCGCAGCACCCTCGTCTTCTCGTCGCTGGCGGTCGCCGCGACGGGTGCGGTGGTCTCCGGTGGGGTCCTGAGCGCGTCGTCCGAGCCCGGCTCACCGGAGATCAGCCTCAGCGCGGCGGGCATGACCACGCTCTCGGCCGAGCAGCTCGCCGAGCGGGACGAGTCGGGCGTCTCGCGCTCCGAGGACCGGCGTGCCGAGGCCGACCCGGTGAAGGAGGCCGCGCTGGCCCAGACCGACGGCCCCGCGATCACCCGCACCGAGCGCCTCGCCGACGGCGACCCCCGCACGATCGCCCGGGCGCTGCTCGGCGACTTCGGCTTCTCCAGCGACCAGTTCGGCTGCCTGGACAGTCTCTGGACCCGCGAGTCCAACTGGTCCACCACCGCCGACAACCCGACCTCGTCGGCGTACGGCATCCCGCAGGCACTGCCCGGCTCCAAGATGGCCTCGGCCGGCTCCGACTGGGCGACCAACCCGGTCACCCAGATCACCTGGGGTCTCGGCTACATCCAGGACCGGTACGGCAGCCCCTGCAGCGCCTGGGGGCACAGCCAGAGCGTCGGCTGGTACTGACGCTGACCTGCCACTTGTGGTTGCTCCACCCCCGCTGACCTGCCACTTGTGGTTGGA